>NZ_DLAV01000015.1:0-348655 GCF_002494055.1 Sphingobacterium sp. UBA7038
AACGTTTAGGACGCAAGTGATTAAAACAATACATTTGCACCATCTTAATAGGTGGTAGCACTTATGAGTCTTGTCTACGAAACCTGAGAAATTTCAAATGGAACAAGGCGATAAGTGGATCAAAACGCCCGTCGGTGATGGCGCGGCGTCCGCTTACTCGTTCCATAGGCTTCTCAGGGCCGCGTAGACAGTAGGTTGGATGCCGCGCCATTGTTGGTTTCTACACTTGCCACAAGACTCGTTTCAATAAACAAACGAGTTATGAACAGAAAACAAATTACTAAAAACAAAATCAGGCCAGCGGAGTAGCTCTGCAAGCAAAGTCATATGATGACTTCCTCTAATCTTGAAGAGCGTAGCGACCCTATTATTTACCTAGAAAATCTCAATCAAACGCTCTTAGGTTACAATTTATCAATCATTTTTTTATTTGTGACCTAAGCAAGGCTTGGGAGCAAAAGCGATGCGTTTGTAAGTATCAAAAGGAATTCTAATCCAAGCAGGTCACAGCCCTATTAATACCTTTAAAAATGACTCATTTTTACAAGGGTGGGAGTGAACTGCCTATTGGTACACAATGCTCTTGCCTACAACAGACTAAATCGAATTGCTTAAAATTGTCAATCCTTATCTGGGGGATTGTAATGTTTTCTATGTTTAGTTTATCAGCTCAGACGCCCCGCAAGGACAGCGGGGCCGATGGGCTTCAACTGATTAAACCACTTAAGATCGGGGATAGCATTCCCCAATGGCTATGGAACCATCCAGTGGGGGTAGCCAATCATGCTACTGCTAAAACCACGATCTCCCTTCAAGAATATAGAACTAAAAAACTAATCATTCTTGATTTTTGGGCGACATGGTGTGCTCCATGTATCGCGATGATGGATAAAACGGAACCACTCCAACAGGCAAATAAGGAGGATATTCAGATCATTCCTGTTACTTATGAGCCTTTGTCAAAGGTAAATCAGTTTGTAGATAGACGTATCCAAAATGATAAGAGTAAAACCAAACTCTTTACTGTCTACAATGAGACAACCTTGCAAAAGGCATTCCCCCATAAATTGTTGCCGCATTATGTGTGGATCAGTACCTCAGGTATATTTCTGGGGGCTTCAAATGGGGATCAGCTTACCCAAGCAAATATTGACAATGCGATAAATGGTATCGTCTCTTTTAGTCAGAAAAAAGATTTTAGAATCCCTTATCAATCTAAAAGAAGCATGCTGCAGGCAAACAATGGCTTAGAGGACGATGACCTGACAAGTTATAGCTTATTTGGGACATATAAAGCCGGGATGCCTGCCGGAAGGGCGGCTGGTCAATTGGATGATGGTAGGAGTAGGCTCACCTATATTAATGGTACGCTGTCTTCTCTTTTGGGAACAGCCTATTCTCGTCCCGATCGCTACTTTGGCCGAAATAGGATCAAATTTATAACAGGGGATAGCACAATGTATGCTATTCCGAAGAATGAAGACACCTTAAAGCAGTGGCGTAAAGATCATCTTTTCTGTTATGAAAGTGTAGGCAGAGGCTCGGTCAATGAGCTACGAAAAACAATGCAACAGGATCTAAAACGGCAATTCCCTTATTTGGATATCGATACCCAATCCGTCCATCACCTCTGCTGGGTGATGAAAGGCAATTCTACCAACCCCAAATTGCGGTCGAAAGGTGGTAAGCGTCGGAATATCGTCGATAGGAATGGATGCTCATTAAGGAATGCTTCACTTTTCGATCTGTTCTTTTCAATGAATTTCTACCTCCATCAAAACTCCAAAATCCCGTTTGAATATGAGATTGAAGGTGATGAAGCTGTGGATCTCGAATTCTTTACAGATATGAGGGATATGGATGCCGTTAACAAAAAACTAAAACCCTATGGGATCAGCTTTGTATTGGAACGACGCCCTGTAGAAATGGTAGTAGTGACTGACCTGAGAGAGAAAGGAGCAAACCATGAATAATGTATATAAAATAATTTGTCTCCTTCTCCTGAACTTGTATGCTGCCTGTGGAGTTTTTGCACAGGAGGGGAATCCATTTAAGCTTGTCGTCAGAGATAAGGAAAACGGAAAACCTTTACAGGGGGCGACGGTACGGTCATCCTCGGGCTGGCAGGTAAGTTCTGATGGCAATGGTGAGGCAACCGTAATATTGAGGCCGCAGGATAAGGCTGTCTATGTACGCTTATTGGGATACGAACCGGATACCATTTTATTGCCTGTCACCGGGAATAATTATACGGTCAGACTCGTGTCCAAAATAAATGCAATAGAAGAGGTACAGATCAATACGGGCTATCAGAGGCTTTCAAAGGAAAGATTGACAGGGACTGTAAACAAAGTGGATGAAGCTATTTTGAAAACTGTCGTTTCCACTTCCATTATAGATCGCCTAGCCAATAATGTCCCTGGACTGGTATTTAATAAAACGGGGGGTAATCCGTCCGATCAGACGCAGATAAGCATTCGTGGGCAGAGTACATTGTTTTCGCGACCTGATCCATTGATCGTACTCGATAATTTTCCGTACGATGGTGATCTGTCGAGCATCAATCCCGATGATATCGAATCCATCAGTATCTTGAAAGATGCAGGGGCTGCATCTGTCTGGGGCGCCCGGGCTGCAAACGGCGTGATTGTGCTGACCTCCAAAAAAGGCAGTGCAGCGTCTGGGCTGAAAATAGACTTGACTGCACAGGCAACAATCGGTGACAGACCGAACCTTAAATATGAACCGCGCATTTCATCTGCTGATTATATTCAGATCGAACGGGAGCTGTTTGATAAAGGATTATATAAAACGCAAGAGACGAACGCCAATAAAACTGTATTGACGCCTGTGGTAGAATTACTGATCGCCAATCGGGATGGCTTACTCGCTAAGGAAGACCTCGAGTCGCAGCTGCAAAGTCTTGGTCAGATTGATCTCGATAGGGAAATGAGCAAATATTTTCAGCAGCAGTCGCTCAATCAGCATTATGCGTTGAGTATAAATAAGGCAACCGCAGGGGGAAACTGGTTATTATCGCTGGGCGTAGATAAGAATAGGGACAACTTGGTCAAAAATGGCTTTGAAAGATTAAATGGGCGACTATTTATAGAGCAAAAATTTTGGAAAGATCGATTGACTTTTTCTGCCAATATCGCCCGAAATAATACAAATCTTTTTACGCCGAATCCGGGGACGCTCTATATGACAAATCTAAAGCAGTTATACCCCTATGCGAGATTAAAAGATGATCAGGGATATAATGCTGTGGTCAACAAGGATTTCAGAGCCACTTATTTAAATAGCGTGATGGAGCAAAATATTGGCCTGTTGGATTGGTATTACCGACCGCTGGATGAAGTGGATCTCTGGGACAAAAAGCGTCAGGATAGGGAGTACCGTATAGATTTTAATCTTGGCGTGAAGCTGATCGATGGGCTGCTGCTCAATACTTCCTATCAGTACGTAGACAGAGACCTCGAGGACCGGGACAATCAAAGCCTGAACTCTTATGGCGTCAGGAGCCTGATCAACCAGTTTACTACGGTATTGGATGACGGAAAAATCCTCCGGAATATTCCATTGGGCAATATATTGGATGTAGAGCGTCAATCCGTGGCCACCCACCGACTTAGGATGCAGGCGACTATTGACAAAACGATCTCAAATATATTTAATATCCAATCGGTGGTCGGAGCAGAGGTAAACAGGGCAGCAACCAGTGGCTTGCAAAATAGATTGTATGGCTACAATGCAGAGCGGGCAGGGATTAGCAGTGTGGACTATCTCACGCTTTTCCCAAGCTTTGTGAACCCCGCGGGTACCAATCTGATTCCATTCAAAGATGATGTCTCGAAGTTAACGGACCGTTTTGTTTCTTATTATCAAAATTCAAGCATATCCATTGCATCCAAATATGTGCTCACCGCAAGTACCCGATTTGATCAGAGTAATATTTTTGGTGTGCGTACCAATCAAAAGGGTGTACCGCTATGGTCTGTTGGCCTGGCTTGGTCAATTAACAAAGAAAACTTTTTCAAGGCTGATCTATTCTCGCAATTGAAGCTTAGGACAACGTATGGTCTCAGTGGTAATGTGAATAGGAACTTGAGTGCTTTCACGACAGCATCCTATATGGGCTTGGCTCCTTTTTCAAGATTGCCTTATGCGACGATCCAAAATCCCCCGAATGCTGAACTGCGATGGGAGAGGACGAAGGTATTTAATGTGGGGATAGATTTTGGTCTGCTCAAAAATAGGATCAATGGTTCATTCGATTATTTTCAGAAACGCGGGGTTGACCTGATCGGAGATGCGCCTTATCCCGCATCAAGCGGTGTGACCCGATATCGTGGCAATGTAGCGGCATCAAAAGGCCATGGCTATGAACTCTTGCTCAATGGACTTATCGTGGATGAAGCTTTTCGATGGAATAGTACTTTGATGTTGAGCCAGGCTAAAGATATCGTTAGTGATTATATGGATCTGACCATATCCGGTTTAAATATGATTCAAGGTACCAGCATAAATCCTCGTGTAGGTAAACCGCTGTATAGTATGTATAGTTTCGATACAGAGGGTTTGGATCCAGTGACAGGAGATCCCATCGGGATACTAAATGGCGAACAAAGTACTGACTGGAATGCGGTCATATCGAAAACTAAAATTGAGGATCTGCTCTATTATGGATCATCAAGGCCAACGACAAATGCTTCATTCCGAAATACCTTTAACTGGCGGAATTGGAACCTGACCACCAACATCAGTTACCGGGCGAACTATTTCTATCGTTTAAACTCAATTCGGTACACTTATAATAATGTATTGGATAACGGTCTCGAATCAAGGCATGCCGATTATTTGCGACGTTGGATAAATCCAGGGGACGAACAGCATACGACTATCCCGAGTGTTCCTACTACCGCAAATGGGAATCGTGATAACCTGTATCTCTATGGTGAATCTCTGATCCGGCGTGCCGACCATATCCGTTGGGAAGATTTGGCCGTATCCTATCGTCTGGCTGTTGCTAAGGATTGGTTAAAGTCAGTTGAATTCTCATTTTATGTCAATAATCTCGGTCTGATCTGGCGGAAATCAAAGGAGAAGATAGACCCAGATTTTGCTGGAATCGGACAGCGTCCTATGCCACGGACATATTCTTTTGGCGTTCGGTTAGGTTTTTAAAATAGAAATATACACAATGAAAAAGATAACAACCTTAATGCTTTCCTTACTTGTCTTTTGCGCTTGTTCGAAGGATTTTTTAGAAGAAAAGAGTAATCAAAAACTGCTGGTGCCCAATACGCTGGAAGATTTCCAGCTACTCTTGGATAATAATGGGATCATGAATAGGACTCCCGGACTGGGACAGATCGCGAGTGACGATTTTTATATTACAGCAGCTGGTTTTACAGGTTTGGACGAATTGAACAGATTAGCCTGTACCTGGCAATTACATAACACTAATGCGCTGGTCAGTTCGGATTGGAAAATACCCTATGAGCAGATTTTTTATAGCAATATTGTTCTTGATGGTTTGGCAACATTGGGCGATAACTCGGAGGCTGCATCACAGATCAGAGGACAGGCTTTGTTCTTTAGGGCATATGCGCTGTTTGGCCTGTTGCAGGAATTTGCCCCGATTTACGCGGAGGAAAATAGGACCAAGGATGCGATCCCCATACCACTTCAAAGTGATATAACCGCAGTTAGGCCTGTTTATAAGCTTGAGGATGCTTATGGTCAAGTTATTAATGATCTATTGGAAGCTGAAAAGAAACTGCCTAGGAGCCAAGATATAAAAACAAGGCCTTCGGCGCTAGCTGCTTTATCTATGTTGGGACGAGTTTACCTCGTTATGGGGGACTATGCTCAAGCTGAAATTTATCTGGGAAAGGCAAATGCAATATACAGTAAACTGATCGACTACAATTCGCTTTCAGCTACTTCTAAAAGACCATTTCCAACAGATTATCCGTCGGGTACGGGCAATGAAGAATGGATTTTTTATAGCCCATTGATCAACTATTTATTTCTATCCTATAGTAATACTGAAATAAGGGTGAACAGAGAATTTATTGATTCATACATTCCAAATGATTTACGTAAAGCACTTTACTACCAGGACAACGGCAATAATGGGTATAGCTTTAAAGGGTCTTACAGCGGGTCTAAGTTAACGACAATGTTTGCCGGTCTGTCTACGGATGAAAACTATTTGAATTATGCGGAGGTGCTGTTGCGAAATGGCAAAAGGAAGGAAGCGGTCGGAGTCATGAACAGGCTGCTCAAAACGAGGTTTAAAACTGGTACTTACGTGGATATAGAAGCGGATGATGCCGCATTTACATTGGATTATTTACTATCTGAACGACGTAAAAGTTTAATCGGGAAAGGACTGCGATGGATAGATATGCGACGGCTGAATAATGATAAACAATATTTTATCAATGCTAGGAAGGAGATAAATGGTGAAATCTATGAATTGAAATTGAATGATGAGCGGTTGCAGTTTCAACTTCCATATAATGAGTAAAGCGAACGATCTGGTAACAATAAAATAGAAGGGGCTGTCCAGTTGGATAGCCCCTCTCTATTAATTTGAAGAATGATCTTCATACTGGCCCTCTCGGATATTGCCATCCGGAGTTTGATTGGATGGCGATGGAGGTGTACTGAATTGACCAGAACAGATTTGTTCTTCTTGTTCGATACAATCCCAGCCATCTTCCAGATCCCCTTCTTTTAAAGGATCCAAAGGTGTTGATTGATACACCCCAGCAACCATAGGATAATAGGGATCAGTTTGTTTTTCTGATTTGTCTATACCTGCCGATGTTAATGATGACACAGTTAGACCCGCTGCGATACCTAATCCTAGGATCGACATAACGTTAACTTTGAAAATTTTTAATAGGTTCATAACCTTAATTTTAAATGGTAAATAATTTGTTTTTAACCGCCTGTAGCTGCCAATTTTTTCTGTCCGTAGCCCTCAGCAGGAATACAGGGTAATTCATGTCTTTTGGCAGACGCGCCCTTCACTCGGATAGCCTTGCATCAGAGATCCGCTGTTGCTTTTGGTGCTATTCTTTCGTATGCGTATGCTTACATTTCAGCCTATGCAGGGTTTCCCTTTTTTCATTTCTCCATATTGGGATCGACCAGGTGATTTTACTGCTATCTATTTTATTTCCTTTATCAGGGTTAAGTTTGGATTTTAATATCCACCATTGGAGTACAAAAGCCCAGCTGCTGATCAATAGCAGGAATACATTGAATACGAAATGCTTTTTCCAGCCGATCTGAATGATTAGACCGCAGTTGCACGGAAGCTTGTCACTCCACACATGTAATATAGCTAGGCCAACATAGGCTGTGAAAGCAGTCATTAATAATGCTGAAAATCCCAGCCCAAATAACCGGGTGCGATGATAGCCAATCAATAGTGCGGCAATAAGCTCACTGCCTGGTATAGCGTATGCCAAGAACACGGCAAAAGGTCTTGGGAATGGCTGACGTAGCATCCCTTCCATATTTTGTTCAAAACCTGTAAGCTTGTTGTAAGCGACGAAAATCCAGAGGCCCATCATCAGTGAGCCATAACAAGTCACCGCGATTTCTTTCCAATAAGCTAAGCAAAAGCGAATGACCAGCATCGCAAATCGCGACAATAATCGGATTCCCGCTTTCGCCAGCGAAGGGGTCTTTCCAATTTGAAAATCTTGTTGGCTGATCTGCCTATTTGTATTGTTCATCTGCTTACTAAGTTTACAACGCTAAATTAGCTTCTTATACCGCCCTAGTGTTAGGCCAAATTTGATCGAGCGATATGCCAAGTTTGATATCGATCTTCATTAGCCTTCATAATCTGAAAGCAGATAGGGGTAGCCTTTGGGGAACTCATCATAGACATGAAGGTAGGCCAATACAAATGGGCATACCCAGCGTCGGTTGAGTAGGTCGACAATTGACGATAGGTTAAGCGGATCAATGTAGGAGCTGTCATAACGCTCGAGGATTTCGCTGATATCAGATTTGATCTGCTGGCGCCGGCTATCTTTTTCTTCGTAGTCTAGATCCCCATACAAAATAGCCCAATACATATCTTGCAATTCTACAATGTAAAGTAATTCACCATGCCAATAATCCAGCTTAAAGCCATGCTTTTTTAGAATTGTAAACAAAAGTTCCAGACAGTGATGTACGTCCATCTCATCGAGATAGGGTGGCGGAAAGGCCGTGAAAGCGATATTAGCCCATTCTTTGTCGACCTGGTTATTGACATACGCCAACTGGATCATGATGCCTTCACATTGCATTTCGTCAAAATAGTAAACATCGAACTCATGGTCTCGATAGAGAGCAGAGCTAAAGGTAATTTCGATCAATATGCTGGATAGGATATAGAAGAGCTCCAGGTGATCATTGCCCAATGGAGGAAAGGTGAGGTAGAGGTATTCATCAAAACTTAGTGGTGGTTCGGAGCTGATTTCCTGATCCGTTTCCGATCGCCTGACGTCGATCCGGGGGGATAAATAGTCATCCATTTGGAGAAATTCATGGTAGAACTCATAGCGACAGACCATAAGCTCCTGATGGAAGGAACTTTCTCGCCAGCCTTGCGGAGCCAACAAGGTCATCAGTTGCGGTACGGCCTCATAAGCATCCTGAAGAATCTCTTGGGTGATTTTAGTGCCTAGTTTTTTGTTGTTGTTAAATTTCATGTTTAAGTTTATCGGTTATTTTTAGCGTTTGAGATTTTTTTCAATTTCGGCCTTAAACTGCGATGCAGTTTTGCCGGTCAACTTCTTTATAAACCGGTTGAGTTCGCTCGGACCGCTAAATCCGGTCTCATCTGCAGTAGCACCAAGTTTATCATGCTCCACGATGGTTAATTGTACGAAGGCCAGCAAGCGCATATTGCGTTCGTCTTGCATGCTAATACCGTAAAATTGATGGTATTGGCGGCTTAGAATCACTGGATCGACACCTAGGACCTGAGCAATCTCATGGATGCGCGTCTTTGCGCCTTCATGAAAGACTATCAAGTCGAGCAGTTCTTTCGCTTTCTGTGGGAGAGGTAGGATCGGATCCTCTACCTCGATAAGCTTAAAACGGCTGAGATGAACCAGGAAAATTAAATATCTGAGCAGGATATGCTCGTTGTTGAGCGTATTGGGGTTAAGCTTGCTAAATAGAATGCGCAAATATTTGATGGTTAGCGGGCCTACCCTAAAGTCTGCACTTTTAAGTGTTGCCGCAGACTGTTCCTTCTTAGCTTGAATAAGATGTCTGATAAAAGAAAATTGCTGTAGAACAGGTGGTCTGAACATGCCCGCATCGACAATAAAGCCAATCAAAATGTGATGGCCGACTGGCAGATGTAAGTTGTAAAAGCCTTTAGCGAGGTAAAAATATGCACCCTTTGCTTCTGACAGTTCGAAGGTAAAGGATTGATCCATACGTTTGCCGTAAATATGGCCTGTACTTAATTGAGGATAGATGAGATGCAGGTCGTTCATCGTGATCTCAACCTGCAGGTTCATGGCCTTTTGGATCCGGTACTCGTAGTAATAAAGATAAGCATACCGCCCATCGAAGATCTGCTCGCTGATCTGGTTGTCGGTAGATTGCCAGTGCATTTGCTCTGCATTGCGGATGGGGTAACTAAATGTTTGCTGAGGTTGGTTGACTGCGCTAAAATCCTCATTTAAAGAAAATTTGTAAGTTCTTTTCATCTCGGTTATATAAATAGTTAAAAGATGATTTTATGAAGTTTAATTAGAAGGAGCCAAATAAAATTGTACATAACTGATTTTTGCCTGTGACTGACTACCACGATTGGCTGACTGTATTTTACGCACTGTAAATAGCATATCGCTGTGGTAAATGGATTGCAACTGTCTATTTCCCGTGTATGTACATTTTTTTTTCAGATAGTTTTGTTTAACCAACATATTTGCGCCATTGGATCCAATATGGACTAGTTAATTTCTGGCGGAGGGAGGGTACAACCCGGCGACAGAAAATGGTGTAACATGTAGATACTATGAAATGGAATCAAAAAATGATCAAATTTTAAAAAGTATGGAACTGATTGAAGACAATGTTCAGACATTGACCTGGGAACAGTTGTTGCCGTTTATCGCTGAGGAAGCGTCTACCGGCGACAGATGTCCGATCTTTACCATCTAAAAAATGCAGCCTTATACCCGATAGGGAGCGGAGTTTTACCAAAGCATCGCTCCTTTTATTAACCAATTTAAATCATTCATGTTAAAAAAATACAATACCTGGGATTTCGCGCTATTTTCCGCACACCTCCATTATTATATGCCCTCTATAGCCTGGCATGATCATTACCAATTATATGACCAATGGAAATCTTATCATATTGCCAGGCCTTTCCGCCCAGTAGCACAATGGAGTGCTTTAGATCCAAACGTGTTAAAAGACGGAGGCCCTAAGATTATCTGCCTGTACCATTTAGGTTTTCATGCACAATTACCATGGGTGCTGGCCGATCAGGGGATTCAATTCGATATATTGATGGATAAAAAGGTATACCTGGCCCAAAATGGCGAGATGCAGGAAATGCAAACAGAAATGCGGTTAAGGGGATTAAAATTCCGTTACCTGATTAGTGATGATCCATCAGTACTATTAAAGGCCAGGAGTACTATTCAAGAGGGAAGGCATCTATTGATTTTTGCAGATGGAAACAGTGGCGTATCTGAGTCGAGGCATAAAAAAGTAGCCATTGATTTTTTGGCCAATCGGATCTATGTCCGTACCGGAATTGGCCTATTGGCTTACCTACTAAAGGTACCCGTTGTACCACTTTCCCATAGGATCATGGATGAGCGATATCGGCTCAGCTATGGAGCGCCTATTGTTCGTGATAAAAATGAGCAGCGAGAATTTTTTATCAGCCGCTGTATGCAAGGCCTCTATAATTTTCTGGCTATTGAAATAGACGACCAGCCCTGGAAATGGGAATGCTGGGGATATCTGCATGAAATGAATTGCTATGATATAGTTGCTTATACAGCGGAGCTAGCTCATAAAGATAAGGAGCAGACCTGCATTAAACTGAAATTAAATGGAAGGAAAGGTTGTTTTAATAGGAAATATTTTTGTTACAAATTCCTGTAAAAATAAAATGTAAGTAAATTCAGGTAGTTATACTGTATTTTTCATCATGAAAAACGTTTATATTTTACCGTCTTTGCATTTCTTTTGCTTCGTAGTTCTGTTTACGATCATAGGCGGACTAAATTACTTTCGTGATGACTATCATATTCCTTTGGTTCAAATTAGTATTGTCATTTCGCTGTATTTGGGTTATAGTATATTGATTTCCTATTTGATCCTGCAAGCTTGGAGTAGAAGCTTGTTTAAAATTGTGGTAAACGCGATAATCTATCTTTTCCTCACGTTCACGTTTATTCCCTTCATAGATTTTTTGGTGCATAGTTTTCTTCCACGGTTGGGTGTTGTTTTCTTTGAAGTTGGCTTACCTGAAAATTATGTTGCATTTCGCGCGCGACTCATTTCTGGTTATATGACGGCTAATTTATTTGCGATATTCGCCTGTCTGACTTATGGCGCAATCTATTTGGTAAGAAGCAAGCGCCAGCTCAACAAAGATCTAAAACAATACCGCGACCGCGCCGTGGCAATAAAATATACCTCGCATTTTCTGACCTCGGTTTTCGCCAATAAATTTGGTGAAATGCTGATTAACGACGTCCCTAAAGACAAAACGGCAAAACGTGATATTATTCAATTTTTAGCTTACTTGTTAGAAGTGGAACAGCTCAAGAAAACGGCTACAGTGGTGGATGAAGTGGATCATCTGGAATGCTTTGTGCGGCTGTTAAAAATGTATTATGGGGAGGGAACTGTATTATATAGCCGTGAGAGCGACGACAATATCCGCTATCCGGATATTCCGACAGGTGTGCTCTTCTTTCCGCTGGAGAATTGCCTAAAGCATGCCAATATTTCGGTCGAATATCCTGTTTCCTATAAAATTAGCTATACGGCAGCCGGCCTCGTTGTAAACTGTCACAACAGTTGGTCGCCAAAAGAAGGACTCGTTCATTCGGGGACAGGTTTTGCGCTGTTGGAGGCCAAGTTAGCCCTCGTAGATTATACCTCATCGATGGAAGCGAAGCAGGATGACGGCATTTTTTCTGTGCACTTGAAACTAAACTTTTTGAACTAATATGAACAAACTAAATTACCGCCTATTAATTGTTGACGATATGCCACAGTCTTTGGTGTATGTATTGATGTCGCTTAAAGAACTTCCTTTTATCAACGATGAGATTAAGATTATCGAAAATCCGATAGAGGCCATCACTTATTTAAAAGAAAATGAGGTCGATATTTTGATGCTTGATATGGATCTCAGCGATAGAGAAATAGATGGTATAAAATTGTCGAAACTCATCCCCAACCCACCGGTAATGGTGGCCTGTTCGGCACACACAGATTATGTTTTTAAAGCTAACGAAGCGGGGTTCTGCACCTATTTCAGTAAGAAGATTAGTTTCAATGCGTTAAAATCCAAAATGGAAGATGTAATTGAAATTGTGGATAGGAAATCGGATAGAAAAAATAGGGATGTAAAAAGTTTGAAAATAAAGAGTCTGGAAGGCGAAATGATTGACATCGCAGTGGAGCAAATTTATTATGCTAGTGTGGAGAATAATACAATTGATATTTTTTTGGAAAAAGAAGAATATCAATTTAGGGGAACTCTGAACGATCTGCAATCGGAACTTCCGTCAGACCGGTTTGCCCGGCCACGGAATAATACATTGGTGAATTTGGCCATGGTTGATCTTGTGCGTCCGGATGAATTGTATCTGGTAAAACCAAGGAATGGCTTCCGCATTGTTATGACAAGATACTTTAAAGATAATTTTAGGCATCAATATGAGGCCTATAAACAGAACAATAGATAAAAGGGTAGGGCTGCCCTCATTTCATGGTATTGACCAATGAAATTATGTATGAAACAATTAGACAAAATTGTTGACTTGTTGACTGAAATCAACGAAAGATTGTCCTTTACGGCCCATCATCTACTTCCCAAGGGGAAGCAAGATAAAGGTTGGAATGTGGACGAATTGATGACCCGCATGGCTGTGGTGTCAAGATTAGGCATCTCCGAACGAACCTACAACCGCTGGGTGAAATCAGGTGTCCTTAAGCCCATTTATCTGGGTAACAAACATTACTACCGCGAAGAGGATCTACAGGATGCGATCAAGCGGAGTATCGCTAAGGGACTAATTTGAGTTCTGGTCTTTAGAAGGCTGATCTTTTATGAAAAGGTTGGCCTTTTTTTATTCTCTTTTTTCATTGCTGATTTATGGCCAATTCTTTACTTGTTGTGGCGTATTGATTTGGTATTGCTAGTATACTGACCTGCTGTTTCCTTACTGATAGCTTACCTATACTAGGCTACTTTATTGCTTATCCTTTAGTCTTTCTTTGATATTTCTTTGCTTATCCGTTGGTATTTATTTGCCTGTTCTTTGGTGTTTCTTTGCCATTTCTCTGCCTATTCTTTGCTGTTTATCTGCTTAGACCTTGTCATATTGGCAATGCAGCAGCCTTTGGACGGCCTAAAAATAGCCACAAACTGACAAAGAATGTCGAAGCGAGAAGCACGTGAGTCTGTATCGACACCCCCCGAAAATACGGTATTTTCCGACCTATAGCTCGGTTTTTATGTCGCCATAAATGGCATTTTCAGACAAATGGCGCAAGATGGCGCCATTTGGCCAACCGCGCTTCTAAAGCACTTTACCTTAGTGTCATGATATCGATATCGTGGCTGCCTGCAGCGCCACATGATGGTTAAATATTTTAAAAAAATAATAGTATGGCAAGATTTATAAAAGGAATTCACGGATCATACCAGGGTAAAGTGGGTAACATCGTAGGTTCTTCCTGGCGGGGTATAGACTATGTACGCTCGCTTCCAAAGAAAAGTTCAAAGGCCGCATCGGAAGACCAGCTGGCACAGCGCATGAAATTTGGGATGACAACCAGTTTTCTCAAATCCATTAAAGATATCCTGATGCTGGGTTTTTCGGACAGCAAACAAAGAAACAAAACGGGCTACAATGTAGCTTTCCAAGAATTTATCAATAATGCGTTTCAAGGGGCTTATCCCAATTTTACGGTCGACTATAGTGTCGTAAAAATCGCAAGCGGCGGTTTGGCCGCTCTGGTAGGGTTGCAGACAGTTGAATCTTTTCCGAAGGTATTGTCTTTGACCTGGGATCCGATCGGAAACCGCTTCAATGCGTTTGATGATGATCAGGTCCTTGTGATTCTGTACGACGTAATAGAAAACCTCTTTTTTGCATTTGAAGGTGCAACACGACTTGATGCCGCAATGGATATTACGCTGCCAGACAGCTATACCGGTAAGACAATAGTCGGCTGGACATTTAACATCCATCGGGACGGAGTGATGACATCTAGCAGCCAGTATTTAGGTGAATTTGTGCTCACCTAGCTGTGTGGATTTATGGAGACTGCTCTTTCGGGAGCAGCTCTTTTTTTAAACGAATTGATTCGATTAGGTAAAATTTAAAATCAAACAAATGAAAATAGTACAACAACAATTGGTCGCAGATATCGAGGATATCTATTGGCCTTTGACAGGGAGATGGGTACTGGGCATTAGTCTGGTCTGTCTTATGGTATTTTTTATTGCTGCAGGCTTTCTGTTGCAAGCGATAGATCCCACGGCAGGGGTATTGGATATTGGTATTCTTTCGGTATTGTTCTTTGCCGTTTTGGCGGCACTATTGATTATCTACTGCTGCTTTTGGCTACAGGAGATCCTCTGGCAGCCTTTTAAGCTCTTTCGTCAGCAATTTAGTGTTCACTTTAATCAATTGACATCATGGCAACAATGCGTTATTTATTTTTCGGTTTTCTTTCTGTCGCTGTTTTCTTTCTTGGCGGTGCTGGCAATGCTGCTATAGCCGATAAGGAGCAGTCAGGCAGTTATGCTGAGCTCCCAAATACCAGCTCTGGGCTGGAGCAGGTGCATGACCCATCAGTGAAACGCTACGCCTGTTCGGGTGTACGCGAACGCATTGTCGATATTGCGGTACACGAAATTGGTGTGCAGGAAGCCAGAGGCAATAACGATGGCAAGCGGGTCGAGGAATACCTAGCGTATACTGGTCTTGGAAAGGGCCATGCCTGGTGTGCGGCTTTTGTCTCCTGGTGTTATGGCCAGGCGGGCCTTGCTGTTCCGCGCAATGCCTGGAGTCCGGCACTTTTTCCGTTGGCGCGTCGGTATAAAGCTGCACAGATCGCGCAGGGTAGCATCCGACAGGCAGATCTCTTTGCGATCTATAGCTCCAGTCTCCAGCGTATCAATCATGTAGGGATTGTGCGCAAAAAGGAGGGTAATTGGATCCTGACTGTGGAAGGAAATGTGGATAATCGTGTATTGTCCAAGCGGCGTCCCTTGACTACTATTTATGCGTTTTCAAATTGGCTGGACTGAAAGGAGGAAGGATGAAAACAAGGCTATGCCAGGTGATATTTTATGGGGGACTCTTATCCTTGCTGGTCTCCTGTAAGATCTACGAAAATAAAAAATATCAGAAACAACAAGAAACGGATACGCGGCGGCAGTATACCGAGCAACTCCGAAGGCTTTATTCTGACCATCAGGATACGCTTTCCCGCCTTTGGTACTTTTGGACGGACAGTGCTTTTCGTTTCTATCCCGATAGTGGTCTGTCTGCCCGGTCGGGAGGTTTAGTATTGCATGAGTCAGCCAAAAGAGTCAGTAAACAGGTACTGGAGCTGGCTGAAAAAAGGCAACAGGAAAAACAAAAGCAGGTCAGCCATGAAAAAAGCGGCATCCAAATGCGCTCTGCCCAGCAGGTTTGGATCATGGGCTTCGCCTTGCTCCTGTTTCTTCTTTGGCGATGGGGCCGATCTCACCTATTGCCCTAGTAAGCGTGGGAAGGAGGTCTGAAGAAAAGCTTCGACAGGTACTGTTGGGCTATGAAGGAGACACGAAGTAAAATCGTAGTCTCCTTTTTATGTGCCGGATGAATTCCTGCTATGCATGTTTGAGAAAAATCAAAATTTGTTAATCGTTTTAAATTTTTATTAAAAAAAGCAAAACCGTTTTAGTTTTATTATATTTGTTCGTAACCAGATTAAGGGAGTAATCCACAAATTACTAGACACAGTGCGTGAAAGACCAACTTATAAAATATTCCTGCATCATGTAATTGTTTTTTGTGACGCTTATTAGCTTGTAAGCAAATGTTAAGATTGGAGATCAATAACCGGATATTATAAACAAATAGCAATCTTTGCTAGTAATGAAAGGGTAAAACGTGACAATGTACGCACAAAAATACGACGATACTGAAGAGAAGTCTGTCTTGATCTCCCTGCGTTCTGGCTGCCAGAGTGCTTTTCGGCAGGTCTACAGTAGGTATAGCGGGCGTATTTATCTCAACATCCGTAAGATGGTCAAGTCCGAAGAAGACGCAGTCGAACTATTACAAGAAGTATTTATTAAAGTATGGGATAAACGGGAGTTGATTGATCCCGAGCAGTCTTTTCGATCTTATCTATTCCAGATCGCCAAATATACTGTCTATAATTTTATCCGGCGAAATAACCTCGAAAAACAAGTTCAGGCATATCTTAGCCTTCACAATACAGCCTTATACAGTCACGTCGAAGAAGAACTCTATGAAAAGCAATATGAAGAATGGTTGTCTCAGACCATTGACCAGCTGCCGCCACAACGCAAATTGATCTACAAACTTTGTAAAATTGAGGGCAAAACCTACGCCGAAGTAAGCGACTTATTGAGTATATCGACATCCACCATCAACGACCACATCGTAAAAGCTACAAAATATATCAAAGAGAAGCATGGGATCCTGGATAAATCCACATTGCTCATTATTTCTTTTATACTTCTCCAACAGCATTAACGCATCTAATTTTCATTGCACAGAAAAAAAGTAAAATAAATTTGCAGGTAGAGCAGATGACGTTTACCGCTGAAGTGTATTAGCTGAAAAGAGGATAACCAATTGTGGAAAAGAAAACACTTCGATATACGTTAAGGCGATATATACAGGGAAAACTTAGCGAAGAAAATTCCCGTGCGTTTTTGTCCTATGTAAAATCAGGCAGGGATAAAATATTACTTCAAGAACTCATCCAGGAGGTTTTGGACGATCCCGCCGATCAACATCTGTTGGACGATCCAACTTTATTGGCCGTACTGGATAATACCTGGGACCAATTGCATCTCCAGATCAATAAACCAAAAACAAAATCGCTATGGACTTGGAAACGTATTGGCGCAAGCGCAGCTGCTGTTATCGGACTATTATTTATTGGTCGCTGGTTTCTTACCATTGAAACTAAAAACGTATCTCCGCAAGCTGCACAACATGTGATATCACCCGGAAAACAATCGGCGACCTTAACGCTGGCCAACGGCAAGCAGATTCATCTACATGAAACACAAAACGGTCGGATTGCGGAAGAATCGGGTATAAGAATCTCTAAAACAACAGATGGCCAATTGATTTACGAAGTCAGCGATAATTCGCAGGGCGAAATCGAGCAAAATACCTTATCGACAACCAAAGGAGAAACCTATCGGATTAAGCTACCTGACGGTACACAAGTATGGCTCAATGCGGCTTCTTCGCTCAGCTATCCGGTTCGTTTTGCAAATCAAAAAAACAGAACTGTCACACTGACCGGTGAAGCTTATTTTGAAGTAGCGAAGGATTCCAAACACCCCTTTATTGTGCAGGCAGCAGATCAGCAGGTCGAAGTGCTCGGTACCCATTTCAATGTAAATAGTTATGCCGACGAATCGGCGGTACAGACCACCCTACTGGAAGGTCGTGTACAGGTCAGTTCCCACAGTCAAAAATTGTTATTAGCACCGGGTGAGCAGTCGAGCCTTACAGCTCATGGGGTGCTAAGATCCCGTCCAATAGATACTGCGCCGGTTATTGCCTGGACAAACAACGAATTTATGTTCGAGCGAGATGATATCGAAAGTGTCATGCGCAAGGTGGCACGCTGGTATAATGTGGAGGTCATCTATCAAGGTAAAAAAACGACCGAGAAATTTGGTGGCGGAATATCGCGTTTTGATGATGTTCAAAAAGTCTTAAGCCTGCTCGAAAAAACGGGTGCCGTTCATTTCAGAATCGACGGAAAAAAAATACATGTACTGCCGTAATAATCCGCTAAATAATTAATGACACAATAACCTAAATAAACGAACCGATGAACAAAAAACGACAAAACGAATAGCCACGAAGGGGGGTATAAAAAAGCAACCAAGATCCTGAAGGAGCTCGGTTGCCGTTTGGGACAATTAAATTTTAACTATCCAATCTGCAGTATGTTTCTGTTTTGGACGACTCGAATACACTGCAAATAAACCTTACAAATGTATCAAAATTATATCAGAAAAAAGGAGATAGCGTATCTGCTATTCCGTAAACTATGGCTTATTATGCGATTGACAACCATAATTATCTTGGTTACTTTTATGCAGGTTAGCGCTACCACCTTTGCACAAAAGGTAACATTAGAATACTCCAACATGAGCCTTAAGAAAATATTTAGGGAACTCAAATCTCAGACGGGATACAATTTTCTGTACACTGAACGGCAGATGGTAAACGCGAAGCCTGTTGACATAAAAGTTAGGGACCGTCAATTGTCGGATGTATTAGACCAGATCTTTAAAGATCAGCCCTTGTCCTACCAGTTGGATAATAAGACTGTGGTCATTTATGATAAGCCAAAAGCTTCCATAACGTCCGTACCGATGGAGTTTACGATTACCCCAAATCAAGTCCCCGTAAAAGGACGTGTGACCAATGAACGTGGCGAACCGCTCGCAAATGTCTCTGTGCGGGTCAAAGGAAATGAATCTATAGGTACTACCACCAATAGTGATGGTCTATTTACCCTCACAAATCTTTCACCCAAAGCAACCTTGGTATTCTCCTCTGTTGGTTATGATGCATTGAGCGGAGAACTGTCTTCCCTGGGGACCGATGGATCGGGGCAGCTCAATGTGATCATGAAAAATAGCAACAGTCAGCTCGAAGAAGTTATCGTAATCGGCTATGGTACCACGACACGTCAGCGTGTTGTTGGGGCCGTTGACCAGATCAGTGCGAAGACTTTCGAAAACCGACCTGTAGGCAATGTAACGCAAGCCCTTCAAGGAGCCTCACCCAGTTTGACCATCCAACAGAAAAGCATGGACCCCAATGATAATTCGATGAATATCAATATTCGTGGAATATCTACCATAAACAGTAATGCGCCGCTGGTGGTGATCGATGGAATTATTACAGAAGGCGGAACACTCAATAAGATCAATCCGGATGACATCGAAACGGTGTCGGTATTGAAAGACGCCGGTTCTACGGCTATATACGGTTCGAGGTCTGCAAATGGCGTTATTTTGGTAACCACCAAAAGAGGACGCCAAAATCAGCGGCCTGCGGTGACTGTCGGCACCCAGTGGGGCGTGCAAGAACCTAAGATTTTATTTTCACCTGTTGCAGGATATGAAAATGCGACCCTTCGTAATCTTGCACTGACCAACTCAGGAATGGATCCGCAGTTTTCACCAAAGGCTATTGCAGACTTATATGCCCATCAGGATATCGAGCGGTGGAACTTGCCGGAAATCATGAAAAACTCTTTCCAGCAAAAATATAATATCAGTGTGGCCGGGGGTGGAGATAAAAGTTCCTATTTATTTTCCGGCGGCTTTTACAATCAGCCCAGCAACTTTGTCGGACAGGACTTTGGCATTAAGCGGTACAATTTGCGGAGCAACCTCAGTACAGAGATCGGACGTTTTAAATTGACCTCAATCTTAGCCTATACCCGCAACAACAACATGAGCAACACGGCCGGAAGTGCCATTATCAATGCTTCCAGACTTCCGCCTTATTACTACTATCGCATGCAGGCTGATAATGGAAAATATCTTGTCAACAATGCACTTACAGATCAAAATCCTCTGGCCGAACTGAATGAAGGCGGCTATATTAAAAATGATAACGACTATTTTAATATCAACCTGAATCTCGAAGCAAAACTGTTCGAAGGTTTAAAACTGCGTGGTATCTTCGGAGCGGACATCTATGCCGATCACCGTTCTATCCGTAGAATCCAGGTGCCATTATATTCCAGTCCAGATGCCACGCAACCTCAGGTCTACGTCAATTCAGACCGCAATACCGAAGATTTTAACGAAAAAGCCTCGTTGTTAAACTTTCAACTCCTTCTGGATTATGACCGAAATTTTGGCAGCCATCATGTATCAGGTCTGTTTGGAGCATCCAACGAATCCTATACACGCCGACAAAACGAACTGAAAATGAAATTTACTGATCCTGTCCTCGGCACACCTACGACAGGGACAGTTATCGATCCCGTGAGTGCCCGTGTGACACCAAATGGGACACTGCAAAATAGTATCAATTCGATCTTCGGTCGTGCCGGATACGACTTTGCAAGTAAGTATTTTGCCGAATTTAGCTTTCGCTACGATGGATCTTCTAAGTTCTCGAAAGCTAATCGCTGGGGCTTCTTTCCTTCGGGATCCCTCGGATGGCGGGCATCCGACGAAGTATTTATGAATTGGTATAAACAACATGTCGGTAGCCTAAAAATCAGATCTACCTATGGTGTTCTTGGCAATCAGGCCGTAGACGACTATGCGTATTATTTTACCTATGAATCCTATCAGAACAGTTATGGATTTAACAACAAACCTGTTTCTGCTGCGGGATTTAATTATGCCAGCCTGGATCTACGCTGGGAGAAAACCTATAATTTCAATGTTGGGTTGGACGCCACCTTCTTTCATGATAAATTAACGGCCAGTTTCGATTATTTTAAAAAGCGTACAGTTGATATCTTGATGTCGCCTCAAATACCTTCCACATTCGGAACCTCCCTAAAAAATCAGAATTTAGGTGAAATGAACAATGAGGGCTGGGAAATCAACCTTAGCTACCGGGCTACAACAGGCGATTTCCACCATACGATCAATGCGAATATGGGCGATAGTCACAATAAGATTATTGCGATGCCCGGCGATGACCGTATTTCGACAGTCGATAACATTACTAAATTAACGCGTGTTGGGCTACCCTATAATTCCTATTATGGGTACAAGATGGCCAGATTCTTTCAAAATATAACGGATATTGAAACTTCGGCCTTGCCGAGCGGTATTACGGCAGCAGATCTGCGCCCCGGAGATGTAAAGTATGTCGACCGCAATAACGATGGAATTATCGATGCACGGGACCGCTTTGTGTTGGGCAATGGTTTCCCCCGCTTTACATTTGGTCTAACCTATAACCTGAATTATAAAGATTTTGATTTTAGTATGTTCTGGCAAGGGGTAGGCAAGCGCGATATGATGATCCGGGGAGAATTGATCGAACCATTTCATCAGAATTATTCATATACCATTTATCAGCATCAACTCGATTACTGGACGCCGACCAATATTGATGGACGCTGGCCCCGACTGACTGCAAATGGATCAACAGCATCGACCAACAACTTTGGGAAAGATTCTGATCTCTATCTTTTCAACGGGAAATACGCTCGATTGAAAAATATACAGGTAGGTTATTCGTTACCCAAAGAAGTCGTGTCGAAATTGGGATTGCAGCGTGTTCGCTTTTTCATCAATGCCCAAAACCTGCTGACTTTGAGCAAAAACTCCTGGATAGATCCCGAATCCTCCGAATTTGATTCTAACATGGGTGGTTCGGCCAATAGTGCCCGCAATTATCCGACGTTGAAATACTATGGCGGTGGATTAAATATTCAATTCTAACCTTTTATGTAATGAAACTATATAAGATACTTATTGGAGGCTTGAGTTTAATGGCAATTCTCCAATTAACATCCTGTAATAAGTTGGATACGCTGCCAACAGATCGCTTTACCGATGAAAATTTTTGGGACTATCCAGACAACGCCGAAAAAATGGTCAATATGGCCTATAATCAGCTGTATTCAGCAGATCGTATGTGGAATGATGAAGCCCTGAGTGATAATATTTTTGAGGGGCGCTCAAACACAGACCAGCGCGCAATTCGTAATGGAACCGCCGATCCAACACTGGGCCGTTTTGGGGCAGAGTGGTCCGATCTTTACGGTGGTATTAAGACCTGCCATGTCTATCTAGAGAATGTAGAGCGTGTACCCGGAATGGATGCGGCGCTCAAAAAACGCCGTATCGCCGAGGTACGCTTTATCCGTGCATTTCTCTATTTTAGACTTGTTAATTTCTATGGCGCTGTGCCTTTCTTCACGAAAGATATCTCACTGGAAGAGTCTAAGACTCTTCCTCGGACAGAAAAAGCGACTATTATGGCATTTATCCATCAGGAGTTGGATCAATGTATGGCCGATCTACCGAACAGAGATGCTTTACCGGTAGACGACCGTGGCCGGATTACCAAGGGGGCCGCTTCAGCCTTTCAAGCCCGGGCCTATCTCTATGAAAGCAACTGGAATAAAGTATTGGAATACTGTGAAAATCTGATGAAAAAACAAACGGAATTTGGCACTTACGCTTTATTCCGCAGTTATCCGGAGTTGTTTACTGCAGCCAATGAATATAATTCAGAGGTTATTCTGGATTATGCCTATGTACCTTTATTAAAAACCTGGAATAAGTTATATGATGCAGCACCAATCTCTGCTCAAGCACGTTTAAATGGTTATGCACCATTACAAAGTCTGGTCGATAATTATTTGACACTGGGCGGAAATACCATTGCTACGGATCCGCAATATAACGACAATAATCCCTATGTCAACCGCGATCCACGTATGGCCGCAACCATCGTTTTTCATGGTGGGCAATGGACTGATTTTGACGGTACAACACGTAAGATCTTTATCAAACCCGGCTCTGGTACAACAGATAAGGAACGGCTCGACGAATATCAGGGTGCAAGTGCCAACGCTTCCGCCACAGGGTATTACGTAAAGAAATACTACGATGTAACAGCAACGGTAAAATACGATGCAGGATTGAACATCATCATGTTTAGGTACGCCGATATCTTATTGATGTATGCAGAAGCAAAAGAAGCACTGGGACAACTGAATGCCGCAGTATGGGACATGACGATCAGACCTATTCGTCAGCGGGCTGGTTTTGAAGCTTCAAAAGCGTTAGACTTTCCGACTACCGGGGATCTGAAAACAATTGTCCGAAATGAGCGGCGAAGTGAGCTTGCTCTTGAGGGATTGCGTTACTATGATATCATGCGCTGGAAAGCTGGTAAAACCTATTTGGACGGCCAGGTATTGGGTGCTAAATATGGTGGTAACAATAGTAATATCAAACTGGATATCCGCCGATTTGATGAAAGTAGAGATTATCTCTGGTCGATACCACGAACTCAGATCGATCTAAATAAAAATTTATTGCCTAACAATCTGGGCTACTCAAACTAAATTTAATTCAAAAACTAGCGCAAACGACGCATTAAAAAATGTACGTTTCGAACCATAAATTAATGATATAGACATGAAATGGTATTTTAAAGTTATAGCAATGGTCGCATTGGCTGCGAGCATCGTTTCCTGTAAAAAAGACGATATGAAATACGCCGACGCAGAGGTGTCGGCTGTTGAGAACCTATATGCCCCTGCAGATGGAAAAGCTGTCAAATTATTAAGTTCCAGCTCAGCAGCGCTGTATTTTGAATGGGAGTCGGCATTGGTGGCCGATGGTGGGGCAGCTCAATATGAAGTTGTTTTTGATAAGCTCGATGGCGATTTTAGCAAGCCTCTTTATACAGTCACGTCGGATAATAATGGAAACTCAAACGGCGCCAATATTAGTCACAAAATATTGAATCAGGTAGCAACGAAAGCTGGGATTAACCCTGGTGAGAGTGGCGATGTGATCTGGTCCGTATATGCTATCCGTGGAATGAAACGGGTATTGAGCAAAGCAAAGAAAGTATTGAATATCAAAACACTGGAAGGCTTTGCAGAGATCCCCGATGAATTATTTATCACTGGAGAGGCGACTGAGGGTGGGACGGATGTTGCCGCATCTTTACCTTTTAAATTGGTAGGTAATGGTGAATATGAGATCTTTACAAAATTGGAAGCCGGAAAAAAATACACCTTTACGGATCGCAAGTCTGCTGAGGGACGTGTTTTCTATTCGGAAGATCAAACCAAAATAAAAGAAGGTGAAACCGGAAGTAACAGCATTGCCAAGACAGCAGTATATCGTATTCGAATTGATTTCAATGTGGCAGCAGTTACTTACACAGAGATCAAAAACATGGGCGTTTATTTTTCTCCATCCGGAGCTGTGGTGTTGGATCTACCTTATCAAGGTAAGGGAATTTGGTCTGCAACAGGTATCATCAATTTTAAACAGGAAAGTTGGGGCCGTGACCAACGTTATAAGTTCCAAATGGAAACCGTCAAGGCCGGAAAGGCTGAAACCTTACAGTTGGGAACTCAAAACGGGACGGACAGTCCGCCCAATAGTTCATCAGCTCCTTCTTATTATTTCGTCCGAATATTGCCCAATCTTTCACAATGGGACGATAAATGGAAATTTGCGGATGCAGTAGACGGCCATCCAACAAAAATAGCGATGATTTTACAAGGCGACAAAGACTATACGCATACTGTCGTACCAAATTAAAGGAGGAGACCCGATGAATAAAATGATTATACTGTCATCCCTATTGTTTCTACTCTTAGGATGCACCAAGATTGAGGACAGCTACCCCTATGACGACACTGTACAGGAAAGCTGGACAACTATTGCAACGCAGGTTTCCGATAAGATGATTGCCGGATTCTGGAATGAGTCCGGGTATTTTAACAATGCGATCAATCAATCCGATCTGGGATTTCAATATTGGCCCAATGCACATGCGATGGATGTTGTTATCGATGCCTATCTACGAACGAAGGACAGCAGATATAGTGCCTATTTCAGCAAATGGTTTGAAGGTGTGAAGATCAAAAATGGGAATACCTATTATAACGTATTCTATGATGACATGGAATGGAATGCACTGACCATATTGCGCTTATATGAAATTACCAAGGATCAAAAATACCTCGACACGGTATTGCTTTTATGGACAGATATTGCTGGCGCATGGGATGAGCAATATGCAGGCGGTGGATTGGCTTGGAAGAAAGATATGCGCTATAGCAAAAATGCTTGCTCGAATGGGCCAGCTAGTATTCTGGCAGCTAGACTATATCGTTTGACAAAAGATGAAAACTATCTGACCTGGGCCAAGAAGATCTACGAATGGCAAAAAGCAACACTGTACAATCCATCAACGGGCGCCGTTTATGACAATATTAATGGTCAGACAGGTAATGTGGATATGACAACACTGACTTATAATCAGGGGACGTTCCTTGGTACCGCAGTGGAGCTTTTTAAGATTACTAAAGATCAGCTTTATCTGGTTGATGCGCAAAAAATTAGTTATTACACAATCACACGTTGTATCGATGGCGGGAATAATATTTTGCGCGACGAGGGAAGCGGCGACGGCGCATTGTTTAAAGGGATATTTATACGATATTTTGTAGACTATTTAAATCAGGAAGGAATTGATGCAGCCTACCGCAGTAAGTTTGAGAAATTTCTGGTCAATAATGGTAAAATTGCCTGGACCAAGGGAACAAGTCTACCGACGCTGTTCTTTGGTCCATCCTGGGCGCAACCACCTATTGGCAATAGTGAAATTACTGCCTATGCAAGTGCTGCGATGCTTTTTGAAGGATTGGCAAGCTATGAAAATAAATTAAAATAATGGAATGAACACAAAGAAACCTTCGTGACCCAAAAGGTTCCGGGGGCTTCTTAAAATACATATGCTGATGAGACAAATCACTAAGATAACGACAACTGTGCTGCTGTCGGGTCTATGCTATTTAACAGGCTATGGACAATTCAATAAAGGACAGTCTGCCGAACGTGCCCAAAGAACGTTAGCTATTGTTTACGCTAAGTATGGAAATACCAAAAATCAACTGTTGACCGAGAAATATCCCTTCGACGAGACCTTTAAAGCGGATTATCTTGATAATTCCGAACAGGCGACCGTGCAAAAGAAATATGCCTACCTATGGCCATTCTCGGGGAGCTTTTCCGCTGTAAATACATTGATGGAGCTCCCAAAGAACAAAGCCCTTTATCAAAAGATCCTTGACCAGCGCGTGCTACCAGGATTAATGGAATATAGGGATCATTCCAGGGAGCCCGTTGGTTATGCTTCCTATATCAATTCTGCTCCGGCATCAGACCGGTTTTATGATGATAACGTCTGGTTGGGTATTGACTTTACCGATAGTTATCTGCAGACAAAAAAGGTCGATTATCTCAAGCATGCGAAAGAGATCTGGGCTTTTGTAAAAAGCGGTGCGGACGACAAGCTCGGTGGTGGAATCTATTGGTGTGAACAGAAAAAGGAATCTAAAAATACCTGTTCCAATGCTCCTGCGGCAGTGTTTGCACTAAAGCTATTTGAAGCTACTCAGGAGAAAGACTATCTGAATGAAGCGCGACATTTATATGAATGGACAAAGGCAGGACTGCAAGATCCTGCGGACAAGCTGTATTGGGATAATATTCAGCTCAATGGAAATATTGGTAAAGCCAAGTATTCCTATAATGCTGGACAGATGTTGCAAGCAGCAGCGTTGCTTTACAAATTTACCAAGGAAAAAAAATATCTGGTCGATGCCCAAGAGCTGGCAAAAGCTTGTCTAGCGTATTTTTTTCAGTCCATGGACCAAGATACTTTTCCAGTGTTAAAGAATAGTAATGTATGGTTTCATGCTGTAATGATGAGAGGATATATCAGTTTATTTGAACAGGATGGAAATAGAAAGTATCTGGACATTTTTGCGAAAAACCTAGACCGCGCATGGTATAAAATGAGGGATCACGACGGGCTGTTTGATGTCGACTGGACTTTGGAGAAAAAGCAAAAATCCAAGTGGCTGTTAGATCAATGCGCTTTTGTGGAGATGTACGGACGTTTGGCGCGAATAGGAAATTAAATTTCGAAAAATTTTTAAAACATTCTTGCGCTGACAGTGGTTTTTTTGGATAACTTAGGCAAGTTAGATTATTGTATTTATATAGGCTAGGGATTGGTTCCCTAGCCTATTTTTTTTCTTACTATTTTTGCATTGACTCATTGATGCAGAAAAATCTAGATCCCGCACAGAATTTTAATGTTTTCATGGGCTTCCCGCTGCTGGCTCAGCTGAATCTGGATCAAGTTTTTGGCCCCGATAGACAGCTTGTTTTCCTCCGCCAGCGCTTTTTCGTAAACCTCTCGGAACGCTGCCTCGCCGCGCTCACAATGCTCCAATAAATCTTGCATATTACCGCCCGATAATTTTGATTTGATCACCATCCACAGCCGAAAAAGCTCACCGCTTAATTTTGTCCGGTCAGTCGCGTATTGGCCAGCAAGCTCAACCAGTGGACTGAGTTCGGCAATAAACTTTTCAGACTGCCCGATCATCTTTCTGAACACAGCTTCCCGGGCACCTTCGCCCTGCTCGTTGGCCAGATCAATAGCCAGCTCGTATCCTTCGATGCGGTCATTGTTGATTTTAATAAGGTCATTTAATATATTCGGGTCGTTCTGATTACTTTTCATCTTTTCGTTATACTATTTTTTAATCTTGTATGCTGTTTAAATTTTATATGCTGTTTGTAGAGGAACAAGGAAGATTAATCATTAGTTTGCTTTATTTCTTTTATGATAATTTGTGGCGGCTTACTGCCTGATTTTGAGCGGACTTATTTCGTGTTTCCTCGCATAGGCTATGCTACTATGCAGGCAGAAAATGTATAACGCGAACTATATTTTCCTAAAAAAAACAAACGTTCTGGCCTATTTAAGAGTTTCTTTCTTATAAGACAAGACAGAATTTGAAAAATAAAGATTAAAAACACGACAGCAATGGATGTAAAAAAGGAAAAGACAAGCAAGCTACAGACCTATTGGACCATACTGAAAAATACGGTATCGGGATTTATCAATGAAGACTCCATGAAATACAGCGCTTCATTATCGTATTATACCGTTTTTTCCATTGGTCCAATATTGGTTTTAATGATCGCATTGGCCGGAATATTTTATGGTGCCGAAGCCATTCAGGGAAAGGTTTTTACCGAACTGAACGGTTTAGTGGGCAATAGCGCCGCCAAACAGATTGAAGAGGTTATTCAGAACCTTCAGCTGTCGGGCAAATCCAATATGGCGCTGGTGATCAGTATAGTGACCCTGATTATCGGGGCAACCACGGTTTTTGGCGATATGCAAAACTCCATCAATAAAATATGGCATGTACGCCCAAAACCAAAAAAGGGTTGGTTAAAACTAATTCAGGACCGATTGCTATCGTCTTCGCTCGTAATCGGCCTGGGCTTTCTGTTGGTGGTTACCTTGATCGTCAACGGCATTATTTTGGCCCTAACCGGGCAGCTGCAGCGCTATTTTCCGGAAATAACGGTCGTGCTGATGAACGTCATCAATTTTGTCATTTCCTTTGTGGTTATTGTCATCCTTTTTAGCGTGATCTTTAAAACCTTGCCCGATGTCAATATTCAATGGAAGACTGTTCGTGCCGGTGCCCTGTTTACGGCTATATTATTTGTTATCGGTCGTTACCTGATAGGCATCTACCTCGAACGTTCGGCCACGCAGGATACCTACGGGGCGGCAGGTTCATTTGTACTTATTTTGCTTTGGGTATATTATACTGCAGCGATTCTTTATTTCGGTGCGATTTTTACACGGGAGTATGCTACGGAAATGGAAATACCAATTGAACCGTCTGAATTTGCGGTCCATGTAGAGACACATGAAATCGAACGCAATGTCGATAAAATCCCGCCGGCGCCGCTCGATGAAGAAGAAACGACCATTGATAAAACGGAGTAAAATCACCGTAAATATTTTTTAACATTTGATAACATTTTTTTTAAACGATTCCAGCTGCAGGCTGTTCTATTAATAAAAAACGAAAGGAAAATTATTATGAGCGAATTAACATGGAAAGGTCGTTGGAACGAAATTAAAGGTAAAGTAAAACAGCAATATGCGGATCTTACAGATGATGATTTACTATATGCAGAAGGCAAGGAAGATGAGTTAGTAGGTAAACTTCAAAAGAAAACAGGTAAAACACAAGATGAGGTGAATAGTTGGTTGAACGGTTTGTAGAATAGTGTTTTCGTGTTAAAGGCGGATAGCAGCAATGTTATCCGCCTTTTTTTTAGGTCTTTTTTCTATAAATCAAATAACTGATCAGCAGGCAAAGGTTCACGAGAACAGCAAAGCTATTTGAATAGATAATCGGTACTTCGCTTTTCATTATGCCGTACCATACCCATAGGGAAAGTCCTATGATTAATGTTAGTAGCATAACCGGAGAAAGGTCATCCACATTCTTTTCCTTTAGCACTTTGATGAGCTGCGGCAGCATAGAAATACATGTGAGGATACCCGCAATAATACCCAGAAAGTTTTCATTGATCATAAGGACTTCGGTTTTATGTGATCATTACGTTGACATGACTAGATCAAAATGGATAACCGATCGCAAGATTAAACATCAGATTATCTTTTCGCCATCTTGAACTTCCAAAGTCGATATCCTTAAATACCCAACGCTCGCCCTTCGGTAAATAGGGGATACGGAACGGGATGGAAAAGTCGGTACGCAGGATCAGAAAGGTAAAATCAAACCGTAATCCCAAGCCGCCGCCGACGGCTAGTTCCTGCAGGAAATCCTTGCTGAATTTACCGCCTGGCTTGGTCTCATCGTCCCGCTGCAGCCATACATTCCCAGCATCGATAAAGGCGGCCCAATGGACAGGACCAGCAATTTTTGCCCGGTATTCGGTATTCAGCTCCAGCTTGATATCGCCTGTCTGATCGGCATAGAAAAGTCCATTGCCCAGCCTTTCCGGAGCTACTGTACCCGGTCCGATCGCACGTGCGCCAAAGGCACGGATACTATTTGGTCCGCCCACATAATATTGCTTAAGATAGGGCAGGGAACGCGAATTGCCATAGGAGTAGCTCATCCCTATACTCACCCGTGATGCGATCTGTGAATTTTCGCTGAGCTTGAAATAATGCCTGCCATCCACACTGGCTTTGATATACTGCGAGAAGTAGGCGTCAAAAAGTTTAAAAGTCTTGCCCTTATTAAAGTCTGCACCTTTGATCAGTCCCAGAATATTGCCCGAAAGGTCCAGGTTTCCCTTGAAATAAAACGTATTGCGCAGGTGCTTTTTCATGGTATTCTGAAAGGTGAAATTATAATTGGGCCCAATCGTAAATTGGGGATCGATTACATGCCGCAACGCCGGAATGGTATCCATCTGCATTTTGTAGCTTTCCGAAATGCCTCTTGGCTGTACATAGGTGATTTCCATCAACGCCAGGTCATGCTGTTTCTCTTCGTTCTCTTGCCAGCTGTAACCGTAGCTCAGCGCCATGGAATTGAGGGTATAGGCTTTTCGCCGGTTTAAAAATTCATAGCGTGCCTTGATATAGGTGTTCGGAATAAATTGGCGCGAAGGATTGATGGTACCAAATGGCGTCAATATCCTCGGAAAGGTTAAGGTGGCCTCGGTACCATACCGGAAATAGCTGGAGTTCAGGTCGGCATTGCCTCCCGTCTGCAGTTCGTAGCCGCCAAATACATTGATATTGAGCTTTTCGGCTCCTTTAAAAGCATTCCGTAAGGTCCAGTTGACATTGACCTCGGTCCCGTTGTAGACGGAAGCCATCTTGCCCAGCAGCTCTACCCGAATGGATTTCTTGGGCAGGGGCGTAAGGTAATAGTACACATCCAGCGCGTTGGGCACTTCCTTGCTGTCCACAAAGTTATTTTTGACAAATTTCCAGCTGTTCAGGTTCACCAAATGGCTGATGGTCCGGTTGTGGGCATCGCGGTTGTACAGGTCGCCCTGCTTGAAAAAGATGTGATTGGCAATAACAGGTTTGCGAAAGCTGTGTTTTGGATCGATAAAATAATAACTGCTATCAAAGGGTTCGGCATTCCGGGCCGACCGCTGGTAGCCTGCCCCGGTCTCCGTATAGTTGGGGTAGATATAAATCTTGTTGATTTTGGACGGTACCCGGGCCTGCTCAGGGGCTTCTTTTTTTACCGTGACATATAGATTGACCTTATGGTTGCCGATGGTGCTATCGACCTGCACCAGGATATAGTCGGGGCTAAAATAATAGTAGCCCTTATTTTTAAGGACATTGTCTATCCGGTCCCTTTCGTTGAGTACCACATCCAGGCTATAGTTGTTGTTTGGCCGTAGCAGGCTCTCGCCGGAAGTCCCCTGAATATCGCGGCCGAGTTGGGTCGAGCTGTCCACATCAAAGGTGACTGATTTAATGCGGTAGATCAGATTGGGCTTAGCGGTATAGTCTACCGTTGCTTTCTTGTTTTCAACGGTGGTATCGGAGGTCACTTCGGCATTGAAAAATCCGATATTCTCCAGCCGGTTGCGCAGCAGATTTTCATTGTACTCCCGGTTTACATCGCTCAGTAGTACAGGTTCCTCGCCAATTTTTTTGAGGAAACGTTTTATAAAGTTGCTGTTGGCGGTATCGCCCGCCATATTGTTAAAATAAAGCTTATAGGGCATGCCCAGCACCCGCTTATTGGGTTTGGGCCGCAGCGATTCGGCCAGGTAGGTCGCCAGTTTCTCCTTGTTTTTCTTCGAAATGGTATCGGATGCGATGTTCACGTTTCCTTTCACGTAAAGGCTCTCGTCTTCGGGTAGGTTTTTGGTCGACGAACAGGCCGCAATGATGCCGCTTATTATAAATAGGCCAATCAGCCCCTGTAGTTTAATTTGCATGGTAAGCCCTTTCTTCGTCTTCATTTTTAATTGCTGTGGTTTTGATCGTGTCTAATTGCTTCGGAGCATTATTTTTCCCTTTGCTGTTTGCTGTGCTGTCCACCTGCTGGCGGCGCTGCTGTTCTTTTTCCTGTTCTTCCATGCGTTTGCGGTATTCGGGGCTATGGAGCATCAGGCTGTCGCGGATGACGGTGCGGACGCTGTCCCGATAAGCCGAATCCTGTTCCATACGCTCTACATCAAAACGTTTCCTAAACTTCTTACTGCCTGTATTGTAATATTCCTTGAGTCTTTTGGAGCGCATAAAGATCTCCTTAAATCGGTTGTAATCCATGGTAATGATAAAACCGATACCCGTTTCAACAAACTGTCCCTGCAAAGTGACCTGGTATTGGTTTTTGCGGTAGAATCGCGCAAAGTAGCGCCCATCTTGCGAAAGCTGATAATCCAGCTGTATATCACCGGCAATATTATTGGCCGCCTCACCAGGGCGTGAATTTCCCTCTACTTCAAAGTTAGATCCGATATTGACTTTCAGGCGGTCGTTGAGCAGCATTTTGGACACACCGATGTTCAGGTCGGTACGCGTCTGGGCAGTTCCGGTGCTGTAATCGTCTGCTGAGGTCAGGTTGAAATCAAGTTCAACTCCCGTAATTAAATCGGAGGCCAGGCGGTTGAGCTGCGAACTCAAAAACGAACTGACGCTATTGCGTACCAGGGCTTCTGTACCACCGCCACCAGAAAGGCTTTCAAATGGATTGGCCGACATAAAACGCCCCAGCACTATCAGGGAAAAGACTTGTTTATTGAGGTCGGAAGGATTATCGCGTAAGGTCGTCAGGGCATTGTCTACCTTACTGATCACATCCTGCGATACGATGGCATTGTTGGCATTCAGGTCGATATCAAAATTGAGCTGTGGCTGAAACAGTTGGTCTGAAATTTTCAGCAACACGTCAAAAGGTATCTTTTGCTTATATAGGTTAGCGTTCTGTGTTCCAAGTTGTGGCGCTACCAGTTCTAGCGTAGGGGCTTTTAAGGTATATACTGCCGTAATATTTAACTGCGCGTCCAATGGATCGCCATTCCAGGTAATTGTACTTCCTTTCTGAAATTTGAAGTCTCTGCTGACGGGTCCAAAACTGAACGAATAACTTCCCCGCTCCACGGTAAAAGTGCCCGACATGGTTATTTTACCGCTGGCATCTACGCCCGCATTTAATTCGGCCTCGCCCTGAATATTTAGGGCATCCTGCGAGCCTGCATCAAGCAGAATCTTAAACTTGGCATCCTTATCGGTCTGCAGGTTCAGGTCGACATCTATGCCCGTCAGTTTGGTGACGGTCATGGAATCTAATCGGGCAAGGGCATTTGCGGTGGCCGTATCGCGTTTGTCTACAAATTCGACTACACCCTTCCGATCGGCCATACCGGGATCATTGTTGGGCATTACCATGGTAAAATCGGTACTGTCGAGTACTTTGATGGTACCGTCCACAACAGGTTTGTCTAGATTTCCACCGATCTGCAGATCGGTGCCCAGAAACATTTTTCCATAAAATAGATCGTTGTCTGCCTGAGTGGAATTGAGGACTTCAAAATTGTCCATGGCGATGCCGAGGTCAAATTCAAAATCGGTGTAGGTCTGTGTCTTGATAGAACCGCTGACCTGGGCAAAATTGCCTCTGCTGTCTTCGAGTTCAAATTTGGGGAATGATATTCCAGTTGGATCAAAACGGATCTGTTCGTCTTTTGCTTTGAACAGGGCATTGAGCATGGCTACATTAAATTCGGCTTTCCTGAAATTGAGGTCGCCCCTGATCTGTGGTTTCGAGGGTGATCCCTTTATTTTTAGCTGACCTTCGAGGTTGCCCTTCGCGTCTTTGAGGTTGCCCATGCTGAAGGCCTGTACGGTCTTCATCGTCAGCGGCGCAATATCCAACGTAAAGTCAAGCGCTGCATCGCCTTGAGGTGGATTGATAAAGTCTCCGCTCAGGACGAGGTTATTTCCGTTTTCGGTAATGCTTACGTTGGCATTGTAGGTGTTTTCGCGTTCATTATTGACTTTGATATTGACATTGCCCACGGTATCTTTTCCGAAGTAAAACTTGTCGACGACAAGATCGGCAACAAAAACAGGACTACTTTCCAAGCGGGAGAGCGTGGTTTGTCCGTTGATGCCGCCGCCGACATCCAGGCTGTCACTCATAATCATCTTGCTCAGGGTCTCGATACGGAAATTTTTAAATGCCACATCAAGCGGTGAGTTCAGGATGCTGTCCTTCGAAGCGATGCGCAACTCCTGTCCCTTGTTGCTGAGGATAAAATTATTAGCCAGCAGTCCTGCGCTGCCAAATTTTAAGGTGTTGTTGGGCGCCACATCCCACTTATCGTAGTTGAGCATGAGGCCGTCCTGCAGCAGGCTGAATTCAAATAGGCCATTTTTGGCCTCCATGTTGGCTCCCAGGTGGTACTGTTCTTTATCCTGCTTATCTTTGATCCAAAGTCCCATGTTGACGATGTTCTGAGCAACCTTACCACTGAAAACCGTATTGGTCAGCTCAATGCTGCTCATTTTAACCTTGTTGATTAAGGCCGAATAATAGAGGGCGCTATCCAGACTGTTGATATCCAGGGTCACATTGTCAATTGCTGTACCCGCATACACAATGCGTGGAGCATCCAGTTTGGCAGAGAGATTTTTGGAAGTACTATTGAAGAGACCGTCCAAGCTAATAGCTTTCATTTCTGTCAGCTGCGGCAGAAAATCCTGAATCAGTCTATTGCGGGTCAGCTGTGCCGAAAATTCGATGATCTGCGGTGAGTAGGCCGGAATCTTGACCGGCTTTTCGGGTTTGTAATAAACCTGAAGCAAATCTTTGACGGCACTTTGCAGCTCCAGAATTTTGTATTTGCCGACCAGGTGGGCATTCAGAAAATCAGAACGCAGTACCAGCTGATTGCGGCTGGTATCGGCCTTGGCCAAGAGTGAAACAGTATCCAGTGCGTAACGATCGGAGTTGTATCGGATCAACGAATTGGTAATATGCGCTTCACCATTCAAAAAGTTTGGATCTGCTGTGCTGAAGTTACCGCTCAGCTTACCCCGGTAGCTAACCGCATCCTGCATCAGGTGTAACTTTTGCAGGTTGATGCTGTCGACCAGCAGTTCGAATGCTACTTTGGGATAAGTCGATTTCATATTGGCGCTGGCATTCAGCTTAAGGTTGATGTTCGGATCGGGACTCAGAATGGATGCCTTCATCGCACCTTTATCGGCCGATATATCCATATCGATATCATGGTAGCGGTAGCCCATGGCATCCAGTCGGTTCACTTTACCGTCAAAATTGGCCATCAGTTTTTTAGGATCGGTACCCTTGCCTTTGATTTTTCCTTCGAAAGAAAGGATGCCCAGGGTACTGTCCATTTTCATGATTTGACCGATATTGAGGTCACGAACGCTGACTGCCGCATTGTATAGGGTATCGCGCTTGGTCATTTGGACCGTTCCATCGACTTTGGCAGTGCCTTTTTCGGTTACCAATGCAAGTTTCGTATTGAAGGCAGTCATTCCACCTTTAAAAGTTCCGCTCAGACCGATGGTATTGGGTAATTCGATTCCGGCAGGCAGCATCGATTTGGAAACCAGTTTTTCGATATCTGAACGGCCTGTCGTCAGTTTTTTCAGGTTGAGGTCTACCGACAATTTATTCATATCGGGTAGTCCTTTCAGATGCAGGCTGGCAATCAATCGGGTATTGGAAAGTGTCCTGAAGTCGATATTCGGAATATACAGGTCATCGACACGGCCGGTCACGCGGGTGTCGATATAAAATTTCTTGTCCAATAGGGGCTTCATCACCTGCATGGTGTCCAGAAAGGGCGCTAGAAATCGGATATCGCGCATATCGATATGGCTTTTTGTGATGTTGGCATTAACCGTGATCAGTTCTGGTTTTTTGGCGATGATATCCAGGGAAGGATAACTTAGCTTAACGTAATCGCGGATCAGGGTGCGAGGAGTTTCGGCATAGAGATTTTTGATTTCGGCACCGGTATTGGTATACTTAAAATCGGCCTTTAATTGCTTGATGACAAAGCCGGAGTGGTCGGCTGCCACGAGTTCTTTCAAGGATCCGCTCATGGAGTCGGCGCTGTAGTACAGATCGGTTAACCTGGTTTTAAGACCGGGCATTTGGATATTAAAATAATCGAAACCTTTGATGCGCGGCTGATTGTCGTCTTTAAAACGGATACTGGTATTGTTGATGATGATGTCTTTGGCTGAGACGACCCAATTCATTTTTGTGGCCGAACTGGTATCTGTTTTTGCAGTGTCATTCTTTTCTCCCTGGGTGTTTGATTTCTCAGTTTTTGCTTCCTTGTTTTTTGCGTTGGTTGTTGCCGCATCCACTGCTGCTGTGTTCGCTGTCGTTGCGTTGATTTTTGTCGCCTTGGCAGTAGTCTGTTGAATTTTTCCGAGCAGGACATTGTTGTCCGAGCCGTCGAGATCGAGCTTATTGATGTCGACAACCTGTTTGTTCAGATCGATCTTATTGATGTCGGCATGGAATTTTTTTAGGACAAACTGCGACTTCAGTGCACTGGACTGGTCCTCGTAGCGGACCAAAATATTATTGAGGTCGGCCACCTGTATACCCACGTCAGGAAGGAGCGAAGTCGTCTGTGCCGTTTTATCGGTGATACCAAAATCTTCTACCGATGGGCCTGCGCCTTCTATGGCGGGCTTCCACTGCTTGACCGTGGCATTTAGTCCGTCGATGTTGATTTTAGGTAGCTCAAAGGCCATGTTTTTGGTCAGGTCAAATTTCTTTATGTTCGTATTTAAACGACCAAGATAGACGTCGGCACTGGTGCCGATAACCTCGTCGGCATAGACCACATGTATTTTTGAAAACTTAACCTTATCCAGGTTAAACAGCAGTGCTGAAGTCGTGTCTGCGGTAGGCTCACTTTCCTTTTCAGAAGCAAAGGCCTTAACAATATAATCAAAGTTAAAGGCACTGTCTGGCAAGGTGCGACGTATTTTGGCGGTAATTCCATCGGCTTCCAGGCTTTGGATTTCCACAGTATTCTTTAATAGTTTCAGCATATTGATATCGACCGCAATGCTTTTACCAGCAACTAAGGTATCCTTACTTTGATCTTCGAGATAGATATCTTCCAAAACCAATTTTTTAGGAAAATCGATATTGATGTAACCAATTTTGACGGGGGTGCCGATCTTTCCTTCGACATAATGTGTCACTTTACCAGCGATATAATTCTGTATGGAAGGTAGGCGAAGCAGGAAAACGATAAGAATAAAAAGCGTAATTATTCCTCCAATAATCCACAATATTGTTTTTAAAGCAATTCGTGTAAATCTGTTCAAGGTGTTGTTGATTTAAGTTTACAGATATAACAACACAGAACTGCAAATGGTTTGGATATCGTGAATTGATATCTCTGCCGATGTATGTTTAGCTTACCATAACAACCAAGTTAGAATCGCTAGAAAGCCGCCACGGATGAGTAATTCCTGTGTGAGCTCCTCGCGGTCCAGTTTATACCAGCTATATTTTTCATAATACTTTCGGATTATTTGTCTATTCTTTTGGTTGACGATTTTATATGTTGCTTTCATAAGCGATTTGTATTGATTTTCTACAAATCATGCAATTTTAATGCAGTTTTTATGGCGGAAAAGGGATTTCAGTAGTAATTTGGTACGATAGGTTATAAAATACTGACGGTTTGGGTATTTACACGATTAAATTCAAGAAATACGGCATTTAGGGTTTGTCTATGCACGCTATAGTTGCAGTTATTTATAAATAAGCGGCTTAAATAACGCATATTATCTAAGCCGCTCAAAGTAGTTGTACGTGATTATACTAAAGTTCACTATTGTTGTCGAGTGTACCCGGCTCGTGCCCCGTCCCTTGCTCATGTCGTGCAGCCACTCTACGGGTGCGCTGTGTCTGATCTGTCGGAAGACTTTCGGTTCTTTTCCCGCCGCTATAGAACGTATCTTCGCTAAAGTGATAATGATCGTAGAATGCAGTCGGGTCATAGCTGTTAGAGCTTACGACGAAACCTACATCGCCAGTGCCTTCAAATACATGACGTGTAATTAACTCTGTTTCGGGCGTGACTTTATCCTGTTGGTAAGCAGGCAGTCGAATTAACTGATCTTCACTGACGGATATGACCACTACTTCGCCATCGTCGGCAGGATTATACAGATAATCTGTTGCTGGTTCTTCCGTCGGAATTTCGTCTACCGTAAGGATCACGCTAGGATCGATGGGCTCGACAGGTGGAACCAGCGTGGTTTCCTCATTGCTGGCCTGAATTTGTGTACCGTCATAAAGCGATGCTAATCCAATGGGGGCCAATACTTTCTTGTCTTCGTCAATAACAAAATCGGCGTCATGGAGATCAACGATGATATAACGGACTTGTAGGCTTTCAGGATCAAAGAGTAGATCATCCACCTTGCCGATCAATTGACCAGCTTCATTTTTCACTTTCCAGCCTCGGATATCTGGTTCGCCGTCGACAATTTCATAATCGCTTCCACCGAGTTCAATCAAATGATTATAGTTGTTTTCTTCTATTGCCATGTCTTTAATTTTATTGGTTATCAATTTTTATTTATTCCGAAAAACGACAATCTCCACATTGCGGTTCTGATTTCTGCCACTTGCAGTTTCATTGTTGGCGACTGGCGCTTTTTCACCACGAGAATGTATACTGATTTTTTTCTGAGCAATGTTGCCACGCTTGACGAGCCAGTCTTTGACAGCGGTTGCTCTTTCTACACCAAGCTGCTTATTGTGGGAAACTGTACCTGTGCTATCCGTATTGCCGAAAACGCCAACATAGGCTCCTTTAAAATTTTTATTTAAAGCTGCTGAAATCTGGTTGAGCTTCGCTTCAGCTGTACTTTCTAAGGTATTTTTATCGGTTGCGAACAAGATGTTTTCCCCTAACGAATAGATGGTATAAGCATCGCTCGAACGTACACGGATATCCTTATCCGTAATGTTTGGATCGGAAGATTCAGCACTGTTGAAATCAATTGAATTCCATTCTGGAACGGTGGTCGCAAGTGTATCTCCTTGTGGCGCGCTTGAATTAACGGTCGTATCGGAGCTGGTTTCATTTAACCTAGCGCCACTGTTAGAACGATTGATGAAATAGAGGACCAATCCCAATGCGATCAGTGAAAGAAGGAGCCATAACCACCAAGGTGCTCCATTTTTAGGTTTTACTTCTAAATGTGCCATATATACTTTTTTCAAACAGAACAACATTTATTGAGCTTCGTTTGAAAAAGTTTTGTTTAGGAAGGATTGCTGGTTAAATCATACCGCCTGGAAAACGTACAAAAGTCAGAATCGTACCTTCAGCGTACATGACCTGTTCCGGATCTTTGGGCTTTTAAAAATCTTTGCCGATAATTTCATAGTTTTACAGGCATGGGGTTTTATCGCTATTGTTTATATTTTATTTTGTTACTGCTCACTTCATGTGCAGCAGATACAAAACAGGCAAATTTTGCTACTGTTACAGAATGCTATTTCCGCTTGAGAAGATTGATTGGATAAGTGCTATTCCATTTGAAATAATTAAGTTTGTGGTATAGCGCTTATAAAAAATGCAATCTCTTTATTTCTATTGGTTACTTGTCTGTTCCTTCGTGGGTACGGCTGTTTTCGGGCAATCGCTGGATTATCCCTCTTTTCGCAATATTTCCTTGGGAACGAATGCAAATACAGTCCACTCTTTTGCACAGGATAGCTTGGGGATGCTTTGGCTGGGAAGTAACAATGGGTTATTTAATTATGATGGCTATGCGCTGCAGCCGCTCACTGGAACCAAATCTCCTTTTCAGACGTTCGTTTACTGTATTGCACTGATCGATAATAAATATTTCGCATTGGGGACAGGGCAGGGTGTGCTGCTCTATAACTATCAGTTCGATCGTTTTGAATCTTTTCCGACAGGGGGGCCTGGAGATGTCAGGGCTTTGCTGCTTGTTGGCGATACGTTGTGGATAGGTTCAATAAGTGGTTTGTATTGCTATAATACTAAAACACGCAAACTTATTGATTATCATAATTCATTTCCAAAGAATAAATCAAAAACCGCCGTGTATGCACTGGAAAAGGTGGGCGATAGAATCTTAATCGGTACGTATAATGGGCTTTTTGAATTAAGTCCATCAAAAAAAGATATTGTGCCTCTACCGATCCCAGATTATAGGCCGGGGAGTAATCAATTTGTGAATTCTATATTTTCTATTCCGGAATCGGCAAGTACCTTTGTTGGAACAGAATATGGCCTGTATCGCTATAATACGGAGAACCATACGCTTAAGAAGACTCCGGTATTACAAAATCATCCCATCAAAGCGATGGCTTCCAAAGATTCCAACACCTTGCTTGTCGGTACGGATGATGGTCTTTTTACGTATCAGCTGGATCAGCAGTTGGTCAAACGGATCAAACATGATTCCCGGAATAGAAATTCGCTGGCCAATAACATCGTGTGGAGTATCTTTAAGGATCGGTCGGAAAATATCTGGCTGGGTACAGACCTGGGATTTTCCTTATGGTCCAACCGCAAGGTGGAAAAAATACTGCCGATCTATCAATTGACAGCGAGCAGCGATGGCAACCGTTTTTATAAAATTAACAAGGATCGCAATGGCTGGTATTGGTTGGGAGGCGATAATGGTTTGATCCGTGTACGTGGGCTGGACGACAAGAATACGGAAAGCAGCTGGTACCGTATGGATGCCAAGAATTATCGTTTGGCACACAACCGTATCCGGGATATATTTGAGGATCATACGGGATTGGTGTGGATAGCTTCCGACGGTGGCGCCAATGTGTTTGATGCACATACGAAACAGTTTAAAACCTTTACAATTGTCGATGCCAGTGGAAGACGAAATGCGAAATGGTCGTACGATATCTTACAAGATGGACAGGATAATCTCTGGGTGGCCTCCTATATGGGGGGAATATTTGTCGTCAGCCGAAGCCGTTTATTGGAGTCGAAGGGCCCGGTCATAGCAAACCGTAATTTCAGTAAAGCTGACGGTCTTCTGGAAGATTTTGCCAATCAGATTGTTGACAACGGAAGGGGGAAGATATTAGCGCTGTTCTATAATAAGGGGATCAGTAGCATTGATGTGGCCACAGGGAAAATAACGGAGATTAAAGACAGCGCAGGGCATGCATTGGATCAGGCGACCTTTATGCTGAAGGATGGGCAGCAAACGGTGTGGGTAGGGGAACATGGCGAATTGAGGCGTATTGCTCCGGATGGGAAAAATACATTGGTTCGTTTTGATCCTGTTGGTAAAGGAGAAGTAACTGCCATGGCTGAGGTCAAAGAAAGCATCTGGCTGGCAACGAGTACTGGCGTGTGGCAGGTTAATAAGCAGAGTTTAAAAACTGAATTGTTAAGATACGGACAAAGAATATCCTCAATGTACTACGATGCCGAGCGGGAACAAGTGGTGCTGGGCGGAATTGATGAGGTGGTCCTGTTGCCCGCGCAAAATGAGCTAGCGGATCTGGATGGTTCCAAAAAGATTGTGCTCACCGCAATGTATGTCAATAATGAACGTTTCGGTAATTACGACTATGGCTTACGGTATAAAAACGAGATCACTTTGGCGCATGATCAGAATAACCTCCGGCTTGAATTTTCCGATTTGGATTATGGGAATCATTTGGGCTATCGCCTAGCTTATGCTTTTAAAGGAAAAAATGAAACCTGGATTCCGATGGAACGGGGTGATAACAAAGTGCTTCTGTCCAACTTAAGTTCGGGTAACTACGACCTTCAGTTGGCTAAAGTGGATGTCGCCGGTCATGTTGTGTCGGAGATTTATACCTACCATATTCAGATCCGTTATCCATGGTATGCAAGCTATTGGGCCAAAACTGTTTACGCCCTCATTGTTATTTTCCTGCTATTTTGGGTTGTCAATTTTTTCAGGGTTCGCAGTACGCTAAAATGGGAAAGGCGCGAACGGAGGAAGGTACTTGAGCTCACAAAGATGAAAATGGACTTCCTGACAGCTGTGTCGCATGAGCTGAAAACCCCGCTAAGTCTGATTTTGGCTCCTGTCAGCCAAATGATGCGGCAGACAAAAAACAGTGACAAAAAGAAGCAGTTGGACGGTGTTCATCGAAATGCCTTAAAAATAAGCCATCTCATTCAGGAATTGATGACTTTTGATCAGGTCGAGCAGCAGAAGACGCCCTTGCAAGGCTTGCTTACCTCTCAGGTGGATCTGGTCGCCTATAGCAGACAAATTATAGCTGACTGGCAGCAGATACCTGAGTACAGTACCGTCCATATTGGCTTTGTTACCGATGTAGAGAGCTTTTTTATACAGACCGATGTAGCCAAACTGGGATCGATTCTCAACAACCTCATCGCTAATGCTTGTAAGTATAATCGTCCGGAGGGTGGCGTGGAACTGCGGCTGAAAGGAATTGGTCCAGATGTCAAGCTTGTCGTTCGGGATACGGGAATTGGTATAGCACCTGAAGACCTACCTTATGTATTTAGCAAATTCTATCGTTCTTCCCTGAAAGAAGTGAGTGCTGTACAGGGCACGGGCGTTGGTCTGTACCTTGTCAAAAGTTATTGTGAACAGTTGGGCTGGACCGTTGATATAGCGAGCGATCAAAATGGCACAGCCGTAACGCTTAGTTGGAAACATGACCATGTAAACGATGAGGATGCGACCGATAGCATACCGGTAGGGGCTAAACGAAAACTACTGATCGTCGAAGATAATGCCGAACTCGCTGATTTTTTACGAAATGCCATGCAGCCACATTACGATTGCCGCATTGTGAGTGATGGTAGCGAGGGCTTACGCTTGATCGACGGACATAGTTTTGTGCCCGACATTATTCTCACGGATGCCATGATGCCCAATATGGGGGGGATTGAAATGGTGAAAAAACTACGACAAAATATCGTGACGGCAACTATTCCGATTATTTTGCTTACCGCACAAAACGATGAGCTGATCAGACGCGAGTGGGTTGCCGTCGGCATAGATGCTTATATGGCGAAACCTTTTGATCTGGACTTGCTCCAGATACAGCTCTTGCAGCTCTTGGATAGGAAAGATAAGATTGTCGCTCAGTTGCGTATCGACGAAATCAGTAAACCCACAGAAGCAATAGCTGTACATTCACCAGATGAAAAATTTCTGACCAATGTGACACGGCTGATCGAAGAAAATTTAGACGATTCGGAATTTTCGGTGCAGCGGCTCAGTGAGCTGACGGATGTCGCCGCCAGACAACTCCATCGTAAAATTAAGCAACTAACAGGCTATACACCGGTGGAGTATATACGCAGCATTCGTATCAAAAAAGCAGCGCTGTTATTACAGCAAAAAAAGTTTACCGTTTCCGAGGTGATGTATATGGTCGGATTCTCCAATGCTTCTTATTTTTCAAAATGCTTTCAATCGGAATTTGGGATGTCACCAAAGGTGTATATGGAAGGTTATTTGTAAGTGGTTGATTGTTAGTGCTGTTTGTTGTTTTAGGTGGTTGGGGATGTCCAATTTGTGTTGTTCTTTGTCCGATATGTGGCCTTAAAAAATAATCACGTTTGATAGGTTTGTAAGAGTAATAACCAAAAAATTATAAATCGATACAATCCATGCGTGTAATTATTTTATGCTGCTTTGCTCTTTTGGGCTATGTCAATTCTTACGCTCAATCGAAGGCGATTAAAAAGGTCCCTACAGTTTTTGTCGACCGTGAAGGTGTCATGCGCTGGTCCGACTCCAAAGCTGAAGCTTCATTTTATGGCGTCAATTATACCGTTCCTTTTGCCCATGCCTTTCGGGCTTTACACGATAAAGGCATCGATCGAAAGCGGGCTATTGATCGGGACGTTTACCACTTCGCCCGTTTGGGATATAATGCTTATCGTATCCATATTTGGGATGTAGAAATCTCCGATAAAAATGGTAACCTGATCAGCAATGAACATCTTGATCTATTGGATTATCTACTTTTTAAACTTCAGGAAAGGGGAATTAGGATCCTGATTACGGGAATGACCAATTTTGGTAATGGTTATCCAGAAAGAAATATAAATACAGATGCATTTACGTATCATTATGATAAGTGTGCGGTTCATGCTAATCCACAGGCGATAGCTGCTCAAGAAAAATACATTACCCAGTTACTTCATCATGTCAACCCGTATACCGGAAATGCTTATCAGACGGACCCTTACATCATAGGTTTTGAAATAAATAATGAACCTTGCCATACAGGTGCCATTCAGACGACGTCGGACTATATCGGTCGAATGGTGAAGGCTATGAAGAAAGCCGGGAATAAAAAACCGATTTTCTACAATGTAAGTCATAATATGGAACATGTTAAGGCTTATTTTGATGCTGATATCCAAGGGACAACCTATCAATGGTATCCTGTGGGACTGGTTGCTGGACGGGAACGTCAGGGGAATTTTCTTCCTTACATTGATCAGTACGATATCCCTTTTTCAAACTTGAAAGGCTTTGCCAACAAAGCGAAGGCGGTTTACGAATATGATCCTGCTGATAATCTCTACAGCTACATGCATCCCGCAATGAGCCGCACATTTCGTTCGGCGGGATTTCAGTGGATCACTCAGTTTGCTTACGATCCGATGGATATTGCAGCCTACAATACCGAATATCAGACACATTATCTCAATTTGGCTTATACCCCGGCAAAAGCACTGAGTACCATGATCGCTGCGGAGGTAGCTTATACGATACCAAGAAATAAAAAGTTTGAACAGTATCCTCAAGACACCCTATTTGGCGATTTTAGCGTCAGTTATGAGCAGGATCTCTCCGTGATGAATGCGCAGGATAAGTATTTTTACACCAATAATACGACAGTAAGGCCTTTAAATCCAACGAAATTGCAACATATTGCCGGTCATGGTTCATCACCTGTGGTGGAATACCGTGGATCTGGTGCTTATTTTTTAGATCGACTGGAAGATGGTCTATGGCGTTTGGAGGTTATGCCGGATGCAGAAAAAATCGCTGATCCTTTTGCTAAGCCATCGCTCGATCGGGAGGTGGTACATATCCTGTATCGGTCACAGATGATCGATATTCGGATTCCTGATCTAGGCGACCTGTTTACCGTCCGGTCACTGGTAGGAAAAAATGACACCGATGAAGCTATTTCAGTTGCTAAAACAAGTTTTAGCGTTAAGCCTGGAGTATATCTGTTAAAGCGTAAGAATATCCAGCTGAAAAATAGCTGGCTAGCTTCCTCGCCCTGGAAAAATGGCTATTTGGGCGAATATTACGCGCCAAAAACTGTAGCGCTGAAGCTACCTCTATTGATACACCAGCAGCCCAAAGTATTGGAAAAAGGGCGCTCTACCAAATTGCAGTTCCGTTATGTTTTTGAAAAACAGCCCGATTCCATTATTCTACAAACGGATCAGGTTTCGTTTTGGAAAGATCATAATCCCTACATCAAGTTGATCTCCAAAGATAACTGTACCTATGAAGCGGATGTCCCGGCATCCTTATTCGTGGGCAATGAATTGAAATATACAGCTACTGTGTTTGTGGATGGTGAAAAAATTACCTATCCTGATAATCAGACTGGAGCACCGCTGGATTGGAATTATCGTGTCAATAGTTATTGGACGGTGGGTTTAAATGAGCAGCGGGCGCCTATAGGGCTTTTTGAGTCCTTGTCCAAAGTCTCTTCTTTGGAAACTTTCGCTATTCCAGAAACGGCTTACATGACTGCGCAACGGGAGCATCATGATCTCAGTAAAGTTCCTTTTTGGACCTATACTTTTCATGCTAAGGATTCTGGGGTACAGTATTTTTGGGTAAAAGATATCAAATCGACAATTGCTGAACGGCCTGCGGGTATCGCTGCTGCCACAAAACTCTGTATACTCTTGAAACATGAGGGCGGGAATCCGCTACTGCATGCTGGGTTTGTTACAAAAAAAGGGTATACCTATGTGGAAAACATAGCTATTGGGACATCGGGCGAATCTTTGGTCCGTATGGATCTAGCCGACTTAAAGCTTGTGCCTACGGCTTTGCTACCTGCTCCTTATCCTGTATTTCTTGAACGGTTTTTTAAACCTACAGTTGAGGCTCAATTTGACAAAAGGGAGATCGAAAAACTAATCGTTTCAGGCGAAAAGATGGAAGGGGTGGTACTATCCATAGCTGCGATATGGCTCGAATAGCGATACAGCTGCTTAATGCCACCGATTAGTAGGGCATGGATAATAATCCGTCAGGCTGTAAGGATCAAGTTTTGGAGCAGGACGACGACCTGAAAAAACGACGGCGTTTTTTAGGGGAATGCTTAAATAAAGCGATAAGGAGTACAAAAAATATAATAAAGGGAAAGAAAACAATTATAAACACATCTAAATTTTAAACAATGAAGGGTTTTGCATTTAAAACAAGTTTATTGGGCTTGTCCTTGCTATCCTGTCTTGGGGAAACGCAGCTTTATGCTGCAACGAAAGGGGAAAGCAAGTGGATCAGGTCGATGCAACAACAGGATGTCCGTGGGGTGGTCCGCAACGAGCATGGGCAGGTGATGGCAGGTGTTACTGTATTGGTGGCCGGAACTACGGTGGGCACTTCAACAGCGAGTGATGGCTCGTACCGTATCTCATTGCCCAGGGGTAAATCCCAGCTTCTATTCTCTGTTGTAGGCTACAGTAGCCAAACCTTGACGGTTGTAGGGGGAACATCCGTGGATGTCAGCATGGTGCCTGCGGGAAATGTGCTGGAAGAGCTCGTCATCGTAGGATATGGTAGTACGACAAAAAAGGATCTAACCGGTGCCGTAAATACGGTTGGAAGCAAGGATTTTAACAGTGGACTTGTCGGCTCTCCCGAACAGCTGATCAATGGAAAAACAGCTGGTGTGCAGGTGATGTCCAACAGCGGTTCTCCTTCTTCCGGGAGTACGATACGTATCCGTGGGGGAGCCTCCTTGAGTGCCAGCAACGATCCATTGATCGTATTGGACGGTGTACCGCTAGAGACTGGTGGTATTAGCGGCAATAGTGGCAATTTTCTCAGTCTGATCAACCCGAATGATATCGAAAGCATGACAGTGCTCAAAGATGCATCATCGACAGCTATCTATGGTTCCCGAGCGTCAAACGGGGTATTATTGATAACAACAAAGAAGGGTAAAGGAGATGCTTTACGGCTTTCTTTCTCTTCAATCGTGTCCATGCAGCAGGCTATGGGAGTGGCTGATATGATGTCGCGCGATGAATTTGCCTCGCTCATCAATACCAAAGGGAGCACTGCCCAAAAGGCATTATTGGGCAATGCCTCAACAGATTGGCTGTCTGAGGTTTTTCAGGATGCCATGGGGACGGATAATAACTTAAGTCTACAGGGAAAGATCGGTAAAACCTTGCCTTTTCGTACATCGGTGGGCTATTATAATCAGCAAGGGACTTTGCGTACCGACAAAACGGAGCGCGTGACGGGCGCTTTGGTATTAAATCCCACTTTTTTTAATAAACACCTGACCGTAAATTTAAATGTTAAAGGTGCCCATAACAACAACGCATTTGCCAATACCGATGCGATATGGTCTGCTGTAGCGTTTAATCCTACGCAACCGATTTATTCTGGGGCAGATGCTTATGGCGGCTATTACGAGAGTTTGGATAATGCGGGTCTTCCGGCAACAGGTGCAAACCTCAATCCACTGGGATTGCTCAAGCAGGAAAAACACCGTAGTACAGTCAATAGAGCCGTGGGTAACCTTGACCTCGATTATAAATTCCATCCGCTGCCTGAACTGAAAGCGCACGTAACACTCGGATATGACTATGCCAAAGGGAATGGATCGAATCTTATTCCGGCAAGTGCGGCCAATAATTTTACGATTGGAGGCTCTTTTGACCGTTATGAACAGACGCTTAAAAATAAATTGTTTACAGGCTATCTAAACTATAACAAGTTCTTCCCGGAAATTAAAAGTACAATTGATGTGACAGCAGGTCACGATTATCAATATTGGAGTGCCCGACGGCCACCTATAGTATACTATAACGAAGCTGGTGATATACGCTCGACTGCTATTGCATCTGACGAACGACATACGCTGATTTCCTGGTACGGACGGATAAACTACAATTACGATAGCCGTTATTTATTGACCGCTACGGTCCGTAAGGATGGAACTTCCCGATTCAGTCCCGAAAACCGTTGGGGGACATTTCCCTCAGTCGCCTTGGCCTGGCGTCTTTCGCAGGAGTCTTTCATGAAAGGAATCTCTTTCATGGACGATCTAAAGCTCCGGGCGAGTTACGGTGTTACAGGGCAGCAGGAAGGAATCGGAAATTACGAATATTTGCCGGTATACAATTTGGGAACAGCCTATGCACAGTATCGTTTCGGCGATCAGTACCATCTGGTGTATAGACCATCGGTTTACAATCGGGACTTACGCTGGGAAACGACCAAAGCATTTAACTACGGCCTGGATTTCGCTTTCTGGAAAAACAGGCTGTCTGGTGCAATTGACTATTACACAAGAAAAACACATGATCTATTGGCCAATGTGCCTGTAGCCGCAGGAACCAATTTTGATCAGAACGCGACTATCAACGTAGGTAATGTTGAAAGTAGTGGCTTCGAATTTCAACTGAATACCGTGCCCATACAAAAGGATAATTTGCGCTGGGAAGTCAATTTCAATGCGACTAATCAGCATACAAAAGTAACCAATATAGCTTTGGTGCAGGATGCGAATGCCATAGGAACTTATGTGGGACCGAATGTCAGTGGCCGTGGTATACAGATTCTGACAACGGGGTATCAGCCTTACATGTTTTATGTCTACAAACAGTTGTACAATGAGGCTGGCAAGCCGCTCGAAGGTGTATATGCGGATCTGAATGGTGATGGAGCGATCAACGAAAAAGACTTGTATCGCTATCAATCGCCCGCGGCAAAATGGCTCTTTGGTTTCAATACGCAGTTAACTTACAAAAAATGGACAGCAGCAACGACACTACGCGCAAATTTGGGTAACTACGTATTCAATAATACCAAAATGAATCTTAGTGCTTGGGAAACAGTTCAATATGTGGATGCGTCGATCAATAACTTACATCGGGATTACTTGGATACCCAATTCCAGACCAGACAGTATTATTCGGATTTTTACGTCGAAAATGCTTCCTTCCTTCGGATGGAAAACGTGTCGGTGAACTATAATTTTGGTCAGGTGGGTAAGATCTCCAATCTACGTGTGGGTGCGGTAGCTCAGAATATTTTTATTGTGAGCAAATATAGCGGTATGGACTCTGAGGTTCCGAGTGGCTTCGACAGTTCGTTCTACCCACGCTCAAGAACTTTCTCCTTGAGTCTCAATATGGATTTTTAATGGCTACCTCAAAAAAGAAAACTTATATAGCGATGAAAAATATAAAAAGATATTGTTTTGGATTGTTGTGTTTAATCGCATTGCTGCAATCCTGTACAAAGGACTTAAACCAGTATCCCACTGTAGAAACTACTTCGGAGTCGGTATACACCTCTGTGGATGGTTACCGGGCTGTGCTTGCTAAATTGTATGCCTCATTTGCCGTTGCGGGCAATGGACGTGGTGATGCCGATCCGGATATGGCGGGCAGCACGGCTTCTTGGGGGTACCTTCGGGTGTACTTTAACTTGCAGGAGGTACCGACTGATGAGGTGATCTATACATGGGCAGGAGGCGACAATATGACCGATATCCAGTATATGACCTGGGGAGCTTCCGATACCTGGGTCAATGCCATGTATTATCGGATCTATTATACGGTAGCCATCTGTAATGAATTTCTACGGAATGCAACAACAGAGAAGCTGGCGACTTTTAATTCGGCCGAGCAGGCACAAATTTTGGAGTTCGCAGCCGAAGCGCGTTTTCTGCGTGCATTGGCCTATAGTCATGCCATGGACCTTTATGGGAACGTTCCTTTTGTGACTGAAAAGGATCCGGTAGCTGCATTTTTTCCACCACGGATGACACGGGCTGATCTCTTTGCATTTATTGAAAAAGAATTGACAGAGGTCGAAACGATCTTACCGGAAGCACGTCAAAATGAGTATGGCCGGGTAAGCCGTGCTGCCGCCTGGTCCCTATTGGCCAAGAATTATCTGAATGCGCAGGTCTATACGGGCACAGCACGTAATGCCGAATGCCTGAACTATGCGAAAAAAGTGATTGATGCCGGATATTCCTTAAATGCGAATTATAAGCAGGTATTTAATGCTGATAATGATAAGCGGACCAATGAAATTATTTTCCCGATAGAGGCCGATGTAGCGTATACAACGACTTGGGGAGCGACAACCTATCTTGTCAACGGCCCTATTGTTGGGAGCATGAAATCATCGGATTACGGTGTGCTTTCCGGCTGGAATAGTTTTCGTACACTTCGCGAATTTGTGGCACTCTTTCAGGTGGAAGACAAAAGAGGTGATTTTTGGAAAAATGGCCAGTCCCTGGATGTCGAAGATCCCGCTGCCTCGAGCCAGGGCTATGGGCTTGTTAAGTTTACAAATTTGAAAGATGATGGTACCTATACGACAGATGAAGGATTGGTCAGTACTGATTTCCCGATGATCCGCCTGGCCGACGTGTATCTAATGTATGCTGAGGCTGTACTGCGCGGTGGCGGAGGAAGTGTACAGGAAGCGATCAAATTGGTCAACAGTATCCGTCAGCGGGGATATGGTAGTTCGGCCGGAGCCATTGATCAGGCGCAGCTGACACTGAATTTTATCCTTGCAGAACGCGGCCGTGAACTGTTTTGGGAGTGTACGCGTCGCACAGACCTGATTCGCTTTGGGAAATTTACCGGTAGCGATTACCTCTGGCAATGGAAAGGTGGTGACATGAACGGCCGCTCTGTGGATGCGAAATTCAATCTGTATCCGATTCCAACCACCGATATGAGCGCTAATCCGAATTTGATCCAAAATCCTGGCTACTAGCGCTGGCTGGCATTAATAACTAAATCTATGGGGATATACTGCTATTTGAGCAAACATGCTGCGGAGGGTATCCAGGTATTCCCATATGGACTTTTAAAGATAATGATACTTATGAAACAATTGACACTCTATATTCTGGTGTTGCTTTTCGTTGCCTGTAAAAAGGAGGGTGGGACACCTGCTGTCAGTGGGATAAAACCTGCAGTGTTGTACAGCAGTACAACAGAACTGGTCTTAAAATCTACTGACCGCAAGACCGTAGCGCTGCAGCTTGTCTGGGATGAAGCGATTTTGGCCAGCGATGAACCAATGGCTCAGTCGGCTTTAAAAAATAAGATAGAAATTGCTGCTGATCCATCTTTTTCTGCTGTCACCAAAAGTATCGAGCAGGTAGCAAGCTCGCTCAGCTATACGCATGAACAATTGAATAACCTTGTCACGGGAATGGGATTTTTGCCCGATGAAAAGAACGTGTTTTATGTCCGTATTGCTTCACGATTGGGAACCAATACAGATTGGCTCTACAGTAATGTGATCGCCCTGACTGTGACCGCTTATCAGCCCGTGGAGGATGCTGCCTATCTCTACCTATCTAATAAAGAGTTTACGCAATTTCCATGGAAACTGTGTTCGAGAAAGGAAGATGGTTTTTATGACGGTTTTGTGCGTCTCGACCAATGGTATAATTTTTATTTAACCAATGCGGAAAGTGCGAGTGCACCGCTCATCTATGGTTCTTATCCCCTGGATGGTAGCCAATATATTTTGTATAGTGGAGCTGATCGCTGGAATTGCTGGACGAGTAAAGGTGGATACTTATACTTGACAGCCGATGTCAATAAGTTGGCCTGGAAAGAAACTTCCGTAGAATCCTTGACGGTAACGGGCGATTTTAATGGTTGGAGTGCGACAGCAACACCAATGGTATATGACCAGACGGTGAAGGTTTGGAAAGCAACCATCACGACAACGGCAGCCGAACAATGGGGAATTAAGGTATTGATCAATGGCAGCTGGACTTGGTTTTTTGGTGCAGCAGAGGGCAATGGAAACTGTGCTTTGTATACGGCCGATGGAACTGGCTTCGCTTATGATAAGATCGGTACACATACCTTGATTCTTGATCTAAGCGATCCAAAACAATTCAAATATCATGTGGAATAAAATAGATAGGGACGGGTTCTTAAATGAAATAATCGGATGAAAAAAATAAAAATAATGTTGGCCCTGATAGGCTTGTGTTTGGGCTTGTCTGGCTGCCACGACAAAGATAATCTTAAGGTGGATATACCTAAAACACATTTGGCAAAAGGTGCGGATGTGAGCTGGATTACCGAAATGGAAGCCTCAGGTATGCAATTTTTTAATGCAGGAGGCAGCGCAGTGGATGGGCTGAAAATCTTGCGTGGACTGGGGATGGATGCGGTACGTCTGCGTGTTTGGGTAGATCCCGAACAAGGCTGGTGCAACAAGAATGACGTACTGGTGAAAGCTCGTCGGGCGCATCATCTGGGCATGCGTATTATGGTGGATTTTCATTACAGTGACACCTGGGCGGATCCGGGACAGCAGACAAAGCCTGCCGCCTGGAAGAGCTTATCGTTTGATGGGTTAAAGAAGGCTGTTAGTGATCATACAATGGAGGTTCTTCAATTGCTAAAAGATAGTGGTATCTCACCTGAATGGGTGCAGGTCGGTAATGAAACGGGCAACGGAATGCTTTGGGAAGATGGAAAAGCCTCTGTCAGTATGGCTAATTATGCCACATTGAATAATGCCGGTTATGATGCGGTAAAAGCGGTGTTTCCGGCAGCAAAAGTGATCGTACACCTGCATAATGGATTTGACAATGACTTGTTTCGTTGGATGTTCGACGGTCTGAAAAAAAACGGTGGGAAATGGGATGTAATTGGGATGTCACTTTATCCGACCCCAGAAAACTGGGAAGAGCGCAATGCGGCCTGCATCAGTAACATCAAAGATATGGTTGCCCGATACAATTCAGAAGTGATGATCTGCGAGGTGGGGATGAGCTGGGATGAAGCAGATAGTGCTGAAATATGGTTAAAGGATCTTTTCAACGCGGTCAATAGTGTGCCCGATCAGAAAGTACTGGGTATATTCTATTGGGAGCCTTTGGCGTATGGTGGGTGGAATGGTTATACCCTAGGTGCATTTGACAATAATGGGCGCCCAACAAAAGCATTGAATGCGTTTAAATAAGGTATATTTAAACCGCTGAATGACAATGAAAAAATTGAACTGTAGACTATAAACACCTGATTTGATGATGAGATTACTGCGTACGACTTACTTTTTGTTTCTTTTATTCCTACTTGTTCCGGGCAATTCGTACGGACAGTCTGCACGGCAATCCTTCTTGTTGGAGAAAAACTGGCGTTTTTTTCAAGGTGAGGTTGTTCATGGGGAGTCAGTAGCATTGGATGATAAGGCCTGGAAAAAAGTCACGGTACCGCATGATTGGGCTATTTTCGGGCCCTTGGACCGGTCACACGATCTGCAGGATGTTGCCTTGATCGTTTAGGCAGGGGAAGAAAATCGGGAAGGATTCAGATAAAGGCGAAGTGCAAAGATTTAAAAGAGGGGGGTATTAACTGTACAGACTGTAAATTCTAAAACGTTTTGACCGTAGCTTTTGTTTAAATGATACCTTAAGTAAGTTAGTGAGTTGATTGTATTTTAACAGAAAGGCTAGATCGATATCGATCTAGCCTTTCTTGTGCATTATTTTCTCCTAATCTGTAGCTTGACACCTAGGCCGAGGCCAATATAATCATCAAATTTAAGATACTTTTTCTGTACGGCGCTAACGAGGTAAAGATCGCTGGTATGAAGATCATAATAGAATTTTACGCCTTCAAAATAAGAGTTGCTGGATTTTATTTTATAACTGAAGTCCTGTCCTACAAAGATATTGATGCGTAGCCTGGTCGAAAACCGATAATAGCTATTCGGGTATTTGTCAGGTTCTTTATACCAAAATTGTTTACCCAATGTCGTATTGAGATAAGCACCGGTACGCAAGGGATGATAAGTAAACTGTTTATTGAGTTTAATTTTCCACGGTGTATACGATTGACGCAGCGTTAAGGTAAGTTTAGCCCGGTCTGTATCATATTTCGGTACATAGCCAAGCAGGAAATCTGTCGACTGGAATCTCTGTTCGGGAGAAATGGAAGCAATCAGCAAAGGCGGCGCTACATTCTTGGCTAAGATGAGTCAATGATGAAGTCTAAACATAAAAAAATACCGAAGCAATATACACTTCGGTATTTTTTGTGAAAAAGAAAATTACAATTTAAAGTTAGATGGTTTTGCTGTCACGCAGCATCTTAATGATATTGTGCGCTTCAAGCTGCTTGCTGAGCTGCGTGTTGATCAAACTATGCACATTTTGCGAGAGTTCTTCCGATCCATCAGCCAAAGCGGTTTGATAGGTGGATTTGAATGCATCTTCGCCCTGCTCACAGGTTTCAAGCAGACTTCTTTCGTCATCTCCCGTGATATTCACTTTTATGCCCATCCAGGCGCGGAAAAGCTTACCGCTCAGCATAGTGCTGTCTGTCGGTTCTTTGCCCTCAAGCTCAACATAAGGTGTCAATTCGGCTATAAATTCTTCCGACTGTCCGATAAATTTTTGAAATGTTGGTACTAGTCTATCCAAGCCGTGGCTGGTTGCTAGATCAATTGCCTTTTTATAACCTTCGATGCGGTCGTTGTTGATTTTGATAATATCGTTGATGATCTCCGGATTGTTGATGTTGTTTTCCATAATATTGTTATTTGTTATCATTTTTGTTTATTCGAAAAACAGCAGGCGTTGCATGATCGTTTGCAGAATTCGAGATTCAGGTATTTAAATCGTAGCCCGTATTTATCCCATTTTTTATTGCAGGGGAATAAATCTGTCTAAAACTTTCTGCAATTAATCCTTGTTCTTAAAACCGAATACTGTCCACTAGGCAGGCAACGAAAACTATGCAACAAAACATTCATGTAGCCATTATCGGGGGTGGACCCAGTGGCCTGTTTATGTACAAAAGATTGATCGAAAGGAATATCGCCGGTCTCAAGGTATCTATTTTCGAATCCCGAAAACAATTGGGGGCAGGAATGCCTTACAGCTACGAAGGTGCCACACCGGAGCACTTGACGAATGTATCGGATCATGAAATCCCCGCATTGGTCACGACGATTGAGGATTATGTTCAATCCCTATCGGAGGCCACGCTCCGTACTTATGGAATCGATGTGGACGATTTTAATCGCTACAAAGTGGTTCCACGGCTGCTCCTCGGCCGCTACCTGTCGGAGCAGTTTATGTTGTTGAAGCGGATGGCGGATGAACAGGGCATTGAAACACAGGTTCACCTCGCTAGCCAGGTTACTGATATTATTGACCTCGAAGGCCAAGCGCAGGTTAAAATCACGGTGGGCAGCACTGATACCTATATCGTAGACAAGGTAGTCATCTGTACCGGACATAAGTGGCCAACCAAGTATGAGGGCAATGTCGAACATTATTTCGAATCGCCCTATCCACCGTCCAAGTTGGCCTTAAAAACCAATCACGCCGTCGGGATACGCGGTGCTTCGCTCACAGCAATCGACGCTATCCGTACGCTGGCTCGCCACAATGGTTCTTTTGAAGCCCTGGAGACAGGAGAGCTAAGGTATGAGATCGACCCGGGAAGCGAAAATTTTAAGATATTGATGCATACCCGCAGTGGGCTGCTTCCTGCGATCCGCTTCCATCAGGAAGAACCTTTCCTGGCCAATAACCTGGTGATCTCCGAAGAGGAGCTGATGCTTAACAGGCTAGAGAATGAGGGTTTCGTCTCGCTGGATTTTCTGTTTGAGCGCAATTTTAAAGCGCAGTTCAAGGAAAGAGATCCCGACTTTTATGCAGTCGTGGAAAAGCTCAGCCTGGAAGACTTTGTAGAGGCAGTACTCCATTTAAGGGAACAGAAAGATGCCTTCGAGGGATTTCGCCAGGAGCACGAACAAGCGCTGAAATCTATTAAAAGGCGCCAATCCATCTATTGGAAGGAAGTGCTTTCTGCCTTGAGTTTCACCTTAAATTATCCCGCCAAGTACATGTCTGCCGAAGATATGCTGCGTTTAAAAAAAGTACTCATGCCGCTGATTTCTATTGTCATCGCTTTTGTGCCGCAGAGTTCTAGTCGCGAGCTGCTCGCGCTGCACGATGCTGGTCGGCTGGAGGTGGTCAATGTTGGTACCGAAAGCCGGGTTGAGCCTGCGCACGATCGCGGCGCCAATTATTTTTATACCGATGAATCAGGGATCGAAATAAAATCGCATTATAAGACATTTGTGGATTGTGTGGGACAGCGACCGTTGAGCTTTGAAGAATTTCCATTCAAGAGTTTGGTCGACAATGGCCATGTCAGCCCAGCCTACTTACGGTTTCGCTCCGTGGAACAGGCCAAGGAACAAATGCTGGCAGGCAACGACCACATGTTTGTGGCACCGGATGGCGCTATTTTTTTGCAGGTACCCGGTGTAAAGATAGATGACAGCTTCCGCTTGGTGGATCACAGTGGTATCGCTAGCCAACGTCTTTTTATGATGGCCGTACCTTATATGGGGGGGTACAATCCGGATTATTCAGGCCTTGATTTTTGTGCTGCGACATCGGCTATCATTGCTGGGAAGATTGCGGAGAGCGGATAAATACGCAACTTTTTGTTAAAATACGGTAAGATGGTTGAGGGCAGGCGGCGCACGATGTAATTTAGACGTCCTATTGCTATATTTGGCCGCCATCTAGACCATCGGTTGGCATAGTCTTAACTCAATTGATGAAAAAGCATGCCTAAAACTATTTTAAGAAATCTGCAGATAGGTTTCGGAATATCCTTGTTGATCCTATTAGCGAGCTCAACGGCTTCTTATATTAGTATTCGTAAGCAGAGCCATAATAGTGCGATGGTCGACCACAGCCGGCGGGTCATGAGCCGCGTCAACAAAATTCTGCAGGATCTGCAGAATGCCGAAACTGGCCAGCGCGGCTTCCTGCTTACAGGTATGGACAAGTTTCTGGATCCTTACAAAACCGGCCTCCAGTCGCTGCCCCAATCGCTGAGTCGTGCGCACGATCTTACGTCCGACAATCCTGAACAGCAGCAGATAATCGATACGCTATCCACACTCGTGCAATCCCGACTGGCAAAGCTTGAAAACCTGGTCAATATCAAAAAGCGTGGTGGAATGGTCACCGTTTCGCAGCTTGAGGAGGGCAAGACTTATATGGACAGCTGCCGTTTGCTCATCAGCAAAATTATCGATCGTGAAGAACTTTTGCTCAATAAGCGTTCGGAAGAACTGAGCCGCTCTTCGGGCTATACCTCCATCTTTGTTTTGTTGGCCGCTGCTGTATCCTTATTGATTACCCTCTTCTTTTACTTCCGCCTGCGAGCGGATTTCTTTCAACGGGAGCAGCTGCAGAATGACCTGAAACGTAAAGATGAAGAGATCCAGCGGCGGCTGAGCATCACCCAGCGCATCGCAAGGGAGATAGCGGCCGGACATTATGATATGCAGATTCAGGATGGCGAACAGGACGATCTGGGCAGCCTGACGGGATCCCTCAATGAAATGGCGCGTTCGCTCAAAACATCTTTTGAAGAACTCAATAATAACAACTGGCATCAAGCTGGTCTAACCCAGTTGGGTAACCTGTTGATGGGTAATAAACAGCAGGAAGAGCTCACGGCTGTCACGCTGGGCCATCTGACAAAATATGGCAACTGTGTCAACGGCGCCATATACCTGATGGAACAAGATGAGCTTGTCTTAAGGGGATCCTATGGACTTGAAGATCCCGAACGTAAACGCTTCGCCCCAGGTGAGGGCATGGTCGGCCAGGTCTTTAAAGACAAGAAAGAAAAGTTATTCGAAAACCTCGAAGATACCGATTATGTCATCAGCTTTGCTGCTGGGAAGGTACTGGTGAACAACCTTTTTATACTGCCTGTTTTCGATGGTAACGAATGTATCGGTGTAATGGAGCTGGGCTCACTACAACCTTTTTCTTCCATTCAGCTGGCGTTTTTTAGGGATGCGGTGCAAAAGGTGGGTACGACACTTGCGGCGGCCCAAGCCAGACTGGTGGTACAGAATTTATTGGAAGAAACGCAGGCACAGACCGAAGAATTGCAGGCACAGCATACCGAACTGGAATCGCTTAATTCGAGCCTCGAGATGCATACCCATAAGCTGCAGGCTTCGGAAGAGGAACTCCGCGTACAGCAGGAAGAATTGGTGCAGTCTAACCGTGAATTGGAAGAGCGCTCCAAATTGCTGGAGGATAAAAATTTGGAGATTGCCGAACGCAATCAGGAAATACAGAAAAAGGCGGCGGAGCTTGAACAGAGTACACGCTATAAGTCTGAATTTTTGGCCAATATGTCGCATGAACTGCGTACACCCCTCAATTCAATTCTGTTACTTTCACGCTTGATGGCCGAAAATTCGGATGGTAACCTGAATGAAGAACAGATGGAATCGGCAGCTGTGATCCAAAGTTCGGGAAAGAGCCTGCTGACCTTGATAGACGAGATTCTGGATCTTTCCAAAATAGAATCCGGAAAAATGGATCTGGATGTACAGCCTGTATTTTTTGCCGATATATTGAACGGGCTGACGGCGATGTTCGCACCAATCGCCGCCGACAAGCAACTTGGATTAGAAATGAGCGTTGCGGAAGGAATGCCGCTACAGCTCGAAACAGACAAGCAGCGCCTGGATCAGATTTTACGTAACCTATTGTCGAATGCCATCAAATTTACAGCTTCGGGTAAGGTTACCTTGCATATTGACCGCGAACAGTCGCAGACAAACCGTATCGTATTTGAAGTGCGCGATACGGGAATCGGAATACCGAAAGACAAACAGCATCTGATATTTGAAGCTTTTCAGCAAGCAGACGGTTCTACACGCCGCAAATTTGGCGGTACTGGACTGGGGCTCTCCATCAGTCGGGAACTGGCGCGTCTGCTCGGCGGCGAAATCTTGCTGGATAGCGAAGAAAACAAAGGCAGTGTATTCCGGCTGATCCTTCCAGCGAAGACTTCGGATGCCACGCCAGCTGCTTTCGGCACGGTGCAATTGTTGCCGATAGAGCTAGACTTCGCTGAAGAAGCATCTACAGCTGGAGTGCAGACTTCGCAAACAGTGAACTTGCCTGCCAAAAAGACACTGGAGATACCTATCCCAGCCGATATTCCTGATGATCGCGATAGTATCGTCGCCGGCGACCGCTTTATTTTGATTGTTGAGGATGATATTGAATTTGCAAAGATTCTGCTGAAATATACGCGCCAGCAAAACTACAAGGGTATCGTGGTCGTCCGTGGTGATATCGCGGCTGAGATGGTGGCACGTTATATGCCGTTAGCCGTTCTGCTGGATATTCAGCTTCCGCTCAAAGATGGCTGGCAGGTAATGGCTGAGATCAAGGAAAACCCCAAGACTCGACACATACCGGTGCATATTATGTCTTCTTTACAGGTTAAGAGGGAAAGTCTGCTGCAGGGCGCCATAGACTTTATCAATAAACCGATGGCATTGGAGCAGATGGGGGATATGTTCCGTAAAATAGAAGATGCCCTCACGCGGCATCCCAAAAAAGTACTTATCGTTGAAGAAAATCCCAAACATGCGGCAGCGCTGTCGCTCTTCCTCGGAAGTTTTGACATTGCCTCGGAGATCAAGAGCAATGTAGAAGATAGCATTGTGGCGCTGAGCTCAGACACTGCCGACTGTGTGATACTTGATATGGGGGTTCCAGACCGTGTTGGCTATGAGACATTGGAAGCTGTAAAACGGAATCAGGGTCTTGAAAATTTGCCGATTATTGTTTTTACCGGTAAGAACCTTTCGCAGGTAGAGGAAATGAAATTAAAACGGTATGCCGATTCTATCATTGTAAAAACGGCTAATTCCTATCAGCGTATTTTGGACGAAGTGGGTTTATTTCTACATCTCGTAGAGGAAAATAATGGTTCCACTACCAAATCTCCGGGTAGACTTGGCTTTTTGCGGGACGTTCTGCAGGGTAAAAAGGTACTTGTAGCGGATGACGACATCCGAAATATCTTCTCGCTTACTAAGGCGCTCGAAAAATATCAGATGACCGTGGTCCCGGCAACGGACGGAAAAGATGCCCTGAAACAGCTGGAAGATAATCCGGATGTAGCGGTGATCCTGATGGATATGATGATGCCCGAAATGGATGGTTACGAAACGATAGCTTCGATCCGACAAGATCAGCGATACGAAAACATGCCCATTATTGCTGTTACAGCCAAATCAATGATGGGGGATAGGGAAAAATGTATTGCCGCAGGAGCGTCTGATTATATATCCAAACCGGTGGATATTGATCAGCTTTTGTCCCTACTTCGCGTATGGATGTATGGATAATAGGTATATAAGGATGATGGATTGATTATTAGTAAGGTATTAAATATAGACAATAGGGGGATACTAAAACTGCATGGATAAGAACAAAATCATATTGATTATCGACGATGATCAGAACAATATATTTGCATTGAAATTGGCCCTGAAGTCAAGAGGTTTTCAAGCGATAGGCTGCCTGTCTGCCGAAGAGGGACTTGCTCAGTTACGGGATCATGCCGGCATAGGCCTTGTCCTCATGGATATGATGATGCCCGAGATTGACGGTTATGAAGCCACTCAGCTGATTCGGAAAACAAAGAATGCCTGTGAATTGCCTATCATCGCTGTGACGGCACAAGCCATGACCGGCGACCGTGAAAAATGTCTGGCTGCAGGAGCAAATGGCTACATTTCGAAACCGATAGACATTGAACTTCTGGTGCAGCTAATAGGGGAAATAAAAGGATGATTACGGGAAAAAAAATTGTCAGCCAAGAGCAGGTGATGATGCTGATGGAGGATGTGGAGCGTCTTTATGGTTACGATTTTACCCATTATACGAAAGCCTCCTTATCGCGGCGAATCAACCAACTTTGCCTGCTGGATAATTTTGCGAGCTTTGCCGAACTGCGTTACCGTGTTGTCCACGATCCGGAATACCTGCAGCGATTTGTCGAAAAGATGACGGTCAATGTGACCGAAATGTTTCGTGACCCTAGCTTTTTTGCACATCTTCGCCAGGAAATCCTACCCAAATTGCGCACCTACGCCTTTATCCGTATATGGATAGCTGGCTGTGCAACAGGTGAAGAAGCGTATTCACTGGCCATTCTATTGCAGGAACATAATCTGCTGCACAAATCGCTGATCTACGGCACCGATATCAATCCCTCGGTGCTCGAGCAGGCAAAGAAGGCTGTCATCCCGATGGCAAATCTAAAATCCTATGTTGAAAATTATCAGCTTTCAGGCGGTAAAGCTGATTTTTCATCGTACTATACCGCGAATTATAACTGGGTGAAATTCAATCCAACCTTGCGGGAACGAATTGTATTCGCTTCGCATAATCTGGTGAATGATGCTTCTTTTAATGCTTTTCAGCTCATTCTATGTCGAAATGTGCTGATCTATTTTGACACAGAGCTGCAGGCCAGGGTATTATCGCTCTTTGATGAAAGCCTTGAGACATTTGGTTACCTTGCCTTAGGCAGTCAAGAGACGCTGCGCTTCTCTGCGCTGGCACCCAACTATGATCAGGTGGGACACGAAAAAATATGGCGTAAGGTCAAGTAGAATCGAATACTATTTTTAACTGGATAGTATTAAAAAATTAACTTATTTAAAAAAATAAAGTATCTTAGTAGGATTGGAGGAAAAATGACTAAAATTCTTTTAGTTGATGACCACCGGCTTGTACGCAATGGGATACGCTTGATAATTGATACCCACGACAAGCTTACGGTGGTAGCTGAAGTAGATAGTGCGGAGGATGCACTGATCTACCTCGAACAAAATACATTGCCGGATCTGGTTTTAACTGATGTGAATATGCTGGGGATGGATGGCATAAGTTTTATCCGTATGGCCAAAAAAATCTATCCGGATGTTAAGTTTGCCATATTATCCATGATTGAAGAGCCCGCTCAGGTAGCCGAAGCTTTTCGGAGCGGAGCGGACGGCTATCTGTCCAAGGCCGGCGATTATGATGAGATCTTATTTGGCTTATTGCGCTTGGCGCAAGGTCACAAGTATCTGATGACTAATTTCGGTTTGCGCTTTATGGAAGATTATAATGTTGAGAGCAGTGCTACGGTCGATGTAGGTTCGCGCCTGGCACAGTATGAGATTTCCGATCGGGAGTTTGCTGTGCTGGAACTGATTGCCCAGGGTTTCACGGCAATGGAGATTGCGGATAAAATTTTTCTAAGCAAACGAACCGTTGAAGGACATCGCCAGAACTTGATGGATAAGACAAAAAGTAAGAATACGGCGGATTTGATCCGTTTCGCTTTTCAGCAGAAGCTTTTGAGTTAGCGCAGGATTTTTCGAATGGCGAAGACCTTAGGAAAGGTATCAGGAAATATTTTGCTAAAGTGAGTTATTAAGAATCGGGCTTCCATCTAAATGGAAGCCCGATTTTTGGGCGTCTTACGATCTCTTTTGTTTCTAGCGTGAATGCTAGCGTAGATATAGCCCATGTTTAAGTCGAACGTTGCCTGGATTTTTTGCTACTTCAGCTTTTTCAATTTTACCGTTTTTGTTGATAGGGGTATTACATAGCGATTCATCGCATCTTTGTCTATTCCTTCCACTTCATAATGGCTTTCTGGATTTATATTGAGCAGCATATTCGTGCTATATTGGTTTGCCTCCGTATTGAAGATCAGGGTGACGCTTCGGTCTTTTTGATCGTACTGTAATTCGGCAATTTCTCCGGCATCGGTGGTCAGCCAAAGATTTTCTTTTGCCAGAAAGACACGCCCTTTGGAAGCTGTAGTCAGGGCAACCTTGACCAGCTGTTTTTCGGTTTTTAGATTACCACTGAAAGCCAGCCAGCCAAATTCGGGATGGTCGACAATATAGGTTCCCGAATTGACGGCATAGCCATAAAAACCGGTTCCATAATCGCCCGAGATACCGTCATTGGCCAGTGTGGACGGGTAAGAGTGGAATGCTCCCGGGCCAAAGCCGTCTTGGGTGACATTGGCCAATGCACCCATCATGCCGGCATGTCCGATACGGAGTAGGTAGAAGTCGTCCGGATGGTCGCGGTAGGCAGTCAGGACGGGAATGGCATTGAGGGCCGAACCATAATGATGCAGCTGCCGCTCGATACGGGAGAGCTTGCCGCCATAGACAAAATCCCAGTAACGGCGCGCACTGCCATTGTAACCCCAGTGCGGAACGGTTGGCATGTAGGCGATGATGGCATTTAGGGTGACTTGAGCCTTTTCATCGAAACCAAAAAAGCGTGACCAGAGGTATACCTCTTCCTGACCGGTAGAGTCCCAGGGCATCTCGCTTCCGAATGGATAATTGAGGGTTTTCCAATGCTCTGCTCGCTTGCGCATGGCAGCTTCAAGCTTATCGGCCATGGTGGTTAATCCTTCCTTTCGGAGGTCATTGAGGACGATAAGGAAAATACTGCCTTCCATTTGACCGAACTGCGCGTAATAAGGCGCTTTTTCGACCATGGCGATACTGGTCTGGTACGCCCGTTCGAGGTACTTGTCCCAAGTTTCCTCGTTGACCAGATTGTTGTAGTTGCGGGCAAGCCTGTACATCACCCAGTGTGCTGCCGCCACGTGTGGGTAATTGTAGGACCGCCCAATGTCGTCGGCTTCTTTTTTAGGCCAAGCAGCCCAGGTCTTCCAGTTGATGTCCGAGCGGTAGGTTCCTGCGGGCATCGAGTCGGGTTCATAATAAAAGAGGCTTTTGACAACGCCATATTTCTTGTCGCCTTCTTTATGCTGGATATGGCCATATAGCGTCTCATTGACAAAACGTTTCAATTTGGCTATTTCCTGCTGATTGGGCTGTAGTACCTGTTTCATCAGGGCGGCAAGCCAGCTTGCGGCACCGGCTTCATCGCTTAGACCCGCAAACCAGGCACTCTTATTTTGGGTGATGGGCTGCTGTTCTTCATAGTCGTAGGATATAACAGATGGTGATCGGCCAAAAATATCTTTATCATTTTCATACCACTGCTTGGTAGTGAGGAAATGGCCCAGATCTTGGACGACTTCTTTTTCAGATTTGATCACTTTATAGTGTATCGTCTGTGTAATGCCATCCCGGTAGTTGATGGTAAGCCGCGCACGTCCCCAACGATTGCCCTTCACTTCGTATTCGGTCCAGTGCTGTGCTGTACTTCCTTTTTTTGTCAGGGTCAAAGCACCTTCAGGATAGACACTGACATTTTTGACCGCTTTGCTATGCTTAACAAAAAGTTTGGCGGGATTGTCCATGGGGACAACATATCCGGGAAGCCCAACAGCAACAGGCCTATTATTTTTCAGTAACTCCGATTCAATTTGTCGGATACTTGGTGCGAGAACGAATTTTAAGGCAAAGGTCTTTGATTCCTGTGGCTTCAAGAGGGTAGAAGTCGGTGTATTCCATTGTTCTACGCCTTTCCAGTCAGTCTCAGCATGGGCTTTACTGTGGATCAGCCATTCATGAAATCCCTCAAAGGTAATACTTCGGGGGGTCGGGTCGGTATTGAGCGGATTGTAGGCTTCAAAGCCTGCATTTTTATAGGGCAATACCAATAGACTAGGTCCATTGCCATGTAGACGGTTGACCTGTAGATAACCCGCATCTTGGCCGATATAGGGATCGAAAAACACATTCTGTGCATGCGCCTGATCGAGATTTTTCCAGTCCATGTTGTTATTGAATGGAAGGGGGATGCCCAGCGCGCCAATTTCGATGGTATAATCAGTTGGATTTGAAATCTCAAAGCTAAGGATCAGGTCGCCATGGTCATCTTGCCAGTTGCGGATGACCTTTAAGGGGATGTTGTTGAGCGTAGGACTAATATCCGCGCTGGCCAGGTTGTTTTTTGTAGGACTTAGCGCCTTTACGTGCTTACGCGCTGTAGCCGATGAATAGGCGCTCCAGGAGCTATCGCCCTGACGACGCAAACTGATCGTGATATCACCGATATGAAAAAATTGATTACGGTCTCTTTTGCGCAGGAGTTCAACAGGTGTATAGTCAAAGTCTTTTTCGCTTCCGTTGGGACGAAAAGAAGATAGCGTCTGCGACGCATTGAGAATGGCTACATTGAGGTTTTTGAGGGTAAAGCTTTTGGCGCCCTCTTCTACGCCTAAGGTGGCTTGCTGCGCTTTGACTGCTTTCCATACGGGGTGTTCGTCCTGCTGGCTATATACGCTGCTTGGCAACTGTGTGCATACGAGCGCAAATAGGATCCAATAGCATTTTTTAAGATTCATTTTAGATATTTTAATACTCATTATAAGACAGCTAAGGTCAATGCTCTTACAAAGATGAAGGATTGTACCCTGTATTTATGGGTAGATTTTAACCTTCAATAGCCCATTTTTAACCAGTTAGCCCTCAAAATTTGTAATGTGATGACTGAAGTTATAAATTTAATGTTAAATAGACATTTATCGTAGATTTTATTTGTTGTAAAATCTGTTAAATGGCAATATCGTTTCTTATGTACCTGTAAACTCTTATGTACTTGTAAACCTTGTGTTATCATGAAACATCATTTTTCTTTCGCTATTTTGGCAGCAATGGTTATGTCGCTAACAGGGCTGGTGGCCCAGCCGTTGAAACCGTACCAACAGCCTAATGTATTGAATCCACTGCTGCCCGGATATTTTGCGGACCCGAGCATCAAGAAAATTGCCGATACGTATTATATCTATGCGACTACGGATGGGAACGGTTGGGGCGCAGGCCCTTCGCAGGTGTGGAGTTCCAGGGATCTGAAGAACTGGACCATTCAACCCATGAACTGGCCCAATACACACTGGTACTGGGCGCCTGATATGACGCAGGGATACGACGGACGATATTACCTCTATTATAGTCAGCCTGTAGAAATTTTTGGGGCAGTGGCCGACAGCCCAACGGGACCTTGGGAACCTTTGGTAGCCGAAGGCAAATCGATGATCCCTAATTATATGATTCCAGGTGTAATCACCCTGGACGGGCAAACCTTTCGGGATGATGATGGCCGCATTTATCTATTTTGGGGGACCTGGGGAATCTACCCCGATCATGGATGTGGGGTGGGGATACTCAACAGGGATATGAAAACCTTCGACAAGACAGCATTGATCCCCAATACGGTGGCAAAGGACTTTTTTGAGGCTCCTTATATGTTTAAGCGTAAGGGCATCTATTACCTGATGTACTCCTCGGGGCATTGCGAAGATGGTACGTATCGTGTTCAGTACGTTAAAAGTAAAACCGGTCCCATGGGGCCTTTTGAATACCCATCGACCAATCCAATATTGATTACAAACGAGGATGGCAGTATAGACGGTCCAGGACATCATAGTATTCTTGAACAGGATAATCGTTATTTCATTGTCTATCACAGGCACAACAATCCACACGCTGGGGGTGGCTTCCATCGTCAGGTTGCCATGGACGAGCTATTCTTTACGGCTGACGGCGATATTGAGCCGGTGCGTGCCACACATGCTGGTGTACCGGATTTGTTTCCAGCAGTAGTAGAGCCAGTCGATTTGGCTTTTGGTAAAACCGTGACGGCCTCTTCCTGGTACAATACCGACTTTAGGCCTTCTTTTTTAGTAGACAACAACAATGGAACGCTATGGCGGGCCAAAAATAATCAGGGACCCGCCTGGGTAGCTATCGACTTAGGTAAAACAATGGATATACAGACCATATCTATTCAGTTTGAATACCCGACGTATGCCTATCGATACCGACTCGAAACCTCTATGGATGGTATCGTCTGGGAAAATTTTGTGGATCGCTCGGATAACGACCGCTGGGCGAGTCCTATTGTAGAACATGGCAAAGCTAGGACGAGATATGTTAGGCTAAATGTATTGAACAGCCAATTGAATGGACTTCCTCGTGGCGTTTGGAACATGAAGGTGTATGCACAAAAGCTTCCACAACAGACGCTATGGTCTGCAGCACAAAAGATGCCTGTGCAGGAAGTCGCAGTGGGTAATTTGATCCATATCGATGCGGCCAATTACCAGGAAGGACAATACGTAAAAAGTATTCAGAATAAAGGGCTACTCGGGGGCATGTTCAGCACGGAACAGGCCCTGGCTGTTAAAAATTATCAGGGTAAAAAGGCATTCTTCTTTGATGGTGGAACTGCGCTGCGATCGACATTCGCCGTGCCACAGTCGTTGGCTGCAAATGGCTCCTATAGTATAGGACTATGGGTCAATAATCCGGACATAGCGCGGTTTGAACAGCTGGTTGCCTGGTCGTCGGGGCAGCAGGATCTCAGTAAAGCGATTTTTGGTTATGGTACTGATGCCGGACGTGGGGCCATCACGCATGGCTCCTGGCCTGATTTGGGATATGCATCGGTTCCGGACTCAAATGTGTGGCATCATATTGTATTTTCCTTTGACGGCTATCAGGAGTCTGTTTATGTGGATGGAAAGCTGCAGCGTAGGGAAAATAGGATGCTGTTTGTCAAGCCCGGGGATGTTTTTGTCCTGGGAGCTTCGGATATACTGGACCAGCATTTTTCGGGCTATGTATCCAGTTTGCAGGTATATAATACGAGCTTGGATGAGGAGGAAGTGGTTAGGTTGGCCAATGAAGTGCCGAAATCGAATTTCTTTGCGCTGCAAACTGACGATTTAAACCTCGGAAAGCTCAGCACCTTGCGGAACCAGGGAACAGCGAAGGATACCTTAGTGACGGTTGACGATGCGGAAGTTATGATAGCCGGAAATAGATTGGCACTGAAAGGTAAGGCTTTTGAAAGTTCGGCGCTAAGGGAGATTCTTCAGCTGCAGCGGTATACGCTTTATTTTGATTGGTATGACGATGGTTCCTGGCAGCATGCTGTGCTTGTCAATGATAAAGGCAAGAAGAGCTTTTATCGCAATGGGAAGATTGAAAAGCGCGTGTTTTCTGACAAACTGCTGCGGGTAAGTAAGAATACCCTCGAACTGGCTTATCCATTTCATTTCTTTCGCGCCTATGCTGGTACCGTAACATCGGACGAGGTAGACGCAAAGTTCAGTCAGTGGAAAGCGGGCCTAGCCAAGGGACTGGACGGGTATGTTCCGCAGGTGCTTTCTCCGCCGCGCCTGATCAATGCCGATCAGGTATTTGCACAGGTAGAGAAAAAGCCAGGAATGTGGTATTTATTCCGTTCTGATGGTGAGAGCTCAGGCTGGAAGCAGCAGTCTTACCATCTTTTTAAATCATCCGGACCCGGAAAATCTATCGAAGTTCTTGCGAAGGATGCCTTTGGCCATGTCAGTAAACCGGTAGTGGAAGCGATTTCGGCGCAAAAGCCGAAATTGGTGCAGCCAGCACAGGATGAAAGCTATTCAGCCAAGGATCAGGAAATTCCTTTCTGGGATGGTTATCACTACAGTGAAAAAACCGATAGCACGCAGACAGCGCTTTCCTACCTAGCTGGAACCTGGAAAATCCAGTCCAAAAATACAAAATGGGGCGATGCAGATCTTCTAGCCCCGTTTGTTTTTAAAGAGCTGGAGGGCGATTTCACGCTAGAGGTTAAGGTAAGTGATGTGGTAGGCCTGGGCCGTAAAGTACGTACATCAAGTGAAGCTGGTGTCATGATTCAAAGCATGGATCGTAAGGATGCCTATATCAGCAATTGTATTTTGACGGGATGGAACCTGGGCAACCTTTCGCGGAGCATCGGTCCACAGATTTTTCAGGAAGAGAATACAGGAACGGGCCTTAATTTTTCGCCTTACCTTCAGGTCCAAAAGGTCGGTAGTTATTTCTTTTTGCGTTGCTCGATAGATGGTGTGGATTGGAAAGATCTGCCTGGAACACCGTTTCTACGTCCAGATCTGAACGGCAAAAGACTGCGCGTCGGCCTTTACCAGATTGCCGGTAACAACCAGTTGGGCTATGGCGAATTTGAAAGACTTTGTATCTGGAAATAAATATGATATGTCCATAAAAAAACAGCATTGAACAATGTGCAATGCCGTTTTTTTATGGAAAGTTTACTGATGAAGGATCACTTGGAGTCATTTAGCGTTAAAGTGCTGATTAATGAGTCAGCTTCAATTTTCGTTATTTGTTTGCTGTATGACCCGGTTTGCAATTTATAGCGGAGATCCACCACTTTCGCTTGTATATTATAGCGAGTCATCACTTTCAGCACTTTGGTATATTGCCTCTTTTCGGCATCGTACCCGAAAGCGAAAAGATCCAGTTCTTCCTTGATGTTGCAGCCTTTAAAATAAACATTTTTCCAACGATGTCCTAAATTGCCGATGGGATTATACCAGATGATGGAAGAATCGAGATTTCTTCTGCCCCAGCTATCGGGAATGGGATACAGGCCCAGTTTCTTACGCTGTTCATTGTAATGAACGCCATATTTTTCGGTGATACAGGTTTTGCTGAAATACGACCGGATGGAAGGATAAATGGGCAATAGAATAGCAATAAAAGATAGTACGACAAATAGGTTCCGAAAAGTGGTTTTCTTCATAAGTGGTCTTTTGATGTTGCTAGGCTCGTATATTGTGCACCTTCATTGTATCTGTCTACAATGGATTTCCTGTTTTCATTTTAAATATATTAAAAAATATGGAGTGAGGCGCTTCTAAAGTAAAATTAGGGCGATCAAAAACATTATGAAAAGGTTATTGTTGTAAAAAATAAGGTATAACCTCAGGTAATGAAAATAATTCTTCTAACGCTTAGATCCTTTCTCTTTTTGTCCGTATTGCTGTTGACAGCCTGTTCGACCTTGATCAACAATGTTCAGGTACATACGTTGACAACAAATTACTGCGCGCCAAATGTGGCCTATAGATCAATTCCAATACAGGAAATCACTGCCTCGGACAGTATTCAGTTAAGGAAAATCTTTTCTTACCATGATTTTGTGCTGATCAGATATCTCAATCTGGCAGAACCTATCATCCAGTTTTTGGGGACTGCGAATAATGCTACGCTGAAATTGGCGGCCAAGCAAAAGATGATTGAAAGGTACATGCTGTTTGAGACAGAGCTGAATGCCATCGCAGCAGAGTTGGATTGTAACGGTGAGCGTATCGATAAGCTCGCAGGTTATATAGACGAACTGAATGCGAAAACGCAGACCCGTCTGACTGTGGCTTCTATACTACTGGGAGCCGTTACAGCCGTGACTGCAACCACGGTCAAAAATGATGGTCTCAACAATGGGTTGAGTATCGCTGGCGGGGGCGGCACCGCCGTATTGGGGTTTATGACACTAAACCCCAAAGGTAAAAGGATCAAGATGCAGCTGCAGCGAAATATGCTTGAAAGTATTTGGTATCAAAATAATAAGCAGCAGATCTACCCAAGCTCAGTTTGGGGAATTCTGTCCGAGAAAAAATTTAGCAACGCTGAAAATTTTTCTTTGATTGAAACAATGCGGCAGCGCTGGTTGCAATACGGTTTGGATGATGAACCGGATAGTCCCCGGCAGCAGCTTTATTTTAAGGATGGTGGAACTTTTTCAGCCGAGGAACTACATGATCTAGCCAATATGCACAATGAATTGCAGGCGACCATTCGTTCCATCCAGCAAGATATGCGAAGTTTAATACTGGCCATTCATACACTGGAATGAGGTTAAGTCCTTTCATTACTGAAATGACTAGTCACATATCTAATTTTGGTTCTAGTGGGCATTGATCTTTAGATATTTTTCAATTGCTTGCCCGATACTGTTGGCCTCGATAAATTCAACTAATTCCTGTACCAGGTTAGAAAATTCAGGATAGTCCGCGAATGATAGCTCCCAGATATCCTTATCGGACAGTAAGTCGTGAGTGGACTTTAAACCATTGATATACTGGCTCAGCTTGGGTTGGAGGTCGTCCTGAAAAACAAGCCTTCCACTGGCGGCTTCACGAATGACCAGCAGATAAGCCGCAACACCAATGGCTAGACCCACTGGTGGTTTGCCCTGAAAAGAATACCATGGGGCGATCAGCGGAAACACACGCATTTTCATCTTGGTGGTATACTGTAAAGCAATAGCATGCCAGCGGTGGGCAAGAAAGGGATTTTTAAAACGGTCGATCACCGCCCTGCCAAACTCTTCCCATGCTGCTTGCTCAATATGGGCATAATGCTGTAGTGTGGGGCCGATTTCGTTGAAAAGAATATGGCGGATATATCGGTCAAACGCAGGAACTTGGAAAAAGTCCTTCACATATTCTACAGAAGACAAAAGCGCGATGCCGCAGCATAGGGTATGGGTAGCGTTTAATAAACGTAGTTTAATCTCTTTGTACTGCTCGATGTTGGCTACAAGTTTAACTGCAGAATCAATTGCTGCAAATGAAAGTTGTTTCTTTACGGTTTCACTGTCTGTTTCTATTGCCCAGAGACAATATGGTTCGGCCATAATAGCGAGTAGGTCTTCATAGGGGAACTTGCTGCTCGAGATACTCCCTGGGACGATACGGTCGACGAGTGAATTGCAAAAGTGATTGGCCTCTTTAATCCAGCTGACAAATTCGGAATTAAGATTTTGCCGTTCAGCTATCTTAAGGATGACTCTTTTAAGTACCTGTGCATTGTCGGGAACGAGTTCCGTCGGAATAATAATAAGTCCTTTGCTTGGATCGCCGTTAAAATGACGGAATCTGGTATAGAGATATGCAGTTACTTTAGCGGCAAAGCTTGCCGGAGGATTACCTCCGATGTCACCTTTATCTTCGACCAGACCTGCTTCTGTGGTATTGGATAGCAAGATTTCCATCTGCGGATTTGTAGCAGTTTCCAAAATTTCTGACCAGCTTTGCTGTGCCGACAATACCCTGGAAATGGAGGCATTTACTTGCTGACGATCGACAATCTTTCCATTTGAATAACCCTGCACGCAGAGGGTATATAGCGCATCCTGTGTATTGAAAGCTGAACTGTCACCTTGGGTAGTTGATTTTACAACCAAAATTCGTCCATTAAATAGCCCTGCCTGATTCGCCCGATGGATAAAATCATCGGGTAGTCCTCTCAAAAGGGAACCTGTCCCAAACTGAATCACTTTTTCGGGTAAATCGAAAATGGAGGAGTGGGGTAGATCTATATTGTGAACAGCTATATTAATCAAATTTTCTTTAGACAGCTTCATGTGGCGTAAGATTAGATTCTAAAAATCAAAAATGATGACGCAACTATTTATGACGCGCGCATATTTATCTAAGTACAAGTCTAACGGATCTTTATCTTATTTACAAATGAAAATAATCTAGCAGCCTTTATTGGTCGATATTGTACTATTTTTGGTCGATAAGCATCCTGTCTTCGAAAGGAATAGTATGCTACTTGACCTGGCTGGGACTGACCGCAAACTTTTTCTTAAATGCAGTACTGAAATGCTGCAGCGAACAATAGCCCATTTCAAATGCGATTTCAGTAACCGGTTTTTTACCCTCGAGGAGCTGGTTTTTAGCAAGTTCTAGACGCAGGTCGGAAAGATAAGAAAATGCAGTTTGATGGAATACTTCTTTAAATCCCCGTTTGAGTTTATATTCATTTAGACCGCCTATCTTTGCCAGTTCGATCAGCGAAGGTGGTGATTCCATATTTTTGACTAGATAATCGCGTGCGAATATAATCCGTTCTTTATCGTGGTCATATTTGAGGTAGGCGGAGTTTGAATGTTGGATAGTATTGAAGGACTCTGCTTGCAGGACAAGTAATTCAATGGTCTTCGAAAGAAAAAATAACTTTTTGAGATCGGCAGTGTAATTACAGTTCAAAATCGAATGAATGCAGTTCAGTTGGGATAGATCGATGTTCAAATTGGCTTTGGAAAATAGGATGGGCTTCCCTGCTACAATGCTATCGGCAAATCGTTTAAGAGATTCGTTTCCATTTTTTGATATATCCAAAAAAGCATCCTTCTGGAATTGGATCATAAAGGATTTCATTTTTAGTTCATCAAACCTCATTTTACCGGAAGCCTGTGTGCCGTAAAACAAATTGTGCTGATTTTTTTTCAGTTCAAAAGCACCATTCATCCCATCCTGTTGGATCGATGTGCTCCCTTGTAGGTTAAAATGCATGCTTACCAGTTCGGTATCGCCTGTCCAGTCAAGTTCAACGGGCCTGTCGAGGTCGGCTTCAGTATACAGGATTTTGATCCCATCAAAAATCCACTGTTTTGACGAGAGCTCACCATTAGATAGCTTGATTTTAAAGACCTCATCTTTAAAATCACTGCCCTTAAAGCTTTCTTCGTCAAAGGCCATTTTAAATGGCTTTCCTTCGTTGGTGAATTCAAATCCCATGGTTCCCTAATTTACTAGTTTTACTCCTTTTTTTGCAAGTTGATGCGATGGAAGCGAGGTAGTTTTGTATAGAAAATTAACGATAATTCCTCAACATGCAAAATACTTTTACATTCTCCAAAGCTACCCATTGGCTATTTTATTCAATTTGTGCATACTTTCTGATGAATGGCGCCCAGCTTTGGGAGACAGCGCTCATGGTGCCTGCGTGGACAGTAGCGCCGCCTTCTTCTCTGATTGTTTTTCAGAAGCCATATGTCCTGGATTTTAAGGTTTTCTGGATTGTCATGCACAGCCTACATGAAATTATCTTTATCGTCGCTTTATGTTATAATTGGAAAATAAAAAAGCGCCGGAATTTGATGGTCGCCGTGTTTTTGGCCCATCTGAGCGTTCGGATTTGGACCTTGATCTACTTTGCACCCACCCTGATGGAATTTCAGCGATTGCCCTACAGTGATACCGTGGACCAGATCCTGAAAGAGAAAGCCATGCAGTGGCGCAATCTCAATATTGTGCGTGTGGTCCTATTTTTTATGCTCAACTTTTTATTGATCTGCGTATTGAAAATAAAACAAAAAGACGATGAATAAAAATACAAATATTATCCGTGTCGGAACCGTCAGAGCTATACCGCTGAAAAATATCAGACAGCAGCCCCTTCTTCCTGTAACCGATTAGTTTGTTGTCTTTTAATATCTTTGATGCCTTTGCTACCCAACCATTCCATAAAATGATCGGGATTGTCCGGTATAAAATGGATTACCTGACCATTTTTAAGAAGTAAAGAAAATATACCGCAATTAGCGATGAATTTAATGATTTCATCAGAACGATGTTTCAATAGTGAAAAATATTCCATTAAGTTTGGTTCGTTTTTTTCTTTAAAAAATAGGTTGGGTAAGATTACCCAAAATATGCGTTAAATGGTTAATTTAAACGATTGCATAAATCAACTCAAAGATGTGAAATATTGTTGATATTTCTTCAAAAGATGAAAAATTATAAGAAATTATTTTTTTCCGTTAAATTGTTTTTCGTAGCGTGCTGATCGCTGCATTGTATAGGCCTTCCCGAAAGGCTTTTCCCATAGACTTGCTGTTTTCGTTCGAAAGGTTGGCTTTGAATCTTTAGCTAAAATCAATTAGAGATGTCCTTGATAACAGGTTTTAAACATTTTTACCCTTCTTTTAATTATTCGTTGCAAAGCCTTTTTGCGGAAAGCCATAGTTTTGCTTTGTAACCAATTGGCGAATAGCCGGTCCATTTTTTAATCAAGGATCGGTAAAATCAAAAATAAAATTCTAATGATGCATCGTATGGATGCAAAGTTATTAAGTATGGACCTGCTTAAATAGGCGGGCACCAAAAAAAAATAACCAAGTACTTGCCTCTCGGGGCAAAAAAACGTCTCTGCATTCGGCTTGAGGTAAAATATGGGGTAGATCTTGAAAGGGTAACTCAGTTGCTCAAAAAAATAATGGATGAGGACGAGCAGATTCTCTCTTCTGGGGGTACTGCTGTGCAGTTTGCACAGGTAACCTCACAGGCAGTGGTGGTCGAACTCTATTTTTGGGTCAGAATATCTAAAGACGGTGGTAGTGTCAAGAGCGGACTATTAACCAAGATTTATAACGCGTTTGCTGATGAAGGTATCGATATGGCTTTGCCGATTCAACAGGTAATGCTCAATCAAACCAATAGCGAAACAAAAGTGAAACCCAATCATTAAAGTTGCTCTGCCTGATCAAATAGAGAAGATTATTTTACCATGTTATTGACTGATGGTCGCATCAGCACATTAGTTTACGAGAGTCAACTTTTGAAGAAATGGGGTAGAATGTCCTCCTTTGGGAAGACAGAAATCACTTAAGGAAATAATAAAGTCGGGTTGTTCGTGGTTCATTGCATCGATAAAGCTTTGAGCACGGCGGTCCCCATCCTGCATCAGATCGTAATGTAGATCGGTGATAACACCGAATTTTAAGTTCTGATGTCTAACATCAACTTCTCGGTTGGAGCTGTGTCAAAGTCGGTACGCATTTTTGCAAGTTTTTAAGAATTTTTTTCGGTTTATCATGGCTTTTTATTTGATATTGATTTTGGACTTCGGACAAAACCAATGATTGTTGCACATATCGCACATATCAATGCAACAAAAAGAAATATATTGGCCGTGTTGCCTGTGTAATCTATCAGCTTACCAAACAAAGGTTCACCAACGGCCGCAAATACATACGCAAACATGTTCATCACGCCGATACCTGTTCCAACAAGTTTGGTTCCAAGCAGATCTGGGCTCAGGGTCCAGAAATTGGCTTGCGGACCATACACAAAGAATCCTAAGGTAAACATGAGTATGCCCATCAGGAGGTGATTGTGAATAGGTACCAAATAAATGAGAAGGGCAATAATGCAGCTGATCATCATACCGCAGCGATCGATTTACTTCTGTTTTTGTTAAAGACGAGGTCTGAAATGTATCCGAAAGAAACAGCACCAAGGGCCATCCCAATGGGGATGAGTAAGGTTAACCACATATTGCCTGAAGATTCTTTGTAGTTGTTGCCTAAAAAGTGGATCGGTACCCAAAAGATTAAACCATACCGTGCCATACTTTGAAAACCGATGGCGAGCGAAGCGATCATAAAGTTGCGATGCTGAAATACATGCAGATAGGACTGCTTCCAGTTTTCTTGTTTTTCTGATGCTGCAACTTGTTCTGATGTGTCTTCCTGATCCGCGATTCCTTCTTTTTTGTCAGCAGGAGTATAGCCTTTTTTTTAGGGTCGCTGTATGCGACAAAAAGAAAGACCAATAATGCGCCGGCGAGAAATAGGATAGGATAGCGAAATAGGGTACGCCAGCTTTGTTCCTGTTGGACGAGTACCAAAGCCATCAGAAAGGTCAAAACGGAGGAGCTTCCGGCAGCCATGGTATAAAAGCCAAAAGCCTTGCCACGTTCGGAGATGCTCCACCAATTGGAAATAAGCTTACCTCCTGAGCCCCATGCCATGGATTGGAAATAACCGTTCAGCGTCCAAAGAACCAAAATAGCTGTATAAGAACCAGCGAAACTGATGACGAGATTACAGAGAATGGACAAGCCTCCTCCAGCGACAATCATAATTTTGGGACTCCATCGATCGGCTAGATTTCCATTGATGAGCTGGCCGATCGCATAGCCCATTAACATTGCAAAACTGATCCAGCCTACTTGCTGAAAACTGATGTCTAGCTCTTTGGCAATACCTCTTGCTGCCCATCCAAAATTGTGTCGACCTGTGTAAAAGAATAAGTAACAAAACATGGTTACAAACAACATTTTCCACTGATCTTTTCTAAATTTTCTTTCCATTAAAGCTGCTCCGTTGAGGGGTGGACGAATAAACCTGCTCGTATTGGTTTGTGCGTTAACGCATAGCTTATTGCATCATTGACTTCAGCAAGTGGGAATTCACGTTCGATCAATGATTCAAAGGGATACTTTTGCCAGTTTTCAATGATAAAGTCTACAGCGACAGAGAAATCGGTATAGTTGTAATTATGCAGTCCTTTGATCGTGAGCATCTTTCGAATTACTTTTTCGGCGTCTATCCCAGTAGCGCGCTGCTTAAACACGGCACCTACGAGAACAGCATTCCCATGGAGCCCCAACGTATCGATTCCAAGCTCCATCGCCTCTGGCGAGCCGCTCATGTCGATAAATCGGTCTATAACTGTAGCTTCTAATGCTGTGCTGGATGTGGTTTCACGTAGATCTATTGTAGCTGTCGCGCCAAATTTTTTAGCGAGTTCTAAACGTGCAGGATTAATGTCAGAAGCGATGATACTTTTAGCACCCATTTCCTTGCACATGGCAATGCTAACCAGTCCCAATAATCCAATGCCTGCAACATGAATGTTTTTTTTCGTAATGGTCTCTGCCAGGCGAAGGGCTCCTGCCGAAGTAGCAACAGCACAATTGATGGTGGCAGCTACTGCAGGAGAGATATCTTTTGGAAGTACTCGTATGCAGGTATTTGGCCGTAAGATGATATGGGTTGCCAATCCACCATGAAGGTCATCCATTTCGGTTATCTGACGGTGACCATATTTGTAGATCTTATCGTTTTTCTGCGGAATCTCCGGCTGATAATTGGCACTATTGGGATCACTGGAAAAAACAGTCCAGGTAATTAGGTCGCCAATCTGTAGCTGATTGCCTCGTGCATCAAGTCCGCTATGATCAGAAGAAATCGCTGCGATAACGCCCACAATCTCATGACCTAAAATCGTAGGACATGGTTCGTTTCGCAACCCACAATAGGTATGAAGATCACTACCACAAAGAGTGGTATAGCGTATGTTGACCAAAATTTCGCCATCTTTCAAAGGTGGAATAGGTTTGCTCACTTTAGCGAGCGCCGTATTAGCTTGATCAAAAACGTAATATGTTGCTAAACAGCCCAAGTAATAATTTAATGACTAAAAGAGGATTAAACTTCATTTGTTCAAAGCGCGTGATTTTTAGCTAAATGTACTAAAACTTCTTGATTTTTTAGAAAACATTTGAGCGTTTTGAAAAGAGGCAGTTCGTTGGTGGTATGTCAATAATTAGTATATTTGCTGCACTAGCGATACATGAAAGCGAAACAATTGATATGGATTCTACTGCCGCTGATGCTCCTGCAGAGCTTCTCGTCGGTATGGCTATGGACTGTTTTTGAATTTAACAGAGATTATATTGCTAAGAATGAGTGTATCAATCGATTCAACGAAAAGGCACTTTCCTGTAGAGGACAATGTATCTTGATGAAGAAAATGCGTGAACATGAGGAGAAGGAACAAAAGAACCTGGAATCTCGTATAATCGACGTTGTATTTATCAATAATCAGCAACGTTTTAACCTTGATATCGCTTTTTTTGAAGAAGCGGCTGCGGAGACCTTACTTCCAGCATATCAGGCAAACTATAGCTATAGACCAATCTTTACTATTTTTCATCCACCTTTGGTTTAAGTCATTTTGCTTTTCGTACGGGCTGTCGGCATATTGACTGATGGCGGGTACTGTCTATTTTCAAAAGATTTAAATTAATACATATGAATTTATATTCCCGTGTCGGGACTGTCGGGGGCGTAATCTTACTGCTACTCGCATTTTCAGTTGCTTTTTCAACTTCATCCTGTACTGCCGATCATTCAAAAAAGAACGGTAAGAAAGCTACGGATTTTATCTTGCCTAAGGAATCCGATCTGGTCCGTATAGCGGATACTGTTTGGGATGTTACCAATTATACTATATATGCGGATGCCAAACTCAACAATAAATACCATACCATTTATCTGCGTTTAAGAGATACCTCGGGAATTCCGATCAATGACAAATCCCTTGATTTCTATCCAGAAATGAGTATGGGACGTATGAAGCATGGAGGCCCCTTTGAGCATCCCGTCGCGCTCGGCGAAGGCTGGTATAGCAGCCCAATGGTTTTTATTATGGCGGATATCCCGCAGATGGGGAAGGGCTGGCAATTACATACGATACGTAGTCACAATCGCATAAAAGATACACTTGCCATCAAGATTCCGGTTACTGCAGCAGCAACCATGCGAACAATGAGCTCTGGAACCAGAGACGATAGCCGCGTATTTATTTCCTGCCTATTGCCTGATAGCGTAAAGCAGGGAAGGCATCCCATCCGATTTTTAATGAATAAAATGGATGGTCATCATTTTCCGGTATTAGATCATTATGTCATTAAACTAAAGACCAATAGGCCTACTACGGAAACGGGGTCTTCGGAAAATTTTGCTGCTGAAAGTACAGGTAATGGTTACTATGAAGGCACTGTTAATTTTTCTATGCCTGGTCGTTGGGAAGTCGTTGTCGAACTATGGAAAGCGGGCAAAAAATCAAATCAGGATGATATAAAATATCTAGTGCAGGTCACTTAATACAAACAGAATTTATTTTACCAATATACTTAAACAATAAAAATGAAAAAGAGAATCAACGTAATCCTAGGCTGTTTCGGTTTTGTAGCTATACTGGCGTGTAGCGGAAATGAGGTGACAAAAGTCAAGAAGGAAAATAGTGCCCAGCAACCTTCCGCAGTTGAGTCTGGGACCATGCTCGATTATAAAACCGAGGGGCCCAAAGGGGGGGAACTATTTCTTCCTTCGAACACAAACCTTTTGATGCGCAGCTTGCAAATAGGGGCGTAGAACTATTTGTGTCGAAATGTGCAATGTGCCATAGTTTTGATCGTACATTGTTAGGTCCATCGTTGGACGCTGTCATCAAACGTCGTACCCCGGAGTGGATTATGAACATGATGCTAGATCCGGCAACCATGCTGGAGAAAGATGCCGACGCGAAAGCACTGAGTAAGGAGTATGGGTCGCCAATGATTAGCTTGGGCTTGAAGCAAGAAGAGGCACGTGCCATTTTAGAATATTTGCGCGAACGTAATAGCACTACAAAATAGATCGGATCAATGAAGTCACAACACTGTAGATGGTGGTTTTGTATGACAATGGCTTGGGCAATATGTGTGCAGGCAACCAATCTGTTGTGGGCATTTATTGAATTTGAGTGCAATCGTACCTATATCGAGCAAAACCTCTGTGTCAATCGTTTTGAACCGGCAGTGAGCTGTAAAGGCTTCTGTTTCCTTAGCGAAAAGACGGTTGAACAAAAGGATGTGAACAATGTGCTCGCCAAAATGAAGGGGGTGGAAATATTGGTCTTTGTGCAGTATGTGAAGGGAGTCTTGCTGTACTCTCCAATAGTACCTGATGTGAAAACTGTCTATCCGAAAGACTTTGTCTCCGATACCTTCGGAGGTATACTGCCTGAAATTTTTAGACCGCCAATCATTTGATTATTCCACAAATATTTTTTCACAGAATAATCATAAAGAAATGGTAATACGAAAAGAGAAACTAGATTTTCTAAAATTAGAAGATATTGATTCCACTTCGCAGGGAATCGTTATTATGCCTATAGCAGCTTTTTTACAAGCTAAAGCAAATCAAAATACGTTCCACCTAAGGTCTTTTTATACCCTTTTGTTTATCAAGAGTGGTGAACTGTCTATGGTAGCGGATCAGAGCGTACAGATTATAGCTGCCCATGATATAATCAGCATAAATTCAAATTGTGTGTGTAGTTTTCATGCAGGTTCGTCTGTAGAAGGATACAGTGTCTTATTTACAGCATCCTTTCTCATGGAAAGTCAGAACACTGCTGTAAGAAACTTCTTTCATTTTTTAAGGAGTAGATGTAAGCCCGCTTTTGTGCTCTCAAAAGAAGATATGATCAGTTGTCTACATATAGTAAGTTTGATGGAAACAGCTTATAATCCAGTCAAATTGAGTGCTCACGGTGTATTGAGCCGCTACTTAACCATGCTGCTCCAGATTTTGGGACGGCAAATCGTGGTCGATCATGTGGCTGTAAAGCAGGAGGAAGATGACGATAAAATCCGAAGTTTCGAATCTTTGGTTGATAGTCATTATGCGCAGCAGCGTTATCCGTCATTTTATGCAGCGCAATTGAATATATCGATCAACTATCTTAATCGGATTTGTCGAAAAAAAAGATCGACGAGCTGCGGTACTATTATCCGTGGACGCATACTATTGGAGGCCGAGCGATTGCTTTATCATACTTTTAAAACGGTAAAAGAAATTGCCTTTGAACTTGGTTTTGAAAATGTACCATATTTCAGTACATTTTTTAAAGCAAATAAAGGAATGAGTCCTGAGGAGTTTAGGAAAAATTGTTGATGTAAATATGACTAAAAGCCTTTTTCATGTAGTTGAAAAAGGCTTTATGTTTATTTTTTCTTTTCTGATTTTTTCTTACCATCAACAGGTAGATCCAATATAGCCATTAATAATAGATAATAACCTTTTTCCAATCCTATTTTTTGTGCTTTTTGGTGTATAGTGTCCATATCTTTAGTCAATTATTGTTTAAATTCTATTTTGCTATTTGGGTAAACAGAATCAAATGCTGTACCCAAAAGCTTCCCTTGGCCAGTTAACCGTATTTTTAGGGTGTAAATAACGTAGCGCATTCACTTTGTGACAAAAAAATACGGACTGCTCAAGTATTTAATGCAGTGAACGTATCGGACGTATCCGCAGTGAGATGTAAAAAGTACATGAACGTCATTGCTGTAAAACATTTTCAAGGCCAGTATTGTCATACTTCCAATTAATAATTAAAACAGGTATTTATGAAAAAGATAATTCCATTTGCGCTCATGTCGAGTTTATTGGTGCTCGTGTCGAGCTGTGCAGCAATTGAAGGTATATTTAAAGCTGGTGTGTGGTCGGGCATCCTATTGGTTGTTGTCGTAGTCGCTATTGTCATTTGGTTGGTGAGCAAGCTGTTTGGCGGATCAAAATAATGATATGAATAGGATTTTCGCTATTTAGGGACTTATTGTTTTTCGACGAGATATTTCCAGTAACGTTTGGGAACATGTCTTAAGTGAAGCTTCAGGTTTTTGCGTGATTCAATAGAGGTACTCTTAAAATAAGTCTTCCAGAGATGCTGATAATCTTTTTCTTGAGGATCGAGATCCACTTCTAGCTGATATGGATCTTGAACCTCGTCTTTATTGTTGTTGTATACCTCCAAGATATTTTTGCCATCATAATGAAAGCCATAGTTTCGCCGTATATCATAAATTAACCAGCACTGGTCGGCAAATCGGTTTTTAAAGAAGTCTACAACCAGGGGAATCACATTGAAATCGGGTTCAACGATGGCTGTGTAGAGATTATCGTTAGACTTGACAAATCGGATAAAAGCCTTCATGCGGTGTCGTTCGCGGCTGATCTTTTTGATCGCCTGATGGATACGGAGTACAGGTGGGTATCCATAATTGCGTATATCCAATTTTCCCCTTCGAAAAAGTTCGATGATCAATCGAAATCCATTGAGCCATTCAGATTGATTATCGGACAAAAAGTTATGATAAAAGATTTTTGTTTCTTGTGCTCCGAGTATCTTTTCCATTCCCACTAAAATGCGCATGGCTTTTTTTACATCAGTATGGATCTGTCGCTTCTCCGAAAAAATATTAATTTCCATAGACTTTTCTGTTGTGGGAATGCTATCAAATTCTTTCCGTTCAAAGGCCTCAAATACACAACAGAGGTATCCGGAATAACTTCCGTCAAAAATATAGTCCATTAGAAAAGTGTTAGCTGGGTATTGGAAGCCGTGACCTGTGCACGAGGGTTACTTTCAAGAATAGACTTTCTGATGTTTTCGGGATAATGGAAGCCTCCAGCGATGAGTGTATCCTGGCAAACCATAAAATATTTGGCGCGATTATAGGCAATTCCTATTTTTCGAAGTTGATATTCCTTTAATTTTCCATATTTGCGCGATTGTACAATTTTGTTGGCAGATTGCCTGCCAATACCGGGGATTCGGATAATCCACTCATACGTAGCGCTGTTGATGTCGATGGGAAAAAATTGCGGGTTGCGTAACGCCCAAGCAAGCTTAGGGTCTATTTCTAGATCGAGATGTTGATGCGTGCTGTTGAGTATTTCATGAAGCGAAAAACCATAAAACCGAAGTAGCCAATCTGTCTGATAAAGTCTGTTTTCACGTACAAGAGGTGGTGATGTTCCAATTTGGGGAAGGTTGGAATCGGTCGCGTTGATGGGAATATAACCCGAATAATAAACCCGTTTGAGATTGTAATCTTTATAGAATGTATTGGCCGCCTGCATAATCTGTAGGTCGCTCTCTGGAGTTGCTCCAATAACCAGCTGCGTACTTTGGCCTGCTGGTACAAATAAGGGTGCTTTCTTGTCTTTTTTTCGATCCTGACGAAGATTGAGAATTTCATTTTTAATAATCCCCAGAGGCTCGCGAACGGACTGATGATCCTTTTCCGGAGCAACAAGTTTGAGTCCCTCCTCAGTAGGAATTTCGAGGTTTACACTCATTCGGTCAACATATAAACCTGCTTCTTTTAATAATGATTCACTTGCTCCGGGGATGGCTTTGAGGTGGATATAACCATTAAAACGTTCTTCCGTCCGAAGTTTCTTGACAACTAACATTAAGCGTTCCATGGTGTAGTCGGCAGATTTGAAAATACCCGAACTTAAAAAAAGACCTTCGATGTAATTTCGACGGTAGAAATTCATGGTCAATTCGACAACTTCCTTCACCGAAAATGCTGCGCGTTGCACGTCGTTGCTACGTCGGCTAACACAAAAGGAACAGTTGTAGATGCAGTAATTGGTCATTAAAATTTTTAGTAGAGAGACGCAACGGCCATCTTCGGTGTAGGTATGACAAATGCCACTAGCCGATGAATCGCCTATTCCACCACTATTTTTTCGTTTACTTCCACTTGAACTGCAACTTACGTCGTATTTAGCGGCATCAGCTAATATTTGCAATTTATCATCAAAACCAAACATGATATGTTCTCCAATAATTTGCTGTAAAATTACTAATATTATTAGTTATAAATACCCGTAAAATTACTTGATTTGCTTTTTTAGGTTCGTACTATTCATCTTCAACTGCGAGAGGATGCCCAAATTTGCTAAAAAAATAAACGATTTGTGACGGGATTTTGTTCATGAATAAACTACATATTATGGCAGAGAATAATTTGAATAATAAAGAAGCGCTAGAAAAGCTAAAAGGGATCGTCGATCAAATTGATGTGGGAACAGTCTGTTCATTTCCATCGGATTCTGACTATCCCCATGGTGTTCCGATGAGCAGACAGGAAGTGGATGCAAATGGTGACATTTGGTACATCTGTTCGGCAGAAAGTGAGACGTTTAAAAATATTTCACAGGATCCCAAAGTTTCCCTATTTTATGCCGATCCCAAAACCTACACCTTTTTGAGTATAAACGGTAAAGCAAGTCTTTCGCGGGATCAGGAAAGGATAGACCGTTATTGGAACAAAATGATGGAAGGCTGGTTTAAGAAAGGAAAAGAAGATCCCAATATCCAATTGCTACAGATCACACCTGAAGAAGCGCATTATTGGGATTCAAACTCCAATATGGTCGTCAACTTGTTTAAAATGCTGAAAGCAGCTGTTACAGGCAATACACAAGATATAGGTAAAGAAGGAGATCTTAATATTTAATATAAACGGAATCTATAATATCAACACAATAATTAGCACCCTAAAAAGGTCCTCTTTTCCAACATGAGGACCTTTTTTCTAACCAAACTTTTATCGAAAAAATCTGTTACGCGTTTCCTTTGATCACACGTAAAAGTACTGCGATGATTGCAATTACCAAAAGAATATGAATTAGCCCTCCGCCAACAAAGCCTCCAAAAAAACTGATTGCCCATATCAGGACCAAAATAACAGCGATAGTATATAATAGATTTCCCATAGTAATGAATATATATGTGTTTATTGAATAACAATACTTATCCAGCGATGGTTTAGTATTTTTTCTCTTTTTTCCACTTACGGATCCTCCCGACTGCATTTTGATAAGGTGAAGCGGTGTTAAATTGAATCATTCTGCCTAAGGTCCATTTTTCATACCACGATACACCATAAAGCTGCATGTCTGTCTTTTGCTCAATGAGTTCCACAATTTTTAAAACAGTTTGGTCTAGTTTTGCGCACAAAGTATTAAAATCTAGATTGTTATAATCCTGATAAAATTTTTGAGCCAGTTTGCCTAGCTCATTCCATTTAAAACCAGTCTCCGGAAAATCAACCTCTTTGCCATCTTCACTTTTCTTATTCCATTTGAGAACCAGCTCACCCCAGCCAATTAAATAGGAAATTAGGTTATTTATACTCATTACTGTTCCTTTAGCATGACCCTGGAGTATAAGAAGATTAGTTTGATCGTTCGGAATATCGGAAAGTTCACAGACAAGCTTGCTGTAATTTATACGGATAGCTTGAAGGAGTTCGTCTTTTGTGGTTGGTATAGCCATGGCATAAATGTGAATTATACATAAGATACAAATAATTATGTATAATTGATTAGCTTGGGATGGAGTTGTAGAGCAGAACGTGTTCACAAGCCCACAGCAGACAATGTTTGACAATGCCTTTTGTTTTAGTCTGATAGGGTTTTTGAATATATTATTGTAATTGAAAAAACAATCAACTTTAAATTGTAAAAAATTTGGTTTTATGTGTGTTTTTTGGTAAAATTTATTGTTTTATTAAAGTGGTGTTGTATTTTATTCTGTTTATAACGAATATTGTTGTAAGTATTTAGACAGGATCTTTCATACGGGAAATACTGTCTAAGATGTACTGCCAATGAAATAATAAACTGAAAAATTGATACAAAGATGAAAAAGATTTTATTGTTAATAACCGTGGTTATGTTCGTCGTTTCGGGCGCATTCGCTCAGATTCATAAGCCTGTTAAATGGACTGTGGCCAGCAAAAAATTGAACAACAAAGAAGCTATGGTCTATGTGAAGGCTACTATTCAAAATGGTTGGCACATTTACTCCCAAAATGTAAAAGACGGTGGCCCAATTCCAACATCTTTCAATTTCGGTAAAGCTGCTGACTACGTTTTGGTCGGTAAGACAGCTGAACCAAAACCGAAGATCAAACACGAAGAGGTTTTCAAAATGGATGTGGGATACTTCACCAATGAAGTGATCTTTCAGCAAAAGGTTTCGCTCAAGAAAGGAACAGCAACAGTAAAAGGTACCGTGGAATGGCAAGCTTGTGACGCTTCACAATGTCTTCCTCCAGATGAATATGCTTTTGCTGTAACGATCAAATAGTCTAATAAATAAAAGCAATTAACGATCTAAAGCGATTTGGTGCTTAGTATAATTGATAGAAAAAGGAAAATTAAGGATAAAGGCTAGGTAATCACACCTAGCCTTTTTTGTTTAAAGGGGGCTTTTGGTATAAAAAATAAGCCCTTTGGTATAATATGTTAAATCTATTTTTTACGGAATTTTAGCTTTGTTTAAATGGATTACACAAACTTACTTGAGCAGGCAGATCTTTTTTTAGTGCATAGTTACCGCAAGAACCACAACCCACAGTTATATTTTCACACCATTGAAAGGGTTCGAGATATTGTAAACGCAGTAATGACCCTAGGCGAAAAGTATACCTTGACGGCCGAGGATAGATTTGTGGTTGCGGATGCGGTCTCATTTCATTTGGGAAGTAAAAGCTTTGTTGACCTTAACCAAAGGATGTATCTGGAGGTAAATTATAGAAGGAATCAGGTGATCGATGAACGCATATGGTATGCACTGACCCTGGTCTTCTTACGAAACCATACTTACTTTACAGAGGAAGCACGCCTATTGAAGGAAGGTATAAAGAAGAACAATATTGTCTATTTTGTGACGTTGCAAACTGCAGGAAAACAGTCATCGGTCTGATGTAAAGGTGTGTTTTATGATAAAAATGATAAAGGTAGATCGATTAAAGTTGAAGCATTGTACACTAGTTAGTTTTTTGATCATGGGATTGTTATGTTTCAAGACCGCATGTTACGGACAAATGGGGTTTGGACTTCGGGTGGGTGGTAATATTTCGCGTGCAAGTGGCAATGCATTTGGCGCCAATAGAATGGGATATCAATTAGGAGGGGATTTGATTTTTGGACTTAATAGCAAGATGGATATTCAAGTTGAGCCTAGTTACAACTTAACCAGAATTCGTGTCAATGGTAACACGGCTTCTCTTGCTGGAGGCTTATCCAAGGGGACCCGTTCGCTGAAATATCTCAATACACCCGTATACCTAAAAATTAATTTTACGAGAAAATTTTCAATCTTGGGTGGCCTAGACTTGAATATGTTGCTCAACGACGACAGGTATAAACTTAATGATGGAAAACCAGCGTTCAACAGTCGTACACGGATAGGTTACGCATTAGGGATAGATCTTGGCGCGCTGTATTTTAGATACCGACAATTCAAAAAGAATAATAAAATTGTAGACAATTGGGATGCACATATTGACCAGTATCAACTGGGATTTAAAATGCGTTTGTTTTAAGCTAATAGTTCCACTGGTAGGTAACCTTTGCAGACTTTCCTGTGCTGTAAGCTGAGCCGCTCTGATTTTGCTACATCAGGCGGCTTTAATTTTATTAATGATTTACGATTTGTTGTGGAGATGTTTATTGCTGGATATCATGGATATTTGCAGGACTAGCTCGACACACCAATCGATGTACTTGTAACGGGCTGATGGAGGATGGAGCTCCTATAGGGCTGAAGGATTTTCCCCGTTTATCAAACTAGACTGCAAATACCGGGATGCTGATCGTGAACGTACGTTACGACAAGGGGATGCTGATCATGTTAAACGAGGTTTGTACTTCATCATGCGAAAGTTTTTAAGGAAGTTCACCTGTTATTGTTTTAGCGTATATCTTTATATAGCAACAATGTTGCATTTGTGTTGTTTTGTTTTTACATTTGTTTAAACGAAATTACTATGAGCAGCATTTCCAAAAAAGTTAAATTACCTGTCACCGTTCTAAGTGGATTTTTAGGTGCGGGAAAAACCACACTATTGAATCATATTCTACACAATAAGGAAGGCAAGAAAGTTGCTGTTATTGTTAATGATATGAGTGAAGTGAACATTGATGCACAAGCTGTTGAACGTGAAAATGTGCTTTCGCGAACAGAAGAAAAGTTAGTGGAGATGAGCAACGGATGTATTTGTTGTACCTTAAGGGAGGATTTGATGGTGGAGGTGGAGCGACTAGCGAAAGAAAATCGCTTTGATTATCTTCTTATCGAGAGTACTGGTATTTCGGAGCCTATTCCAGTAGCGCAGACATTCAGTTATAGTAGTGCTGACAATGGGATTGATCTGTCTACGTTCAGTTACATTGATACTATGGTAACTGTGGTGGACTGTTTCAATTTTGCTAAAGATTTTGGAAGCGCCGATACCTTATTAGATCGGAAACTGACGGATGACGACTATGACAATAGGGCAATTGTAAATCTGTTGACTGATCAGATCGAATTTGCCAATGTTATCCTTTTGAATAAGGCCGATCTGGTATCTGAGGAAACTTTGGGCACTCTCGAGTCTGCTATTGGGCGGCTCAATCCCGGAGCCAAGTTAATCCGTACACAATTTGGACGTGTTGATCCAAAGGAAATTATGGGTACGAGCTCGTTTGACTTTGATGAAGCTTCCTCTTCGGCTGGATGGATCAGAGAACTTGAAAATGAACATAGCCCCGAAACAGAGGAGTATGGTATTTCATCTTTTGTCTTTCGATCGCAACGGCCCTTCCATCCACAACGGCTGCACCGTTACCTCAACGAGCGTTACCCGCACAATATCATACGAGCCAAAGGTCTACTGTGGTTGGCCTCCCGCCCGCATTTGGCCATCAGTTTTAGTCAGGCAGGTGGTAGCGTAAGGTTGGAAAGTGCAGGCTCATGGTGGAGTAGCATGCCCGAAGAGCAGCGCTATCAGTATCCCGGTTATGCCGAAATCAGCGCTGAACTTCTTAAACGTTGGCATCCGGAGTGGGAAGATCGAAAAAATGAATTGGTATTTATAGGTCAGGATCTGGATAAAGAAAAATATCTGGCGGAGCTGGAAGAATGCCTGTTGACCGAAGAAGAAGGCGATGACTGGCGTTTTACCTGGTGGAAAGACGAATTTCCTAAAAATATTTAAAACTATTTGCGATCTGCATCGGTTAAAAAAGTAAGTAATGTAGGTTAGATATTGTATTTTTCGAAGGTCAGGGGGTGATTTCCTGGCCTTTTTTATGCTGATTTGTCAGATGTTATTAAGTTACGGTTCTGAACCTTCATCAATCCCCCATAAAAAAAATAGGGATCTCTTCCTAAAACGCTTGATCATGATGGTTGAAAATCATCCTTCTGATTCCAAAAATTTCAAAGTATTATAGCAATTTTGAAATTGTATAGTAAAAGGACAGCATAGTTGTGGGACAATTATCGTCACCATGCACGATAAAATTAACTATGAGCAGAATGTAATTTCTAAAATAATACCTTTAAGATTTTAACTTGTATTAATGTCGATACTAAAAAAGTATTATAAGAAAGTGGAGGCTTATTTTAATGCTATTGAATACATGTACACGCTGGTAATATCTTTAGGCCTTGATTGGCGAAAGGAATCGATCTGAAAAATGTAATTAACACGCTCTCAAAAAAATAGTATTGATATAACCTAAATATAGACACTCTTTGACCGATCTATTCGGTGAAATATAAGTAACGAGATTGTCAGAATAATCATTAGTTATTTAGAATAGTTTTAAATAGATGACTTTGGATGTATATTTGGAATGCAGAAAAGGTATACCATTTAACTGCATACTGATTTTATATTGAACGATTATTGTTAGCTAGATGAATAAAGTAGAACTGTTTGAAAATGAGCGCGCAAGTGGCTATGACCAATTTGTTGAGACCTGGATTCCCAATTACCATTATTTTTTGGATCAGCTGCCTAAGCTCCTCCGAGAAACCGAAAATAAGGATTTATTAGTGGTCGGATGTGGCACAGGAAATGAAATAGAACGTTTTGTTGACACAGCAGAATCTTGGACAATAACCGGGGTAGATCCGTCGCCTGAGATGATTAGTCAGGCCCTGGAAAAATTTGAAGCGGACGAAAATGTTCATCTTGTCGAAGGTGTGGTAAGTGATTTGGACGAAGAGAAGCAATATGGTGCTGCGACACTTTTACTTGTATTACACTTTCTAGAAGACAATGGCCAAAAATTGGCTATGCTCCAAGATATTTCCAAGAGAATGATGTCGCAAGCACCCTTGTTATTATTAGATATTACGGGCAATAAGGAGCAGATTCAACAAAACTTGCAATTGTTGAGACTTCTTCTGCCCGATGGGATAGATGAAACACAGGTCGCTCAAAGATTGCGAAGAATCGAGCGTGAATTGTTGCATGTCTCGGAAGAACGATTAGCCGAGCTCTGTGAAGAAGCCGGATTTGAACCTCCTGTTCGATTCTTTCAATCATCGATTTATATGGGGTGGATAACCCGAAAAAAAGATATTATTTCCTTTTCTTAGCAAAGGGATTGAAGGAAAGCCCCGCATGAATATAAAACGAGGGATCGGGGCTTGCTTCCCATATATAATCGCGCTGGGTTTTGTTTTTTTCAAATACGCGTGAGCGAGGTATGGTTTTTAGTCCTGATTTAAGGGTGGCAATAAAAGATCGGCCCAGGTTATGTTCATAAGTCAGACCCGAATTGATTTCCATCTGACTGAAGGTATATACTTTTTCAGCGCCCTGAAAGTTATAAAGGTAAAAGATCGTACTATTTAAATCGGAACCTATTGAAACGCGGCCATTCCGCAAGACCTCTTTTCGAAGGTAGGCTCCTTTAGGTAAGATGATATCAAGTATCATCCTATTGGCAAATTGTTGCTTGTAGGCAAAGGTTGGGAAAACCGGAATAATGGCTGCCGGATCTATAAAGCCGATGAGGCCTACCGCCATTTGAATCTCCCGCGTAGCTTTTAGTACCACAGTAGCAGATAATACCCCATTCATGCGTTCTATTGCTTTTTCACTCCCATTGGCAGCAACCGTTGCGGTATAAAATGCTACTTTGCCCCATAAACGTGAATAACGGGTAAGATTAAGTGATTCGTAATGATAATGATATTGATGGGTTGACTGTATGGTGGATTGTGCGATGGGGTCTAGACGATTGGAGTTGACAGAAGTGAACTGATAGCCAATATTGGTACCCAAGTTCCAGGTTCTGCTCTTTAAAAAATTAATGTTGATACTACCTCCGGCTTGGTACATCGATTCTACTTTTGTTTTAGGTAAATCCTGACCTTGGAGTTTTGATGAATAACTGTATCCTGTATTGGATTCATAGGTCAAATTGAGAACCCGTGTTATGGGGAATTTGTCGGTAACAACAGGCCTCACTTTTTGCTGTACGCTATCTTTAGTCTGTGCGATTGAAGTGGATATACGAAACAATAGTACAAACACTAAAAGTATTTTTTGCATAAATGTATGATTAAAATCATTATAAGGATAGCCGAAATTTGTAGGTGGGATTTTTTTTTTAGACCAACAGGTCTTGTTTTTATACAAAAGTCCAATTTAGGGGAACAGTGAAAAGGAACGTTAAAAATCATCTCCCAGTTTTGGTATAAAAAAAACAGGTCTTCGTATAAGAGATCGGATTCCTGCCAAGAAAAGCTTTATTTTTGTTATTTAGGTTAAAATCATTCTAATGCATGCAAGACTTCAATAATAGCATTGTTTTAAGGTATTTTACAGAAAATAAATTCAGGCCACTGCGACATGTGTTTTTTCTGATCGGTTTACTGTTGCTCTTTGCAAATGCAAATTCGAGTTCTCATTTTCAAGGGAGTTACCGGTTTTATTTTTCTATTATCCTATGGTTTGTATTCGTCTGCATGTTTTACGCCAATATGTATGTACTGATCCCAAAGTTTTTCTTTAAGGCCAAATATGAGTTATATGTCTTAGCACTGATATTGCTGGTAACAGCCAGTTTGCTGGTAGTCATGTACATTGCAAATTACATCTATTCCATTCATATTCCCGCTATAAAAAAACCGGAGTCGGACTCTATGGGGCTAATCGCCGCATTATTTATCTGTATTCCGATTATTCTGACCACCACGACATTTAAGCTTTTTAAACGTTGGTTGGAAGACAATAAGCGTATTTCTGAACTGAAAAACCTGGCTTTGACCACAGAGCTTGTTTCCTTAAAAAATCAGATTCAGCCACATTTTTTATTCAACATGCTGAACAACGTTAAAGCTTTAATTCGAAAAGATCCGAATATGGCTACCGAGGTCATCATGAAGTTATCAGATTTTCTAAGATATCAGTTGTATGAAAATAACGATGATAAGACACTTCTGAAGTCCGAAATCAACTTTATAAGCAATTTCCTGAAATTGGAGGAAATACGCCGCGATAACTTAAAAACGCGTATATCTTGCCCAATAGAATTGGAAAAAAAAGGTGTATTTCTACCGCCGCATCTATTTACGGCCTTTGTTGAAAACGCGATTAAACATAGTCTCAGCGCTGGTGATGCTGATACTTTCATCACAATCCATTTTTCTGAGACGGATCAGCAGCTTTGTTTTGAATGTGAAAATTCGAAAGATCCCGACAACTCATTTGTCCGAAGCAAATATAGCGGACTGGGATTGGCTAATGCCAAAAGACGACTGGATCTGCTGTATAGAAATGATTATGAACTTTCGGTGTCAACAACTGAGACATTATATAGCGTTAAACTTACTATTCCCTTATGAATTGCATTATTGTAGACGATGAACCCCTGGCTAGGGAGGAAATGAAAAATTTAATCGAAGAAATTTCGTCTATTCAGATAGTCGGTACATTTTCCAATGCGATATCGGCATTGGAATGTATTAAGACAAACCCGGTGGACTTGCTTTTTTTGGATATCGTGATGCCGACGGTCAATGGACTCGATTTTGCACAGTCTCTTCCAAATGACAAGCTGGTTATCCTGACGACTGCCTATGCGCAATATGCACTGAAAAGTTACGAATTGGATGCAATAGATTATCTGCTGAAACCGATTAATAAAGACCGCTTAGCCAAAGCGATCGATAAAGCAATGGCCTATAAAAAATTACTAGCGTTAAAAGAAAACCAAAGTACGGTTGAGAAGGCCAGTGAGGATGCACTTTTTATTAAATCGGATAGGAAATACTATAAAATTGCATTTACTGATATTCGCTTTATAGAAGCACTCAAAGATTATGTGGTTATCTATACCCGGAATAATAAACTGATTACTGCAATGAATTTGAAGACAATTCACCAGAAACTTCCGGTGAGCCTGTTTGCGCGTACCAGCAAATCCTATCTGATTAATTTATCGTTTATTGATTCTTTTGATAACCATACTGTTTACATCGATAAGTTTGAAATCCCGATTGGTGAGATTTATCGAGAATCTTTCTTTAAACAATATACCGGAGGGCTACTTTGATCGAATAGTTATCCTAGGCAACCACAAAGCGATCCAGAAAATCGACTTGGATACCATAACTACGTAGGAAATTTGTCAGATAGTCGACACAACACTCTTCTGTTTCGAACCGGAAAATAGCATCTTCATCATCAAGATCAACCGTGGCATCTTGTACTTGTGGAAGATGGGTTTTGACCAATTGCATCAAAAAATTTTTCTTGTCTTTGGTCTTCACAGAACTTTTAAAAATCAACACTTGCCTAACTTTCATCGCTACTAATTTATTTGCGTTCAAAATCATTTGATTCCCCAATCACCTGAGGTATCCTTACAAATCTATATTCTTCATTGCTTCACGCAACCTATATTATACGAAAGCATTTAGTTTTTATACAAAAACAAGGTTGAGCATTGAGCAGATGAATGGTGTAGATTATATGGAGGGCTAGGGATATCAATTCTAAATTTCTACAGAAAGTCGGTGCATTTTTGTCAGAGGCTACAGTGAAGTAGTTTTTTTGTTGAAATCCTATGATAAATTTAGTTGTCCTGTTTTTAAGTACCATAGTCGCTTTTTGGATCAGCGCCATATGTGGAGGGGGAGCAAGCCTTATTCTTATTCCTTTATTGAATTTTATGTTGCCTTCATCGTTAATTCCATTTTCGTTGACGATTGGTACGTTTACCAGCTCAGTATCGAGAATAATTGTTTTTAAGCGGCATATCAACTGGAAGATCTTTCTGTGGTTTGTACCGTTTTCAATTCCGGCTGTACTATTAGGTGGATATCTGATTAAATATATAGAACCTTCCTATTTGCAGTTGATTGTTGCTTTTTTCCTCATGGGAAATATCCCTCAATTGTTTAAATCAAAAAATGCAGCGTTATCTTCGGAAAGTAAGTGTTCGAAATCTTTTTTGGCAATTATAGGTTTTCTTTCGGGCTTTATTTCAGGAATTACAGGTGCAATCGGCTTGTTGTTCAATCGGTTTTATTTGAAAATGGGGCTTTCCAAAGAGGAGATTATTGCCACCCGTGCTGCAAATGAAGTGTTTTTACATCTCGTAAAACTTATTATTTATATTATTTTAGGTCTGTATTCTAAGGCAGCGCTGGGACTGGGCCTGGCAATTGCCGTTGCAACAATAGTCTCATCATTTACTGTTCAGTTTATATTACCCTACCTCAGCGACCAGGTATTTAAAAAAATAGGTTATGGTGCTATGGTGGTTTCAGGGGCGATATTGCTGGCAGGTAGTTCGCGTAAGATTGTCGATCAGAATGACGTGCTGATAGCCTTAGATCGCACGAAGAATAAAACTGAAATTGCATTGAGCTGGCGAGACACAAATTTTGTCTTGGAATTTAGTCAGACGCATGGCTTAGAACTCGAACGATCTATTCACTGGACTGGTTTACCACTCAAACTTCAGCAAAAGTATTTTGCCCTTAGCAAAAAACATAATAGTATCTATATCGAAAAGGTTATACGTTTTAGAAGGAAGGCTAGTTATGAATTTTACTGTCATAAAGAAGGTGTGTTAACACGATTGGATTAAATTGTCTCTTGCCTTTTTATTTTAAAATGCTTATTTCTACTGGTTTTAAAGTGTATTGATATATAATCTATCTATTTAGTAGATTATTGAAAAATATTCCTATATTTGAACCGAAGAATTATTTAGCAGGAAGGATATGGCAATGGAATTTTTAGCACAACAGGTACAAACGCAGCATTTAAATCAAGCTTTTTCAAGTAAAAAACAAATGATGATGCGCGGGCTATCTATGCTTAAAATTTCGGATCGTGTTTTATATACCGGTGCCCATCCAGACGATGAAAACAATAAATTATTGACATTTCTAGCGCAGGATCAGGTGGTCGATACTGCCTACCTTTCTGTTACGCGAGGTGAGGGAGGACAGAATTTTATAGGTAGAGAAAAGGGATTGGATCTGGGGGTACTTCGGGTGCAGGAGTCACTTGCGGCACGTGAAATTGAGGGAACAAAACAGTTCTTTACACGGGCAAAGGATTTCGGCTTTGCAAAATCAGTCGATGAGACGTTGGCGCGATGGGATGAAAATGGTGTACTGGCAGATATGGTATGGACTATCCGTTATTTTCGTCCCACTGTAATTGCAACGCGATTTTCGCCGAATGTCCCTGACTCGCATGGGCACCATCAGGCCTCAGCAATCCTAATGGCGAAAGCTTTTGATCTGGCCGCTGATCCAACAGCTTACAGCGAACAGTTAGCAGAACTAGCACCTTGGCAAGCTCAGCAATTGCTGTGGAATGTATATCAGGAGAGTGGTGTTAAAGATATTGGCGGAGAAGTAACACCTTTGCCAGCATATATTTCTTTGGATATTCCTATAAGACATGGCTCTTTTGACTTACATTATGGTGAAATTGCAGCAGAAAGTCGTAATCGACATCGTTCTCAGGCCATGGGAAGTTTGGCGCAGCATCACTCTAGTATCGAGTATTTTGAAGTATTAAAAAGTGCATCGATCAATTCAGAGGCTGTGAATACTATTTTTACGCATTGTTCAGTGCAAGATTCTTATGCAAATGTATTCAATCGGTTGGTGGATGACCTTATCGCAAAATGTGAGTCTGATACGGCAGAGCTTACATTGGAGCTTGCTTCGATTTTATTTTGGATGAAGATCGTTCCCGAAGATAATATTATTCATAAAAAACGAGCTGAGGTAGAACGTCTGCTACTTGATTTTGCTGGTGTCTCCTTAGAAGTACAGGCTTCTAACGCCCTATGGGTGCCGGGAACCGAGGTTAATATGATCTTGCATGCGCATATTCCAGTGGAGTCTAATTTGCAGTTGACAGCGGTAAATGTTCCTTTTATAAGGGGGGCAAGGCAAATAGATCTTCCCTCGTCTCCATCGAAAATGATCCATTTGAATGGTCAGCTTCTTGATACAATTTTACCTTCTTTTCCAACTTGGCTTAATGCTAATGGTGACGCACATAATTATACACCAGAATCGTCTGCTGATGTTGTATTGACACAATATGGGACCGAATTGTTGGTTCATCTGGAACTGGAATTTGCCGGCTTACCGATCGCGATTAAGCTTCCTGTAAGACATGCAGGTAGTCTCGTTGTCGTAGCTCCCCCGGTAACAGCAGCATTTGATTCGGATATCGTTGTGCTGTCTAAAGCGACCCAACGTTTAGTTGCTTTGGAGCTGCAATCCAATATAGCCGAATCCTTACCTTTTAAAGTGAGGTTAACGCTTCCGGACGGATTGAGCGCATTTCCGAAAGAAATTGATCTCAACATCGCAGGTAATGCAGCGGAAAAACTTTATTTTGAGTTGAGTTCAGCAGCATCACAGGAAGAGATTCAAGAGATTGGATTTGAGATTGAGACCAGTTCAGGTATATATCCGTTCACAGCTAAAAGTATTGTTTATCCGCATATTAACAAAGTAACTTACTTTCCCAAGGGAATACTACGGGTGCTGAACTTGCCAGTGAATATTACGGCCCGGAAAGTTGCTTATATTTCGGGGATGAATGATGAACTTGGAGGGAGCTTGTGCCAACTTGTTGAGCAATTGGATATTATTCCATTTGAGTCCATTGGTGAAATAAATCTCTTCGATTTTGATGCAGTGGTCCTGGGAGTACGGATTTACAATACTCATCCCTTAATTGCGGAATTTCATCAGCTTTTCCGTGACTATGTGGAGCAGGGCGGTGTATTGATAGGGCAGTATAATACGCCATATGATTTGCATTTGACTGAGGTTGGGACTTATCCTCTAGCTGTTTCTCAGGAAAGAATTACAAATACAGAAACCCGCATTTCATTTTTGGACCCATCCCATCGTATATTGAACTACCCCAATTTAATTGGGCAGCATGATTTTCAAAATTGGGTGCAGGACAGGGCACTTTTTTTACCGCAAAAATGGAGTGCAGACTTTGAACCAATACTACGGGGGCAAAACGCAAATAATCAGCATGAAGATGGTTTGTTGCTGCTTCGCAAAACAGGAAAAGGTTATTATATTTACAATAGTTTGTCTCTATTTAGACAACTGCCTGCAGGAGTAGCGGGAGCATATCGTCTTTTTGCCAATATGCTTTCACTTTCATCAGTCTCAGATACTTATTGATCAATAAGTGTTGTAGGCGAGATGATCTAAAAATTGAATCAACACATTTTCGTGGATGGATTAGAAGACCGCTACAATTAAAATGCCCCAAATAGTTACCACTATTTGGGGCATGTCCAATTTTACGATAGGTTTCTTATCAGATACTTTAATCCGATTGTATGTTATTGTACAGAAATAATTCCTAAATCTTTCACACTTCCTTTGGCCACTTGTACGCCTTCAATGCTTTTGTTCATGTAACCAGCTACCGAAGGTTCGACAACAATCTTGTAAGTGCCTTCAGGCATTCCAGGAAAGTAAAACTTTCCGGCTGAGTTTGCCAACGTACCTACAGTATCTACACCGGTAATAGCAAATACATTGGCTTGTGATTCCGCAGGACTAACTGTGCCGGTGATTGCTCCAGATGTGGCCACTGGGATGGCGCGAATAACGGGTTTAAGAAGATATTGATCGTTGCCCGTCTTTACAATCGATTTTGACGCATCAAAATCCAAAAGAAGTGTGTACGCTACATCCGGAATTAACTCATCTTGTACTTTAAGTTTAACGCCAGAGGACTGTCCGCTAGGTGTTTTTAGCGGATGTACAACGCCATTGACCCAGATTTCATTTCCTAAGTCATTAAGTTTGAGCCGAATTTCTTGGATCATACCAGATGGAACATCCTGCCCGGCGATGACGGTATCTTTTCCCATTGTATAATTCAAAATATTAAATGGATCGGCGGCGACATCTATCGTTGTGCTACCCGAAGTAGTTCGGATCTCGATCGCATCGATGTGAAGATTGATCGCGTCATAGTAACCTGGAGCATCCGTAATTTTTACTGTGACAGGTGTTTTTTGTGAGGAGGGACCATCATTTTTGCTGCAGCTGCCGAACAACACCAGGGTCGCTAGAGCAAGGAGAATAAAGTTCTTTTTCATAGTTAGTAACATTATGGTTACAGCTACGCAAAACTTATGCCATTCTATAAATAAAACAAAGTCCTTAGGCCCGAAAAAAAATAACCCCAGATGGAATTGACCATACTGAGGTTGTTTCTATACTTCATAATGATTATTAATCCTTTTTATGGAAAAAGGACTCTTTGGGAATATCAATTACCTTTGAATCATTGAGACTGTATTGAAGTTTTAGCGTAAATCCGCCTCCAGCTTCAAGGAAATCTACAGCAATTGGATGGTAGCCTGGTTCTAAAGCAATCTGTCCACTTTTCATAATCGGTGCATGCTGCCCGTCATTATTGACGACGAGCTGATCATGTATCCGCAAGACACCGCCATCATCGCAGGTGAAGTAGAAATTATAGATTCCTTTTTCCTTGACATAGATATATCCCCGTATTTTTGCACCAAATGAAGGCATTTTGATGGTATCGCTTAAAGCGACATTGCTGATCACTTCCTGGCGTACTTCGGGCCCTGTAATGGCCGAAGTGTTGGCAAAAGTTCCATTGAAAAGTGTTGCCATAAGCCCTGGGGCTATGCTATTTTCATTGGGTTTTACGCTCTTTTTCCAGGTATCATTTTTAAAATCAACCTGATAAGTTCACTTTTTGCACCGGAAGAGGAGATTGTTGCAAAACGAATTGGCCCTTCTTTTTTAACCACGAGCGAACCGTTCAATACTGGGCTCTGCTGTGTTGGAAGGCTACCATCCGTTGTATAGTGTATTTGATTCTGTGGAAGTTCATTTACAACCTTTAGAACAGATTGTCCGTCAACAATAACCTGTGTTTCGGCGAATCCTGTGAGGTCTGGCATACGATAGCGTAAACCCATTTTGTTCCAAAGTCCAAAGTGCGCAATTACTCGATTTCTATAGCTATCATACAGCGGTTTGTTGGTCCATACACGTTCTGATAAAGCGCTTAACCGCGGGAGAATCATAAACTCCAACCGGGCGGTGGAAGGAATCATTTCTGTCCAGATATTGGCCTGAGCACCTTGGATCAGCGGTGCTTTTTGGCTGGAAATATCCGTAGGTACGACATTCATATTGTACACGGCATCCAGACTGCTGCTATTGGGTAAATAATCAAAATATAGCGGGTTTGTAGGTGTCATAACGACCCGGTGACCACGGTTTACAGCTTCTATCGGTGCATTTTTTACCCAACCACGCCAGTACATCACCATCATGCTCGTGTCTGAACTACCGTCTAATATTTCATCCCAACCAATGCTCTGTTTATTTTTTGAACGAATAAAACTGTTTACTCGTTTGACGAAATAACTTTGAAGATCATGTAAGTTCGCTATTTGCTTTTCTTTCATAAAAGCTTGAGCCGCTGCTGATTTTGACCAGGAGTCTTTTTCGACCTCATCGGCTCCGATGTGAATATAATGCGAAGGGAATAAGTCAATAATTTCGCCTAGTACGTTCTCAACAAAGGTATAGCTGCTCTCTTTCCAGGGGCTGATGGGGACAGAAAATTGCTTTCCCCAGCCCGCGGATTGGCTGTCCAATAGGAGTTCAGGATAGGCCTTGGTAGCCACCATCATATGTCCGGGCATGTCTATTTCAGGAATAATTTCTATCTGGCGACTGGCCGCATAGGCAACAATGTCCTTGATATCTTGTTGTGTATAGAAACCACCATATTCTTCCTTTCCGTTTGTTGTGCGGATCAATTCCTTCGGTAGATTAAAGTCGGGGTTCTCTTTGGCTTTCACAAAGCAGGCCGAATCTTGGTTGTTATAAGTACGCCAAGCCCCCTGTTCTGTTAGTTTAGGGTATTTCTTGATTTCTATGCGCCAGCCTTGATCGTCAGTTAAGTGCAAGTGAAATTTGTTGAACTTATAGGTTGCAAGCAGATCAATGAATTTATAGATATAATCTTTTGGAAAGAAGTGGCGGGCTACATCGAGCTCAACACCGCGCCATTTGAAAGCGGGCTGATCTTTTACGGTTACATAGGGAAGAGCAAACTTACCTGTTGTTCCCGAAAGTAGATACAATTGCTGGACTGTCTGTAAACCATAAAATGCGCCCTTTTCTGAAGAAGCGATGATTTGTATACCTTTTTGATCTATCTTCAATTCATACGCTTCATTTGAGAGGCCCTGGACTTTGATCAATTGCAGCGTGGCGTTTGTCTTCTTCACGCTTTTTTTGTTCAGTTGACCGAATAGCGATTGGTTGATCCATGCCGGCAGTGACGTAGAAGAAAATGCTGGATCAATAGCGTAGCCCAATTCTTGACCATTTAGCTGAAAAAGGCCCGGCCCGGCTTCCAGCTGTTGAGGAAACGGAATAAGTTGAGGAAGTATGTTTTTTTGTTGTGCAAAACTTAATGTCGGCAGGTACAGGGCACAGGATACAAGTAAGGTTGAGAAGATTTTATTCATAAATGTGTTTTTTGTGATTCACAAGTAGTTTTAGATTTTGCTGCAATATACCAATATTTCGGGTATCGGCCGGCAATTTTGGTTGATCTGTACTTCTTAGCATTATAAGCAAAGCATTTCTCCTAATATTGTTATAAATGTTTGTTCGACATTTATATATTTATTCTTATCTTTAACTTGAAAATAACCTGTATTTGAATAGGCCTATAGTATGTTTATATCTTGAATATTTTCATTGCATAATTATTTTACTGCTGTTTTAAACAAGATCGTAAAAAGTTGCCTGTGGGTTAACTGCTTTGATATTTTGCAGAGAAGCCTTTCAATAAAGTAGGTTGGTGTTGTTAATTTATTGGTGGTGGTAGAGCTATGAAAAATTTTCTTATTAGCATTGTTTTCTTTTGTCAGTTGGCCCACGTTTATGGACAGCCTAATCGCGTCCATTTTTTCTCCCTTCAAGATGGTCTGACCAATCAGCAGGTGCTGGATATTGTGCACGATGATGACGGATTTATGTGGATAGCCAGCGAGCTGGGATTGAACCGGTATGCAGGGAAGTCTTTTAAATCATTTTATGCAACAGACAAGCCGGATGGGTTATCGGTCAATAGTAATGAAATCAATACCTTGCTTTATACCGACAAGAAATTGTATATCGGAACGCGGTCCAATGGCCTGAATGTACTTGACTTACGTACAAATAAATTTAGCTATTACACACATGACGGTACTAATCCGAAATCCATCGCGACAAATGATATAACCGATATGATTGAAGGGAAAGATGGAAAACTGTGGCTGGCCACCTATCATCAAGGTGTACAGCATTTCGATCCAATAACCAAAGAGTTTAATCATTTCAATAAGAAAAATTGTCCCGGACTTCCCGAGAATAGTGTTTGGTCTTTAGCTGAAGATCGCAGTAACATGCTTTACATTGGGCATGTAAATGAAGGCCTGACAATTTTGGATCCCGCCCGTCGGTCACTGAAACGATTGACTAATCAGAATACATTGGGTAAACTTCCTGATAATGAAATTAAAGTGTTGTTTTGCGATCAGGGGGGGAATGTGTGGATTGGAACCCGTAAAGGGTTGGCTGTATATCATCCGGCTTCAGGTCAATTACAGCAAGTCCCTTTGGCAGGATTAGCAAAAAATGGGAATGAACCTTTTGTCTACGCAATCAAGGAAATTGGCAATACCTTATGGATAGGAGGCGAGTCGTCGCAACTATTTTTGTTGCAGCCGAAATATACGTTTGATAAACGTTTTGAAGGCGTCCAGCACATACAGCTTTTTGATCTTGGCAAAGGTAATAATACCATGGTCCAGCATATCACTCCGGATCGGTTCGGAAATATTTGGCTGGCGTTATATGGTGGAGGTGTAGGGGTTGTTTCGCATATGGCTCCTTTTTTTAGTGTTTTTCCTTCAGACAATATGTTACCTGACCGATTGGCAACAGTGAGTAATGTATTAACTGGTGAAAATCGGACTCGACTGGTAACTGAGGGCTCGGGTATAGTAGAAATGAATGCTGGAGGCCGTTTGTTGGGACAAATTACCCAAAAAAACGGATTGCCCGACGATTTTATACTTACGGCATTTAAGGATCGGCATCAGCATGTATGGATGGGATTGCGGAAGGGCGGGATTGCTGTCCAATATGCTGGATCTTCCGATTGGCATATGATCGATTTAGGGGAGTCTGTGACCGAAGTTCGTGCGATATATGAGGATCATTTGGGGCACATTTGGATTGCTGCCCATCAAGGTCTTTTTATATACGATGGAGTGGCACACCATGTTCAAAAGCTTCTGATCAATAAGCCTATGCTTGGTGATTATGCACCGCGAACGCTAGTGGAAGATGGTCAGCACAATATGTGGGTAGGAACTTATGGGCAAGGACTCTATGTATATAATTCCGACCGTAAACTGCTTCGTAAGATGGACAATAAGAGTGGATTGCGCAATAATACAATCAATCATTTGCTACGCGATAGAGATAATAATATTTGGATCGCTACAAACCACGGATTGGCCATGCAGGATGCAGGTAAGAAAATCGGTGATCTCGCAGTATTGTTACCCCCGGAAGGTAATGCTTGGCTGTTTGTCAATGGAGTTGCTGAGGATCATACCGGAAATATTTGGTGCGCAACCAAATCGGGGATGTTGCGCTATGTCCCGCAAGAGAGGCGTTTTCTCCACTACGACCAATCCTTTGGTTTACCCTTGGGTGGCTTTATCAACGGAAGCGTTGGAAAGGATGCAGAAGGACGCCTGTATTTTGGGATGCAAGAAGGGATGTGTTATTTCAATCCCACAGCTATTCCATCCGATTTACCTAGTTCACCTGTAAGTGTGAGCCGATTTATTGTTTTTCAATCGAGCGAATCCAATGCGCAGGTTGATAAATATCCGTCGGGCACAAAGACTATCACGCTCAATTATGAGGAAAATAGTTTTCGCATCGAACTTGCTGTCATGGATTTTGCTTTGGATGGATTGGTCGAATTTGGGTATCATTTGGAAGGACTCAATAATGACTGGATTTTTTTGGGCAATGAGACAAGCCTCGATTTTCGTAATATTCCCTATGGTGAGCACGAGCTGCTCATTCGTACGCGAATGAAAAACGGTCAGTGGTCGCAAGAGTATCAACGGCTGCTGATTAACATCGCGCCACCCTTTTATTTGAGCTTACCTGCTAAGGCATTTTATATGCTACTCGTGCTTCTAATTGGATATGTGATTATATCCTTTTATTTCAAAAGGATGAAAGCCGAATCGGAACTCAAACTTAAAGAACGGCAACATTTACAAGACGAACAGCTGCATGCCGAGCGGATGAACTTCTATACGCATATTACCCATGAATTACGTACACCCCTGACGTTGATCCTGGGTCCCCTTGAGGATCTGTCGCAAGAAAAGCAGCTTGCTGAGAAACACCGTGCGTTGGTTCAGACGGTTCAGAAAAGTGCCAATAGACTTTTCACATTGGTCAACCAGCTTTTGGAGTTTCGGAAGGTAGAATCGCAATTTAAACCCTTTGTTCCCGAAGCAGGATCCTTGGGCGAAATGCTCGCCGATCTGACACATAAATATAAAACATTGAATCACAAACCTGGTCTTCGCGTATCGTCCGAGCTCCCTGCCGAGGATATACGTACGTCGTTTGATGCAGAAATTGTGCAATTGATTGTCGACAATCTATTGTCGAATGCGTATAAATACACAGCGTCGGGCTATATTAAACTAAGCCTGCGCTACGAAGGTGCAGATCTAAATCATTGGGCCATATTGTCTGTAGAAGACACGGGGGTTGGTATTGCCGAAGAAGATATTGAGCGGATTTTCAAAAAGTATTATCAGATTCCAGGCACAGGTACGCAAGGTACAGGAATTGGCCTTGCTTTGGTCAAGGAACTAGTTGCAATACATCATGGAAAGGTAGAGGTAAGTAGTACGTTTGGGCTAGGCACTACATTTACGGTCAAGCTAAAAGTAGATCAAGTTGTCGCACAAGAAAGCGAACCGCCCACGGCTTCGCAGCGCCCCCTGATTCTACTGGTCGAGGACGATTCGGAGCTCAGGGAGTATCTGGGAACTACCCTGCAAAGGCATTATGATGTGGTACTTGCTGAAAATGGAGCTGCGGGCTATAAAACGGCGATGGCACGAATACCTGATCTGGTGATCAGTGATATTATGATGCCCGATATGGATGGCTTTGAGCTGGTACAGCAGCTCAAACAGGAACGCAGTACAAGTCATATTCCACTGCTACTATTGACGGCGAAAAACACCGATGCAGACCGGCAACGGGGCTATGATCTGGGGATAGACTCCTATCTGATCAAACCTGTTACGGCAGCTTTACTCTTCAAACGTATCGACAACCTATTGAGCCGACAGAAACAGATCAATGAACTGATTTTGGAAAGTTTAAACAGCAAATCACCCTATTCAGATGATTATACCGAGCAAAAACCTCCTGAGGAGCTGTGGCGGGAAAATGAATTTGTTCAGGATTTTATGCAGATTGTCGAGCAGCATATGCAGGATGAAGTATTGGACGCTGCTGCCCTTGCTGACCGAATGAATATGAGTCAGTCTACCTTATACCGCAAGTTGAAGGGGATCACAGGTAAAAATATCAATCAGCTGGTTCGCAAGATACGTATCCATAAGGCTGCGGATCTACTTCGGACGGGGAAATATAATGTGACTGAAGTGTCGTTTATGGTCGGAATCAATAGTGCAATTTATTTTCGGCAGTGCTTTAAGGAAGAGTTTGGCCAGCTACCTTCCGAATACCAACGAGCCGACAATAAGATCCGGGTAACGTATTAAAAGAATACACAAACGCTCATAATGCCCCTGCTACTCCTCCGTGGCGAGGGGCATTTTTTTTCGCATAAAACAGCCTCCTCATGGCAGACCGATAAAGCAGGCTCAGGTTTCATCAAACAGGAAATATGCCTTAAATATATTATAAAAGCTGTTTTTGACTGAAAATTATATGATTTTTGACGGATTTGTATATGATGTAATGCTGCAAAATGGGCTAAGTTTGAGGTATTATCCAATTATAAAATCTAGGTAGGGGTGGCAACGATGCAAAAGAAATAACCAAAGTAGACCATAGTTTACCATCATATTGTCTTGTCCGGCTAGATTGTATTATTTACTGTTTAATTCGTATTTAAATTTATGAAAAACTTAAAGATTGCTTCTTTTTACACCATGTTGAGTGTGATGCCAACATTGCTGTATGCGCAGGAGAAGGTTACGGGACAAGTTTTCAACAAAGCAAACGAGCCTATCGTTGGTGCGAGTGTACTCCTTCTAGAAGGGGGAAAGGGAACCTCAACAGACAAATCGGGGAAATTTGAGCTGAATGCCAACAAAGGAACGCTCGTTGTGTCATTTGTTGGATATAAGACTCGCCGAGTTCCATTGGATGGAACAACAAATTTAAAAATCCAGCTCGAGGCAGATGAAAATGTTTTGGAGGATGTCGTCGTTGTTGGTTATGGTAAACAGTCCAAACGTAATATTACGGGGGCAGTAAGCAATATTAAATCAGAGGATATTGTACGGTCATCATCGACGACAACTGCTGGGGCTTTGGCAGGAAAGGTGCAGGGGATCTCCGTGCGTGCCAAAGACGCGCGTCCCGGTCGTGGTGCAGCGATTGAAATCCGGAATATGGGCTCGCCATTATATGTAATTGATGGGGTTGCCTACGGAGGTCAGGAAGGTACGGACTGGGTCGGTACACAGAATGGCTCCGGAGCAGATATCTTCAACTCGCTAAATCTCGAAGATATTGAGAGTATCTCTATTTTGAAAGATGCCGCAGCGGCAGTATATGGATTCCGTGCTTCTAGAGGTGTTGTACTTATTACCACCAAAAAAGGAGCAAAAGGAGAAAGTGCAAAAATCAATATTAATGGCTACCAAGGCTGGCAGAATTTGACACGTTTTCCGACCATGGCAAACGCGAAACAATACACGCGTGGATTGGTTGAGGCTGCGCAGAATGAAAACCGCGATCCGAAGACGGTTTATACGCCCGAGGAGTTGGCTAAATGGCAGGCTGGAACAGAGCCTGGCTACCAAGGCTATGATTATTATGATATGGTGATCCGTAAGAATATCCCACAGCGATACATCAATGCCAATGTCACCGGTGGAAGTGAAAAATCAAATTATTTCCTGTCATTGGGCCACCTCAATCAGGATGCAATGATCAAGGATTTCAATTATAAGCGAACCAATTTTCAGGCCAATATGGAAGCTGAGGTACTCAAAGGACTTACAGTGGGTACACAGATTTCAGGAAGACATGAGGGAACCCAGGATGTTGGCTTACCAGGTGGAGATGGCTACTTCTCCTCGATTTTGGCTATTATGAAAAATAGACCGACGGTAGGCCCTTATGCAAATGACAATCCAGAGTATATCAATCATACAAATGATTTTCCCTATAACCCGGCGCTCTTTAGTCGCGATATCGCCGGCTATAAAGACAATAAATACCTTGCTGGAAACGTGAATCTCTTTGCGGCCTATAAGACAAATTTTGGTTTGTCGGCAAAGGGAACTGTTTCTTACAATTATACCAATAATAAATTTGAAGGCTTCCAATATACCTATGATGTATATCGATACGAAAATAATGCCTATAAGCGAACTGGCGGAAGTGATGCTGGCTGGCGTTACGATACCACGAGGGAGATTGTTTCTCGGTTTGCGCAGTTCCAGATCGATTATAACAAGCAGATCGGCGATCACACTTTCGCAGGAATGTTAGGCTATGAGCGCTCAGACTGGGACCGGACGTATAAAGCGTTGGGCGCAAATCCTTCGAACAATTATATCCCGTTGTTGAGACTGTCGGAGCTCAATAGTTTGGCCGATGAATGGGCTTACGAGGCTCGGGCTGGATATATTGGCCGTATCAATTACAACTACAAGGGCAAGTATCTTCTGGAAGTTCTGGGCCGTTATGACGGGTCCTTTAAATATTATGAGGGTAAACGCTGGGGATTGTTTCCAGGAGCATCAGTAGGTTGGCGTATTTCGGATGAGGGGTTCTTCAAGCCTTTGAAATCCGTCGTGAGTGACCTTAAAATCCGTGCTTCGATCGGGCAAACCGGACTTGAAGAGGGTGTGGGAATGCATGATTACCTTGCCGGATATAATTGGGCGGCTGGAAGTGCTGTCTTAGACGGAGCCTATGTACCCGGGGTACAGCCAAGAGGTTTACCAGTGCGCAACCTCTCCTGGGTTAAAAATACCAATTATAATATGGGGGTCGATGCAACCTTGTTGAATAATAAGCTGACATTGACGGCGGATATCTTTAAAATTATCCGTACTGGATATCCTGGAAAACGATACGATGTCCTATTACCAGCTGAAATCGGTTATGACCTTCCCAATGAAAACCTCGGTAAGAACGGCTATTATGGTGCGGAAGGTATCATTACTTATACCGATAAGGTCGGTGAACTTAACTATGTTGTCAGTGGGAATATGACTTTTTCACGTTATCGTGACCTAGAAACCTATAAGCCTCGTTTCAGTAATTCGTGGAATGAATACCGTAACTCGATTGAAGACCGCTGGGGTGGCGTATGGTGGGGATACCAAGTTGTCGGAAGATTTCAGTCGGAAGAAGAGATCCGTAACCATCCGATCAATAATGATGGTCAGAACAATAGGACACAACTTCCTGGTGATCTGATTTATAAAGATGTAAACGGCGACGGTGTTATCAATGATATGGATCAGCGTCCGATCGGTTATCCGACAGGTTGGGCACCGATGATGAGCTTCGGTGGCCGGATAGGACTTGACTGGAAGGGTATCAACTTAAATATTGATTTGGCCGGTGGTGCGGTGCAATCCTGGTTTCAGGATTATGAGTTACGTAATGCCTTCCATGGTGGTGGTAATTCTCCAGCCTACCTGCTGGAAGATAGATGGCATCGCAAAGACCCTTATGATCCAAACAGCGAATGGATTCCGGGACGCTACCCTGCGATTCGTAACGGCAACTCGGGTCCCAATAGTCGAAACAGTGATTTTTGGTTGACCAATGTGCGTTACCTCCGAGTCCGCAACCTGGAGGTTGGATACAATCTGCCAAAAGCATGGATTCAAAAGATTAAGGCCGAAAAAATACGGTTCTATATCAATGCTTCAAACTTGATTTCGTTTGACAATGTCAAAGACTACCAGATTGATCCCGAGATCGAAGCGAGAGCAGCAGTAGTATATCCACAGCAAAGGGTATTTATGGTTGGATTTAATATGACTTTTTAACATGAAACTACGATTTAAACTTACCTACATAGGCGTTGCTTTATTGACCTTGTCCTCGTTGAGCAGCTGCAATCACGACGATTGGTTTGACCGGGATTCAAAATCATTGATTACCGATGCACAGCTTTGGAATGATCCGAAACTGTTGACTTCACTCGTCGCCAATTATTACGATAGAATGCCAACGTTACATGGTGTTTTCAATACAGGAGGAATGACCGAATTGGATGATGCGATGTGGTCGGGACATCGCGATCAAAACTGGCGTAACGATTACCAATTTGGTGACGATTACGGTCGCTATTGGGACTATGGACTTATTCGGGATCTGAATCTTTCCCTAGAAAATATCGATCAGTTCAGTACACAATTGTCTGATGCACAACGCAAGCAGTATAAAGCCGAATTACGCTTCATCCGCGCTTTTGTTTACTTCGAACTCGTCAAACGCATGGGAGGGGTTCCGATTGTCACTACGCAACTTATCTATGACTTTAGCGGCGATCCAACACCATTGCAGGTGGCACGTGCCAAAGAGTATGAAGTCTACGATTTTATTTACAAAGAACTGGAAGAGATCAAGGAAGATCTCGCCGTCTATAATGCCAGTAAGACCAGAGCCAACAAGTATACGGCATTAGCTTTGGAAAGTCGGGCAATGCTTTATGCGGCATCCATCGCGAAATATAATAATCTGATGGCCTCACCGATAACGACTGCAGGGGGAGAAGTGGGAATTCCTGCCAATATGGCTACTGGGTATTATACCAAGTCGCTGGCTGCCTCCAAGGAAATTATGAACGGTCCCTATGCGCTTTACAATGAGAATGCCGATAAAGGTGCCAATTTTTATGATATGCTCAATAAGAAAACTGGTGCTGAGGTCATCTTTGCAAAGGATTTTGTAACGAGTTTAAAAGTTCACCGATTTGCTTATGACAATATCGTCAGAAGTCTGACCGAAGACAATGAGTCGTCATCGACGATTTCGCCTTCATTGAGCCTTGTAGAAAGTTTTGATTATCTAGACGGTAGCAAAGGTACATTACATGATAAAAACGGCGCAGGAAATTACGTAGCCTACCAAAATATCAACGATATTTTTGCAAATAAAGATGCCCGTTTGTTTGGAACGGTGATTTATCCGGGAACTTCATTCCGCGGACGTGCTGTAAGTATTCAGGCTGGAGTGGCAACTTGGGGGGCAAATGGAGCCTACCAGTTTACTGCAGCACCACAACTGGGACAGAATTATGCGAGTGGTGGTTTGTGGACCGGCTTTGATGGACCGCTTTATGATGCACAGGACGTCAGCAACACCGGTTTCTATATCCGGAAATTTGTCAGTGATGCGCCGGCGGCCAGCACACGTGGTACATCAGCTGCTAACTGGTGGCCGTGGTTTCGTCTGGGTGAAATTTATCTCAACGCGTCAGAAGCTGCATTTGAGCTGGGGCAGACTGTAGATGCAAGAACTTATGTCAATAAGTTGCGGGAAAGAGCAGGATTTCCGGCCAATAGCATCAGTAATCTAACGATGGATATCATCCGCAACGAGCGTCGTGTTGAACTTGCCTTCGAAGATCATCGTTACTATGATCTTAAAAGATGGCGTATTGCACATTTGGTGTGGGACGGATCTGAAAATGATCCCAACGCGGTTGTATATGGACTATATGCTTATCGTGTCGTGCGCCCAGGGCATGCCGATGACGGTAAGTATATCTATGAACGGGTAAGACCTGCGCGTTTCAGAAAGGCACGCTTTTTCCGTATGGCCAATTATTATGCATCCATTAGTCAGGATGTCATCAATAAAAATCCTAAAATAGTTAGAAATCCATTCCATTAATCTAATTGAACCATGAAAATAAAATTTTTAAGCTTATTGGTAGCTTTTGCAAGTCTACTCGTTGTAGGTTGTGAATATGATAATTTTGAAGCTCCAAAATCAACCCTTTCAGGACGCGTTGTTTATGAGGGGAAGGCAATTGGCGTTCGGAATAACGGCCCTCAATTGGAATTATGGCAGGATGGGTACCCGCTTCGCTCAGCAATACCCGTATATTTTGATCAGGATGGCTCTTTTTCTGTTAGTCTTTTTGATGGCGAATACAAATTGGTGCGGAAAGGAGATTCACCATGGCTGCAACAGGCAACTGATACGGTTTTGGTACAAGTGAAGGGGAATACGACCATTGATGTACCTGTAACACCCTATTTTACGGTGACAAACGAGTCTTTTCAAAAAAATAATAACAGTATTTCGGCTAACTTTACGGTGAACAGAATAGTAGGTACGGCAAATTTGGAGTTTGTGCGTCTTTACCTCGGTAAATCTGTCTTGACAGATCAGGTACAACGCGAGCTACGTGTGGACGCCAATTTGGCTAACATTGCTTTCGGTCAACCGACGAGGATTGTCGGAGAGTTGCCGGACAATTTGAAAAACCTCGATTATGTGTTTGCCCGAATAGGGGTGAAAGCTACGGTATCGGGAGATTACTACTATACTGCCGTTCAAAAAATAGCTTTAAAATAGGTGCTGACGACAAGTTAAATGGTCAGATTACGAAGCCACGGGATCAAATCCCGTGGCTTTTAGAGATGCAAAAATGTATAGACGCGAAAATAAGCCAATGCTTATTTCTTCAACTAAATCTTCATGAAAAAAAACGGAATTTCAATCTTAGTTACCTTATTTTTAATACATGCTACGTGCGGTGTTTTTGCACAGGCTTATCGCAGCGGACCTACCGACAAAGATTTTGCAGGTTACTTATTTGCCTATTTCAAAGGGAATGCTGTTGTAGACGAAGCTGTTTGTTTTGCGATCAGCACAGATGGCTATACCTATCGCGCGTTGAATGACAATCAGCCTATCCTGGATTCGAAGATAATCAGTAAAACCGGCGGTGTTCGGGATCCGCATATTCTCCGTGGCGAAGATGGAAAAACATTTTATATGGTGCTCACCGACATGACTTCCTCCAAAGGCTGGGATTCTAATCGGGGTTTGATCCTGCTAAAATCCGAAGACCTTGTCCATTGGTCCCATCAGGCAATCGATATACAGCAGCGTTTCAAAGGTCAGGAAGCGTTGAAAAGAGTATGGGCGCCCCAGACTATATTTGACCCTTCGGTGGACAAATATATGGTGTACTGGTCCATGCAGCACGGAAATGGTCCAGATATCATCTACTATGCTTATGCAAACAAGGACTTTACAGATTTTGAAACCGAACCTAACGTGCTGTTTCTTCCAAAAAATGGTAAATCCTGTATCGATGGCGATATTATTGCAAAGAATGGTTTGTTCTACCTTTTTTACAAGACCGAAGGACATGGAAATGGCATTAAGCTAGCGATAACTGATTCCCTGACTTCGGGTAAGTGGATTGAACAACCGGGCTATAAACAGCAGACCAATGATGCTGTGGAAGGATCCAGTGTCTTTAAACTCAATCAGTCGGACAAATATATCCTGATGTATGATGTCTATGGTAAGGGGAAGTATCAATTCTGCACCTCTGAAGACCTTGATCGTTTTAAAGTAATCGACCATCAAATTGACATGGATTTTCATCCACGGCATGGGACCATCATTCCTATTTCAAGACAAGAAATTCTGGATTTGACCACCAAATGGGAGAAACCCAAAGATATGGAATTCACATTCAGAAAGAATCCAGTATTGGATGGCTTTTATGCCGATCCGGATGTCCTCTATTCCAATAAAACAAAGAAATACTATATCTATCCAACGAGTGATGGCTTTGACGGTTGGGGTGGTTATTATTTTAAAACTTTTTCTTCCACAGATTTAAGTCATTGGAAAGATGAGGGTGTGATTTTGGATCTGAAAAAAGATGTTGCTTGGGGGCCTCGACATGCATGGGCACCTACAATTACGGAAAAGAAAATCAAGAACGATTATAAGTACTATTATTACTTTACAGCGGCCCAAAAGATTGGTGTTGCGGTGGCCGATTTGCCAACAGGCCCATTTAAAGATTCAGGTAAACCCTTGATCGATTTCAAACCAAATGGTGTAAAAGGAGGGCAGGAAATTGATCCGGCGGTGTTTAACGATCCGAAATCGGGAAAAAGCTACCTGTATTGGGGAAATGGCTACCTAGCTGTTGCTGAACTCAATAAGGATATGATCTCGATTAAAAGAAATACAATCAAAGTGTTAACACCCGACAAGACTTTCCGGGAAGGCGCCTATGTTGTCTACCGAAAAGGTCTTTATTATTTCTTTTGGTCGGAGGATGACACCCGAAGTGAAAATTATCGGGTACGTTATGGAACCGCGACTTCTCCAGATGGACCGATCACTGTTCCTGAAAATAATTTAGTCTTGCAAAAGGATCCTACCCAAGGAATTTATGGTACAGGACATAATTCTATTTTGCAGATTCCAGGTAAAGATGAATGGTATATTGTATATCATCGTTTTAATTATCCCAAAGGTATCGATATGGGCGATGCTGCTGGGTTTAATCGAGAGGTGTGCATGGACCGGTTATTTTTTGATGATCAGGGCCATGTATTGCCTGTCGTTCCAACGCTTTAATCACTTGAACCTAATGCAAAAAAGTAAAATGAATAATCTCATAAAAAAACTATCCGTCTTAGCTGTTTCTATTGGTATGGGCATCAGTGGCCTATACGCACAGGCTGGATTTGGTGAGGCCGAAGCGATCAATTCAGACTGGCGTTTCCATTTGGGTGATATCCAGTGGCAGGCCAGCGCAGAAACGAAGCGTGGAGCCTGGCAGCAGGTCCGTTTGCCCCATGATTGGGGCGTAAAATACCCCCTCAGTCCAAGTTTAGCCAGCGCGACAGGCTATTTACCCGGCGGTATTGGCTGGTATCAAAAACAGCTCCTGATACCTATGGCAGATCAGGGCAAAAAAATATTTATCTATTTTGAGGGGGTATACAACCGAAGCGAGGTGTTTGTCAATGGCAAATCTGTTGGAAAACGCCCCAACGGCTATATATCCTTTTCTTATGATATCACGTCATATATTGAGTTTGGAAAAGAAAATACCATCGCTGTTAAGGTCGACCACAGTAAAAGTGCCGATTCAAGATGGTACACGGGATCGGGCATTTATCGTGACGTTTGGCTTGTAAAGGCCAATCCCTTGCATATTGATCAATGGGGAGTATATGCCTATCCCGAGCTAAAGCAAGGGAAAGGAATGTTAAATACCGAAGTGACCGTTGTCAATAGTACGTCCAACGGCAGTGCGGTTACCGTTGTGCAGGAGTTGATTGATGCCGCAGGGAAGGTTGTCGCTAATAAATCGGAGAAAGTGAAGGTTAATGCTGCCGCTAAAGCGACGATACAGCAGCAATTGACGGTTGCAAACCCTAAATTGTGGAGCTTGGATCAACCCAATCAATACACCTTGCGGACAAGCGTATTGCAAAATGGAAAGCAAATTGATCAGTCGGCAATCAAAACGGGCTTCCGAACTTTTACATTTGATCCAAACAAGGGCTTTGCTTTAAACGGCGAATGGATGAAAGTCAAAGGCGTGTGCCTACATCACGATGCCGGTGTGCTAGGTGCTGAAATGTATACCGAGGTATGGCGTCGACGGCTGCAGACATTAAAATCTTTGGGTGTCAATGCCATTCGAACCAGTCATAATCCGCAAGCATCCTCGCTTTACACCTTATGTGACGAGTTGGGGCTGTTGGTTATGGATGAGGCATTTGATGAATGGGAATTTCCAAAACGGAAATGGCTGCAGGGCTGGAATGTCGGGACCCCCGGTTTTGAGGGATCGTATGACTTTTTTGAAAGCTGGGGCGAGCAAGATCTTGCAGATATGGTCAAACGGGATCGCAATCACCTCTCGATTTTCGCCTGGAGTATAGGGAATGAAGTGGATTATCCAAATGACCCTTATTCACATCCTGTCCTTAACGGCGAGAAGAAGGAGGGTGGTTTTACACAGGCTTCGTATGGCGGATACAAAAAGGATGCACCAGATGCGATGCGATTGGGTGATATAGCGAAACGCTTGGTTGCGGTTGTGAAAAAATATGATAAAAGCAGAGCTGTTACAGCAGGGCTTGCAGGTGTGGCTATGTCCAACGAAACGGCCTATCCGGGGGCACTCGACATTGCAGGGTACAATTATACCGAAAGTCGTTATCAACTGGATCATCAGCGCTATCCAGCACGCGTGATTTTCGGAAGTGAGAATCGGCACGATCTTCCGGCATGGCTTGCCGTACGCGACAACAAGCATATATTTGGCCAGTTCTTGTGGACGGGTATTGACTATCTCGGAGAGTCGGGGCGTTGGCCTTCACGTGGATTTTATTCGGGACTGCTGGATTTCGCAGGTTTTATTAAACCGAGGGGTTATTACCGCCAATCGCTGTGGTCCGATAAACCAATGGCTTATTTGGGAACCTATCCATTGAAGGGCGGAGCAACGACTACCGATGTCTGGTCTGCATTGGAATCCGAACAGGGGCAACGGAAAAATGAAGCGCCCTCCATGGATGCCTGGCCAATTTGGAACTATCAGGAGGGGCAGCAAATCAGGGTGGTCTGTTACACCAATAGCCCTCAGGCGCGATTGGAGCTTAATGGTAAGGTTGTTGGCGAAGAGAAAAATTACGATGAGAAGACAGGTATCATCTTTTGGGATATTCCCTATGCAGCTGGTAAACTAGAGGTTGTTGGTCTGGACACGAATAAAAAAGAAGTAGTTCGGCACACTATCGAATCCAGTGAACGTCCGGCGGCGATTCAGGCGACGGTGATAGGAGGGAAAGCGATTGAGAGCGGTGGCATTTTGCAGGTTGCCTTGCAAGTGGTGGATAACAAGGGACTTCCTGTGGTCCTTTCGGAAGATGAAATCACCTGTGATATTGCTGGACATGCGCGATTACTGGGTATGGAAGCGGGGAACAATGCAGATATGGGCGACTATACCGATAATAAACAGCGCGTTTATCATGGAAAAATGATCGTGTATGTTCAGGCTTTGGGCAAATCGGGCGATACAATTAATATACGATTTACCTCGTCTTGGTTGACAATGGCAAACGTAACCTATAGCATAAAATAATTAACTCACTTGTCTTTATTGAACTTCTGAACTAAAAAAGCACCGGAAAACTCCGGTGCTTTTTTTATGCCAAAATCTTATAGGATGTCCATTCCACTATTGGAAAAATTACGGTTTTATATATTGCTCACAAAAAATATAAATCGGCCAAAGCCAGTTTGTACTTTGCTGCTACCTATATAAAAATCAACAAGGTTATTTCCNNGGAAATAACCTTGTTGATTTTAGCTAATTGTTTATTATATCTTGCTCAATAGAGCAAACAAAGCTTTAGCAGTTTCTTCCGAAGACCCAGGGTTTTGCCCGGTAATGAGATGACCATCTTTGACTACATAACTATGCCAATCTTCCCCTTTGCTGTACTGACCACCCAATTTTACGAGTTCATCTTCCACTAAAAAGGGAACAACATCCGTTAGTTGAACCGCTTCTTCCTCGCTATTTGAAAATCCGGTAACTTTTTTGCCTTTGATCAGTGGCTGACCATTACTATCCTTGACATAGCGAAATACAGCTGGGGCATGGCATACGGCAGCGACAGGTTTGTTGTGGGCCCAAAATGATTCGATCAATGCAATGGATGTCTTATCATTGGTTAAATCCCACAAAGGGCCATGGCCCCCAGGATAGAAAACAGCATCATAATCCTGCTCATTGATATGATCCAAAGGAATGCTATTTGCCAATTTTGTTTGAAGCTCCTTATCGGCATCAAAACGTTTGGTTGCTTCGGTTTGAAAATCCGGGAGTGCACTTTTAGGGTCTATCGGTGGCTGACCACCTTTAGGCGATGCGATTGTGACGTCCACTCCTGCATCTTGTAAAACATAGTAAGGTGCTGCAAATTCCTCAATCCAAAAACCTGTTTTTTCTCCCGTATCTCCCAATTGGTCATGTGATGTCAATACAACCAATACTTTTAATTTGTCTTTTTTCATATTAAATAACCAAGTCTGTTAAAAAATTATATGTTTAAAACGATAGTACAAAGTAGGGGATAAGTTGCCAGAGCCCTATGTGATATACATCACAATTTAGCGAATGGTTTTGCTTTTGTGATATAGATCACATTATTTGGCTTGGTATAGCCTGCTCAGTGTTTCGCGGGAAACACCCAGATATGCTGCAATCAAATGTTTGGGAATGAGATTATAGAGTTCAGGATATTGCTGCATGAGTTCCTCGTAGCGGCTTCGAGCATCGTTGTTCAGCAGTGACATTATTCTTTTTTGCAGCCCAATATATCCTTTATTGGAACGCCATCTAAAAAAGGTTTCAACTTCGTGAATTTCCTTACATACTTTTTCACGGTCTTCGTTCGATAAGCAAAGAGTGTCTGCATCGCTGACACAATCTAAATTGACCGTAGCTGGGCCTTGGTTATGCAATGCATTATAATCGGAAGCCCACCAGGTTTTTGTGGCGAACTGTAAGATATGCATCTTTTGTTCATCGTTGGTGAAATAGGTCTTTAAACAGCCATTTAGCACAAAATACTCTTGTTCCACAAGGTCTCCTTGACGGATAATCATTTGTTTCTTTTTAAAGGAGATCGGTTTAAAAAAAGAAAAGAAGTAGTCGAATTGTTCGTCGTTTAACTGGACGGTTTTGTCGATATGTTGTCTCAGAATTTCACGCTCGGTCATAGCTAACAGTTACTTGATCGATTTAAAATTAAACAAAATCTCACAATGATAGCGAAGGGCTGCATCAAGTTCTCCTCAGATTCAAAATTAAGAAGGGAATAACACTACTTTTACAGGGGGTAACAAGGGGTNNACCCCTTGTTACCCCCTGTAATATATTAAGATAATATTAATTTGATTTTAACTTGTTCCTAGACAAAAACGCAACTTGAAATCCTTTAGCCGCGCTGCTAAATTTCCATGTTTAACCGGTTTAGTGATTTATAAAAAATGATTTTTTTAAATTTTATTTTGTTTATACAAAGTTATTTTCTATTTTAGTGTTGCCCATTCAAGGGCACTTTTCATAAAATAGGTTAATAATATGGCTAAAACACCCGGAGTACCCCATGCTTTCGGGTGTTTTTTTGTTTTTTACCCTTGCGTTATTCCTTGGATATGTCCTATAAATTTAAATGCTTAAGAACCTATGTCTTGCCTGATTGGCTCATTAGTTAAATATTTCCGTTTTAATATTCTAGAATAATCGCTAGTAATCTCATGATTATGAAAACTTATTTCGCTGTATAACGATTCTGCTACAGTGTTGCTAATTATAATGACTTTGAGTAAGTTTAAGGAAAGAGCCACAATAAATAAATTATGTCGATCGTTGACAAGCAAACCTTAGCGGATTTAAATGTTACCAACAGTAGGTATAAGGATATGGTCGATTTTTTCGATTGTACAGTTACGCTAGGTGGGCGGGATATGTTGTATAGTTATTTTCTTAAACCTCTTTCCTCTAAATTGGAAATAGAAAGCAGACAGCATCTAATTCTTTTTATGCAAAAAGTTGAGATTTCGGATCTATTGGATAAGTATATGATGCAGGATCTGGAGCAATATTTGTCTCTGCCGCAAGAACCCTATTCATCTTCCAGGGCTACTTATTATCTCGAAATGGTGTCAACGAATTTTTTGTCTTTGGATTTTAAAAAACGCGAGATACTTATTAAGCGATCTATTCACGAGATCGCTAAGATTACAGATGGTCTTGCTATTTTTTTAGCATCTGCAAAATCAGAAGGTCATAGTTTAGCTATTCTCAAAGAATATCGTAAGCACGTAGATTGTGTTTTGGAAGATATCGATCGGGATGAGTTTAAGCAGTTGCTGAATAACAAATTTTCTAAGGAGCTGATGATCAAATACGATTATCTTTTTAGAAATATAAAACGAAATGCAATACGTGAGATTTTCGATGTTTTGTATCATTTGGATGCTTTGTTCAGTGTAGCAAAAAGTATCAAAGGAAAGAATCTTGTTTTTCCTCAAATTGAGGAAAAGACAGGGGGAGAGGATATGATCACCATACGTGGAGCTTATAATTTATTTATTGAAGATGCCATTAAAAATGATGTAGAAATAAAAAAAGAAAACAACCTTTGGTATCTGACCGGAGCAAATATGACGGGCAAATCTACCTTGTTGAAGACAATTGGAAGCTGCGTTTATCTGGCACATCTTGGTTTTCCGGTTTCAGCAGATGCGATGAAAACAGTACTTTTTGACGGAATATCGGCGACCATAAATTTAGGTGATAATATAAATGCAGGTGCAAGTCACTTTTTTAACGAAGTATTACGGGTTAAACATTTGGCGGAATTATTGGCATCCGGTAAACAAATGTTTATTCTCATGGATGAGCTATTCAAGGGGACAAACCATAGTGATGCCAGTGAAGCAACCCTGGAGTTAGTCAACTGTTTGAAAGGATACAAGAACAGTGTATTCTTATTGTCCTCACATATTACGGAAATTTGCCCCATACTGTATAAAGATGGTATTGCACTGAAATATTTGGGGGTTCAGTTGGATGAACAGAAGGGTATTATCTTTACATACCGACTTTTGGATGGTGTTGCCGAAGAAAAGTTAGGCATGTGGTTATTGCGCAAAGAACGGGTATTTGAGATTTTAAGGGAATTTGATTTGGGAATACAAAAAGAATGAGATTATTGTTATATTGATTATCTTGTTTCAGTTTTATAGTCTATGGTAAACTTTTGGTCAAATCGAATCAATTGTTTAAGCATTTTTTTAGGTGGTAAAATTGCAGATATCTTTGGATCCAGTAGACTTGACGAAGTAATGGGGAACGAACCAAATAAACAATGGGGCTCGGTAATACTGTTGAAAGCAAATAAAATCAAAGTTTTAAGCAAGTATCTGAAAGTCGCGTCAGTAAATGTATTGGCAAACTAAAAAGATGAATTACTTTAAAAAACAACTCTATATCCTGTGTCTACTAGGCGTGTTGGGCCAGGCAAAGCAGAGCTATAGTCAGCAGCTGCCGCTATTTAACAAAGAAAGCAACAGCCTGTCTGGAGACTGGCTAATAGGAACTCCCCATGCGAAAGCAGGGCTCTTCAAGACGAAAGAAGGTCATTTGGTATTTTCCAATGGCTTGGTCAGCCGTACATTTACGACTTTTCCAAATGTAGCCAGTATTGGTTTGGACGAATTGACTGGAAATACAGCATTTCTAAGGTCGATCCGATCTGAAGCCAGTGTAACAATCGATGGGTTTACCTTTGATGTCGGTGGATTGGAAGGATAAAAAGTACATAATTACTTACTAAAAGAATGGATACCGAGTTTAAAGGCTAATCCCATGGCTTTTAAGTTCCATGATTATAAAATTGAAGATACAAAACCCCGTTTTGGCTGGAAAAAGAGGCCAAACTGGATGCCTAAAGAGATGCCTTGGCCAGTGCCGGGCAAAGAGCTGACATTTAACTATACATTGGATCAACAGGCGATCGATGCTCTTGCCGCAAAGAGCAAAAGTGACCAAAACAGATCATTGCTGTTGGAAGATAAATTTCAGCGTTTAGCGTCCGACTGGAAGTTGATAGTGTCAAAATCACATGCACGTAATTCCTTTGTCAATGAAGAAAAAGTGGGCGAGATTATGGCACTGGAGAATGCGGCAGTATTTGCTGAAAGAGCGGTTCCTCAAGACGCAAAGGTACTCGTCGCCAAGATGAATAAAGGTACTGATCAATCCAACGATTGGGGATTGGGTTTTGGGCTAACACTAACGAATAGTAGCCCCAGACTTTATTGGCGAGCAAGCGAAGGCAAAGTAGTCTTTTTTGATGGCAAACGCGATAACGGAACCTTCGAAGTTGGTAAAGCAGATCAGCTATGGTTTAGATATGAAATAGCGGATAAAGAATTATTGGCACAAGCCTCTTTGGATGGACAACAATGGCATACTGTCGGTCATCTTTCGCTAAAGTCAGGTGACAAGATACAGTTGGTTCGTGTCGGAAAAATGGATCCAAACGGCGAGAACAAAGATGGAAAGGCTTCTACAAAGGAAGGTCGCTCCAAAATAGAAGGTTTTTGGGCATACGGTGATTTTTCATCCCAATTTGCAGGCGATCTGTCCAGTAAACTTGCTTATATGAAAAACGTTACGGTACAGGTTCATTATGATCTTTATGATGACATGCCGATCTTTAGTAAGTGGATTACTGTGAAGAATCAGTCGGACCGGGAAATTGTGGTTAATAGCTTTAAGAGTGAGCAATTGGCTGTATTTGAGCCCGAAAGTTCGGTAGATCATAGAAGCCGTTGGTTATACCCTAATATCACCGTGGAAACAGATTATACATTTGGCGGTATGAGCGAGGAAGTCGTTTATTCCTCGAGTCTGGAGTGGAAAAAAGACCCGCTATATACCACACAGGTCCACTACGACCGGGAGACACCCTGTCTGTTGGAAGTTGCACCTAAAATGGGACCCGAACAACAGGTTGCTGCCGGTGGAGAATTTGCAAGCTATCGGGTTTGGGAGCTGTTGAACGATAGCTGGGAACGCGAACGTAAGAGCCTTGGATATCGAAAAATGCTGCGCTCCATGGCGCCATGGGCAACTGAAAATCCAATATTGATGCATGTACGGAGTTCGGACAACGAGTCGGTAAAAAAGGCAATTGATCAAGCAGCGGAGGTTGGTTTTGAAATGGTGATTATGACCTTTTGGTCTGGATTCAATGCCGAAGATGATTCTCCCGAAAATCTCAAGCGTATGAAAGAGCTTGCTGACTATGCGCATAGCAAAGGAATTGAACTTGGAGGCTATTCGCTCCTGGCCAGTCGGCATATTGATGCTAAAAATGACGTTGTGCTACCTGAAGGCATGCATCCTCGCTTTGGAAGTTCACCCTGTATTGAGAGTGAATGGGGCCAGGCTTACTTCAAAAAGCTGTATAACCTGTACGAAAGTTCGGGACTGGGTGTATTTGAGCACGATGGCTCTTATCCTGGAGATTGGTGCTATTCCACCGATCACCCCGGGCATCATAATGAAAAAGACTCGCAATGGAATCAGTTTAAACGGATTACTGATTTTTACAAATGGTGCCGTGAAAAGGGAATCTACCTGAATATTCCGGATATGTATTTCTTGAACGGCGGCAACAAAGTAGGAATGGGCTACCGCGAAGCGAATTGGTCATTACCGAGGGCACAACAGGAAATTGTGGAAAGACAGAATATCTTCGATGGTACCTGGGCGAAGGCACCATCGATGGGGTGGATGTTTGTTCCATTGGTAGAATATCAAGGTGGCGGCAAAGAGGCAACGATAGAGCCTTTGAAGGATCACCTGCCTCATTATGAACAACGCTTGGCCAATCTATTTGGCGCAGGTGTACAGGCTTGTTATCGTGGACCACAGCTTTATGACTCCCCAGAGACGAAAAATGTAGTAACCAAATGGGTGAATTTTTACAAGAAACACCGTGAAGTTTTGGACAGTGATATCATCCATGTGAGACGTCCTGACGGGATGGATTATGATGCTATTTTTCACGTAAATCCAGCGGGAAAAGAAAAGGGATTACTAATGATCTATAATCCATTGGACGAAGCGATAACACGAAAAATTAAGGTCAACTTATACTATACCGGACTGAAAGGAAATGTGCAAGTGGTTGAGCAAGATCAGAACAGTAGGACAATGCCATTAAATGCAGCCTCGGAAGGGATCTTTGAGGTCAATATACCAGCAAAAAGTCAAACTTGGTTTGTGATTAAGTAAAGAGTCTTCTCATCATTGTGATGAGAAGACTCTTTTTTTACCCGATGGGATAGGGCATTCTATACGTTATTCAATATGGAGCAATTTTTTGCTCTGTTTCGAACGACCATTTTCATTAAAATCCTCCACCTAAAAATAGTAATCCTAATCGCTGTTGAAACTGCGGGCATCAAAGTTGTCGTCGTAGACGATGATCGCATTTTATCATAATTCATTGCCGGCTATTTGCCGTCCTCTTTCTTGGGGGGGCATTTTACAGACACGCCCGTTTCGAGTGTCAGTTCACCGGTCGTAGGGTTATAAATATCCTTGGATAGAATAGGAATTTCACCGGCAACTTTACTTTGTTCGGGGTTGTGTGTACGGTTATGGTAAGTCGGCACTTTTTCAAACTTGACCAATTTACCATTAATGCGTAGATTTTTTTGAACAATGGTTACTTTAGGTAATTTGTCGTATCGGATGACATTTAATCCTTCAAGATCCCTCGGCCTTTGTGCAAAATCGATGAAATACTTGTATTGCTCTAAGAACGATGTGATATGCCCTTTCATCTGAATCTTTTTACCCGGGAAGGCCAGTGAGCCTACATTGACCACTTTTTTTGTGCTTAAATCTTCGACATACATAGTGACCCAGGAATGTTCATAATCGCCCCAGCTGAAATAGGTTTCTTTAGGCTTAATAGGAATTGGTATAGTGTAAAGGGGATAAGATGAGGCTATCGGGAAAGACATATTCCGTAGCCATCTTCTTCTTGAGCTCTTCATCTATACTGCTGTTTTCATATTTTTTTTAAGCTCCTCTTTGCTTTGGGAAAAGGTTATGTCGCTGAATAAGGTAAGCGGTACAAGCACTACCAAGATATTTTTTATCAATTTCATAAACAGTTTTAATTGCGTCCACCAATATACTTTTTTTTCTTATAGCAGTAAAGGGCTAATTAACCAGCCGATTAAAATAATACAATAAACGAATCGTAAATCATTTTTGGCGAATTGTAAACGGAGGCTTGAATCGCTGACCGAGGACTTTATATTTGGATCCAAGAAATGCCGAAACATATCTTGGCGCTTTTTTGAAGTAAGAAATGAGCAGATCTTAATTTGTTAATTTATTGCGCTGCAGATTTATGTGCGACATTTTAATTTTAATTGTCATAGTAGATAGTGCCTTACACGTAAGGTAAATGTTTTTCATAGGTAGTAAGCCGTAAAGGACTCCCCGTCCTTGCGGCTTTTTTTGTGCTTATTGTTCAGTTGAAGAATGGCTGGCTAATATATTCCTATCGTTAGTTTGCAACGACATGTTTTATGTCTTGGCTGTTTTAGGCTGGGAAAAAAAAATAAAAAAGTCAAAATTCCTTCAGGACGTTTTGTTTTTCCCGTTGTCATCAATGTATAAATGGAGATTTTGGCCGTTAAATATCCATTTGAAATGCAACTACTATGAAATTTTAGCCTATTAATCATTTTTAGCATGGCACTGACTAATAAAATATTCCAGCAAAGTGAGATTGAAAGTTTTGAATTCAATCACAAAGTCTTAAAAAACTGTTCTTTTATCGATTGCAAGATAAAAGGGAAAAGCTTCATGAACTCCATGTTTCGTGATTGTAAGTTCATTCGCTGTACCTTTGTAGACTGTAACTTTCAGTCTGTTGTTTTTCAGGAATCTGGGCTTTGGATGGAAAGTACATTCGAAGCGAATGATTTTTCGAAAGCCATCATTGGAAATCTAAAAATTGAAAAGTCGTCCTTCCTTTACAATACATTTGACAAAACAACTTTCGACGGGACGAATTTGATTCATGTGGTATTTAAAGGAAAGATCAGTTCTTCATGGTTTTATGGAATTCCTTTTACAGAAGACTTATATTCCACCAATCTTTTTATTCTCAAAAAAGCCAAACCATTAAAGACTCCCTTGGTAAATTTTGGTCATGCAGAATTAAAGGACGTTATATTTTCTCGAGGGCTAGATCTCTCCAGTACAGTTTTTCCAAACCAAGAGCATCTTAAAATTATCAATAATCCCAGACGTTTTTTTGATAGTTTCCTCAAAAGGTCAAGAGAAGTGTTTACGGATAATGAATCGTTGGTTTTCTGTCGGGACTTGGTGGATAATGTCTTGTATAAGCCCGAAAATAGGGGGATGCCAATCATATTGGTTGATCTAAATCAGTTTTACCCCTCATTGAATGAAAATAGAGATCGTCTTATTGTTGATCTATTAAAAGCAGGATAATCATATCATTCTATATATAATTGTTAGTGCAAAGCCGTTTGGAGTTCCCAGCTCTAGCGGCTTTTTCGCTCCCGACCTGCTTATGCCTTTATCCGCTCCTGTCATTACCTTTGTTCGCTCTTGTTCCTAGTGAACACCTAGCTGAAACCTTGTGTTTACCTAGTGAACTAGGTTAAGACTGGGCGATTCATAGGGATTTGCTAGGTGAATTCCAAAAGCAAGGCAAAAGCAGGGTAGAAGCAGTGCAGTCAAAAGACCGTGCAAAGGCCAAATCTGATGATGGAAGTTAAAGTGCATCCTGCTGTATCATAGTTTTTTTATGTTTTTTTATATATAAGAAAATTAGGTATATTTAATTACTTTTTTAAGATGAACGAATGAAAGATACGAAGCTATTAAAAGGCACTTTACAAACGATTATTCTGAAGCTATTGTCTGGAACGGAAAGAATGTATGGCTATGAAATGACCCAACAGGTAAAACTCATAACAGATGGGGAGTTTATCCTCACTGAGGGAGCGCTCTATCCTGCACTACATAAGTTAGAAGCGGAAGGGCTTCTGGATACAGCAATAGAAGTTGTCGATGGAAGAGCAAGAAAGTATTACTCCCTGACAGTGAAGGGAAAAAAAGCGCAGATAATTAAAATGAAAGATGCGTTGACCTTTGTGGAGAAGTTGCAGGTTATTTTGAACACGAAACCAATTGTATCATGACAGAAAAGAAATTGACCAAAGCGGAGTTAGGTATTCTGATGGATTTTATCCGTTCTAAAGGATATCATTATGTTGATGTTCAACTTGAAATTTTGGATCACTTCGCCTGTAAGGTAGAGGAACTGATGTCTTCAGATGCCGGCATGTATTTCAATCGAGCCATTGATCTCGCTTATGCCAGTTTTGGAGAGTCAGGGTTTGGAAGCATTGCAGCTAGTTATGAATTGAATCTGCAAAGAAAACAAATCAATAAATTTCCTGCTGATTTTTTACAGTTCGTCAAGCATTGGCATAGTGCAATTTATATCGTGTACTTCACATTGTTCTATTATTTTGTGCCGCTCGATGCAGATGGTTTTTGGACGGGATTAAAATTAGGGATGATTGGTACATTAGTTTTTTATATTCCAGTATACCTATTACGGCATCGGCCTCGAGGGAACAAATACTGCGTTTATCGCAATTATCTTGGTTTAACAATACCGATTATGATTTTGATCATCGGGTTGGTTTCTTCGGAATGGATCGTTAATTATGTTCCTTTAGCTTTGTATCGTGTTGTTATTCTTATTTTTATGTATATTGGATTAGGAATTTTGTCTATCTTTGAGAAGAATCTAAAGGCCATTGTCCGACGGGTAGATGAGATCGAAGTGCTGCACCAGAGCTGACGATTAATTTTTTAAATTATGAAATATCTTTTCCTGTTGTTATTAAGCATTTGTTTTTTGTCCAGTTGTGACAAAGAAGATAGTGATTTTGACGCTAGGGAGATCGGTGATGGAACAATGGCTAAAAGGTATCAATTTGTAGGGCGTTCCGTCGGGTTTTCGGTTAGCCAGATCTACCTGGATGGCACTATAGATAAAAACTTCTATTTGGGGACAGTTTGGGGATTAAAAGATACTACGCCGCAACTAAAACTAACTTCCCTTCGCAATTATAAACCTTTCAAGAGCACAATTTCTTCTACACAGCCAACTTTAGCTCCAATCCGTATCATTCCTGGATTTGATGCTGTGCGAGCTTTCGCTAAGAAAAGCAAGGGGGAACCGGCTGTTTTGAAGCAGTCGTCTGTAGGGGCATTTTTCGATTATAGAGCGATACGCTACCATCTTAATAATAGCCCTGACGTAGATAGTGTACTCAAATTGGTCCGTCACCATGATTCTACCACGATAAAAAGAGCTAATAGCCTGTTATTGCGTCGAGAACATATTACATTTAGTCTCCATGCGGATCTGAAAGACTATGAACAGGCTTTTAGTAAGGATGCACTAGGGAAGTTAAAAAAATCAGGATATAATCCCTACTATGTTTCGTCAGTCAACTATGGTACCCACTCGATTATGATGGGAGAAAGTGATTTTCCACGTGGTGATCTTAAAAACGTATTGGAAAAATTGCTGTACAATCAATTTCTGACAAAAACCGACGAAACGGTGTTAAATCGTTCCGATGTGCTGGTTTATTTGCGTGGTGGACGTCAAACTAGTTTTATTAGACGCGCAACAGGTTTGGACGCTATTAAAAAACTTGTCATTGATTATAAAAATGAACTTGAACTGCAACAGAATAGCTTTGACTACCCCATTAGCTATAGTCTAGGAAACCTTAATTCCTATGGGGACCTGAAATTCTGGTACTCTTATGATTTTCTCGTCCGTGAGGAAAAAGAATGATTTTTATTTAAACATTTGGATAATTAAAAGGATATTTTTTACATTTGGGCTATTGTCGCAAACGGCATCATAGCGCAGTTTCCTGTCTATCTATTTTAAACATGGCATAACCATTAATTAGCCTTTTTGCTTCAATACCATTATTAGCTAAAAACAATTAAAGAAGAACTATGGAAGAAACAATTAAGACATTGATCTACATTCACGCATTTTTTGGTGGGATAGGATTGATTACCGGCCTGATCAGTGTGGCTGTAAAAAAGGGAGGAGCAGGGCATAAGAAGACGGGGATCATATTTTCCTATGCGATGGTGATTAGTTCTTTAATTTCACTTGTTATTGCGAGAATGCCGGGCCACGAAAACACATTTTTATTTTTGATCGGTATCTTTACCATCTATCTCATTCTGGCGGGTAATCGCGCGTTGACTTTACGCAGTAAGATTAAACAACAGACCGATTGGAAAGACAAACTTATTTCGGCTACGATGCTGCTTGCATCGGTTGGTATGTTATGTCTTGGTTTAATTGGATTAATACAGCAGGTGGCAAATTCTGTTTTATATGTCTTTTTTGGTGGTTTTGGTGCATTTATGAGTATTCGGGATTTTCAGCTGTTTAAAAGTTTCAAAGAAAAGAAAAATGGCTGGCTGGTCAGTCATTTGGGTCGTATGGTAGGCGCATTGATTGCGTCGGTGACTGCCTTTTTAGTTGCCGGGATTCAGCTTGGTTCAACGCTGGTTTGGATTACGCCAACCATCATCGGCACCTTGTATATCATCTATTCCAATAGAGCATTGAATAAAAATAAAGTGCTTCGTGCGGATTTGCATTAATCCAGCGAGTTAAACATTTGAATTGATTGAAGAAAGGCCTAAGTTTTTTATTTAGGCCTTTTTTAATGCTTGATCTTATGCTCATGAAACCTTGTCAAGAGGTTCTTTGTGCTTTTTTTTACTCCTACTTTTGATCCAGTTCAATGCAATAGTGCTAGGTTCGCTAGATGCCGAAAGGCTTGTATTGTGATCTAATAAAGGAAATAGGCAATATTCGAAAGGCTTTCCTTGTGCTTTAAGTGCATTGAGATGTTCAATGGATAAACCTACAGGTATTTGGATATCTTTGGATCCAAAAAGCCAGAGCCCTGGAGTTGTTATCGTTTTAAGTGGTGTCATGGGATCGGTATTTGTAAATTGATAGCGATCCGGATCATTCGCCACATGTTGTCGGGCATCGGCTTCCGTATGTTTATCCCAAAAATCTTTTTTTCCATTCGTAAAAAACTGGAAGCGGAGCTGCTCACGGGCAGGGATAACTGCTCCACTGTACAAAACAAAAAAGTCGATCAAAGGATTTTGGTTAGTCGCTAAGGGAATGATCCATCCCGCTTGGCTGAATCCAAGTAGTCCCATTGGAATGTTCGTCTTCCCGAGTTGCTGATGGAATGCTTTTACCGCTGCTTGTGCATCTTTGGCCAGCAGGTGGAGGTTGGCAGAGTCGATATTATTTGTACCGACCTCAGGGCCAGCGTAGGTTCCCTCAGATTTACCAACTCCGCGCTTGTCATAAGTAAATACAGCAATACCGTTTTGGGCTAAATATGAGGCAAACTCCATCATCCTTTTCTCTTGTCCAGAACCATGGATAAGGACAATGGCCGCATGGGCACGGCGAGGCTGAAGTATGGTTCCTGTTAACTTAATACCCTCACTTTTAAATACAATATCTTTTGTATACCAGTCTAAAGATTGGGCTTTTGCATGTTGCGCGAAGGGCAGGCAATACATGGCGGCGAGAAAAGGTAGCGTACGAAGTGTAATCCGCTGTAAGGGAGCATAGTTCGTCAGGGAACAGTTTAATGAGGAGGATTTAGGCATAATTAATTCGGTGTTAAATTTATTTTTGTCTAAAGTAACGAGTTTAAATTTAAAAAGTTTGTGCTTTTCGGTGGACTGTAGGTTTGAATCGGTAAATCGTCCTGTTTTTGCTGTAAATGGCGGATCAAAATTCCCTTGAATCGTCTGCTTGGTATTTTGCTGATAGCAATGTCCATTCTTGAAAAAGGTTTACAAAAGGTTTAACACGGCTTTTACTTTACGGTTGGTCTAATACTACTCTTACTTCACAGCTGGTCTTTTACGGGGTTTTGATTTGTCTATATTTATTTGGGTAAAAACTAGTGGTCAAATTTGATTTTATTCCGTTTTATAATCGTTATTTCTACGGAACTTATTCGGTCTTTATTCGCTTTCATTCGAATGAAGTCCGAATGAGGTCCCTATAAAGTCCGTATTAGCTCCCTGAAAGTGAAGAAATTTGTGAGAAATAAAATAGCGACGGAATAAGATTCGTTAACAGTGTTTTAAGTTTTTCTTTCTTGTTGTATAACGTAATATATCCTTTATCAAAAGTTAACATCTGAAAATTATTTTTGAGCTGAATGAAGCGATTGTTCCTGCGGTAGTTTTCCTTAAGGAAAACTCAGCAAGTAAGAAAAACTCAGCAAGGACAACCATAAATCTTATGAAAGAATACTATGCACATTTTCTGCAACATGATTCCTCTCTTAGGGGAAACCGATCTTAGTACTGGACTCCTTATTGTTTTTGCCCTTTGTTTATTTGCCGTTGTGGCCTTTGAATTTGTCAATGGCTTTCATGATACCGCGAATGCTGTTGCAACGGTCATTTATACCAAAGCACTTAAACCAATTGTAGCCATTCCTTGGTCTGGTTTTTGGAATTTTCTAGGTGTTTTTGCAGGCGGAATAGCCGTGGCTATGGGAATCCTTAAATTGGTGCCGCTGGATACCTTAATGGCACTCCCGGTTTCCGTAGGCGCTTGTCTGGTCCTTTCTGTATTATTGGCTGCTATTATCTGGAATTTGGGGACTTGGTATTTTGGTATTCCTTGTTCGAGTTCACATACCTTGATTGGTGCCCTTATCGGGGCTGGTATAGGCTTCACCTGGTATTACGGTGGCAGCGGTGTCAATTGGCATAAGGCTGAGGAAATTGGTCTTTCTTTAATTCTGTCACCTTTGATTGGCTTTGGTCTAGCGGTGATATTGATGCTCTTTTTGAAGCATGTCGTCCGTTATAAAGCACTTTTTCACATCCCACAAGGAGAAGATGACAGACCTCCATTTTTAGTACGGGGTATTCTTATACTGACCTGTACATTGGTCAGTTTTTTTCACGGTAGCAATGATGGACAAAAAGGAGTAGGGCTGTTTATGTTGATCTTAATTGCATTTCTTCCTGCCCGTTTTGCAATAAACCATTCCGTACCAGATGCGGCTGTCATTAAAACGCTCGATCAAACGGAAATCGTGTTGCAGACAATTGCTTCCAGTAATGTTGTTCAAGGAACGATGTTTGCACATGTCCATGAAGAGATTGAGCAAGTCAAGTTGCATTTGATGGATAAAAGTCTAACGGATAAAGCTGGGACGTTTAAATTCAGAAAAGAGGTTGAAGGTTTGGTCAAATCGATTGCTACATTGGAGAGCAATAAACGGATCAATATCAATGCTGAAAATCGTTTGGAGCTCAATCGTAAGTTGGGTGAATTGAAACATCTTACGGACTTTGCACCGATTTGGGTGATCTTAACGATTTCGGTAGCACTAGGTTTGGGAACAATGATCGGTTGGAAACGTATTGTAATAACAATAGGTGAAAAAATAGGAAATGAACATTTGAGTTATGCTCAGGGGGCCTCAAGCGAGATTGTCGCAGCTTCGACAATTGGTATCAGTACCGTATTGGGTTTGCCCGTTAGCACAACGCATGTGCTCTCAAGTGGTATTGCTGGTTCAATGGTAGCTTCTGGAGGAAAGAGCAATTTAAATAAAGGAACACTCAAAAGTATCGGTCTTGCTTGGGTACTTACTTTACCTGTGTCGATTGGCTTGGCTTTATTACTATTTATATTCTTCCATCTTTTTATTTAGTTGATTGTTACCTGAATGTTTTTGTCATCCAATGACTTTGTACACATGGCTATTGGCAGTTTAATATTAAAACTTAAAAAATGAAACAAATTCTCGTTGCCTCTGATTTTTCAATCAATGCAAGTCATGCTTTGCGTTATGCCTTGTCTTTGGCTTCTCGTTTGCATATGGAAATTGCTGTTGTACACGCCATACACCCGACAGAAGGGATCAACAACAGTACTTATAACGCGATCTTTATAGAAGATTATTACGCTAGAAAACGAGCTGCTTTGCAAGAATGGACTGATCAGGTGGTTCAGGAAAATAAATACAATGGCCTTAAAGTGAGATCTGTTGTCGAAGTAGGTTATCTGCGGAATGTAGTCACAAAGTATGTTGAATATACCGATGTTTCTTTTTTGGTGATGGGAATCACTGGGGCGACGGGCATTAAAGAAATTGTCGGTAGTAATGCAAGTATGGCTGTGACAAAATTGCGTATTCCGACCTTGATTGTACCTCCTGAAAGTAATCTGTCCGCTATTCCGGTCATTACATTGGCAACGGATTACAAAACCACAAAATTGTCTGTGCGTGATGTCAAAGCGCTCAATCGTATTTTAAAACTTTCGGACCCCAAGAAGTTGGAAATTCTACATGTTTCAGAAAGGGATTTGGACGAAAAGCTGGTGCGTAATGGGGAGAAAAAAATGCGTCAGTTGCTTCCTAACGTAACTATCAACTTTAACTATGTGGATGAGGATGATACACGCCCATCGTATGCGATCGTTGATTTTGTGGAAAACAATCAGACCGATATTCTATGTTTGGTCAAACGCAACCATAATATGATTTATCGTTTATTTGCAAGTAGTACGGTGAATGAAGTTCTGAACCGATCGGTTAAAGCGATTTTGGTGTTGCATGAATAGTCTATGTTGAAACTTTTTTACGCTATATATCAAGCCGTTTTGGATTTTCCAAGCGGCTTTTTTTCAATGACAAAAAGATGGATTGATAATTCAGAAACCAATTTTGAGCCAGTAGGCAATCAGTATCACCTTAAATTAACCTAAAAATCTCCACAAGTCGTCGTCCTGTGGAGATTTTTCACTATAGTCCCTTATAGTGCGCTGAAACTTTGCATATTTTTCCATGTACATCTAATTCCATATATTCCGCGGAAAGCGAATCGTTGACGCTTTTATAGAAAAGTACCATGGAGTTTACGCCCGTAAGTATGTGGTAAAGCTCAAAATGAAGTTCTGGATATTTTTCCAGTGCGCTTTTAAAATAAGCTTTTAATTCTTCTTTGTTGTTTATATTTCCCGCCGTATTCACACCCATTTTCTGAATAATGGGGGAGCGAAAGTCAATGTCTTCACTATAGTGTCGCATAATTGTATCCAGATCGTGTTGATTCCAGGCATCAACCCAATGTTGCGCAAGATCTGCAGGCTGATTAAAATTATCTAGTGTATTCATATTGTATTAAAAATTAATCGATGTATCTGACGGAATTGTCAAACCAAACCGCTTAAAGCAATATACATAATTTAACTGTCTTATCTGCCGTAAGGATGGATAAACCGTTATTGACCCACAATTTGTTGGAATCGCTAAATTGAACAAACGGTTGCGTTTTGATCAGAGTTGTCAATGCTGATAATTCTCGTTATTATCGTAAGGTTATAGTCTGTTCGTAAGCAGATTGACTATAGTTTGTTCGTTTATAAAATAAGAAAATTGTGAAAAAATATCTATTTCTTGCGGGTATTCAGGTAATGTCAGTGCTAGGGTTATCAGCCCAAACGACAAGGTCAACTGTGCCATTACAGCTATTGGGTACCCGGAGTTGGATCCGTGTAGACACGAAGGATAATCAACCGAGCATGTCCGGAGCGAAAGTCTTTTGGGCAAAAACGAATAAGAAACCGCAAACAGCCAATGCGATATTAGCAGAAGGTGCCAAACGTTATTATATTCAGCAGGTGGAGCCTGAAACGACCTATTATATCTGGATAGAATCTGCTACAGGAAAATCCTTGGCGAATGGAAAAGTGTATACGAGCAAGAAGTGGCAGCTGGATGATACTGAACTCGATGAGGAGCAAAAGAATCCAAGCTCAAGAGCTGTTCCTATTGGTATGGAAGTCTATTGGCAGGATGAATTTAACGATCAGTTACTTAATCGGAATAAATGGACGACCAACTATTTCTCGTCCCTGAACTATCTGAATGAAAAATCCAAGGATGAAATGTTGCATGATCGTTTGCCACAACCCGCTTATACTTTAAATGGATCAGCGATCAATCTGTATGTCAATGATACCATTCCCAAGCGGATTTTTACGGAGGGTGGCAACCAAAAGATTTCATCCATCCAAACCTACGATTGGAAGTCCAATGAAAATCTATTGGACAACAGCAAAGGTGGGTACTTTGAAGTTAAGGTGAGACGCAACCGCCAGGGTAATCCAAAGGGAACAAATACAGCTTTTTGGTTTGATTCACCAGGACCAGATATTCGTTATTATCTTCAAGAAGGATCTGAAGTGGACGGAATTAAAGGCATTCGTCCCAAGGGACAGCTTTTTGAAATAGACGTTTTCGAGTATATTACAGCTCAATTTGTGATACATGGACATGTCGATCAAAAAGGGGTATTTCAACGTAATCTTGCTACACATATTGCGGAGGGGTATGAACATGTGGGACAATGGGTAACACATGGGGTATTATGGACACCTACCAGTATTAAACATTATATCAATGGAGACCTGATCAAGGAGTATACGAATAAAAATCAGATTTATTCACCCAACCACTTTTTGAATGTATTTCTTGGAGCCTATGGTTCTGAAGGCGGAGTCAATATGGAGGTCGATTATATTCGGGCTTATAATTGGCCTTTAAAGGATGGTAATGAACTGCCGAATCCTGATTTTGAGGGCAAGGCTGGCCTTGCACCTTGGGAAGGAGCAGCGGTCATCGAAGAAGGGCGTGGAGAAAAAGGCAGTAAAGCGGTCGTACTTGCGCCGGGTCAAAAAATAGAGCAATATGTTTATTTGGATCCTCAACAAGACTTCAAGCTTGGCTATTGGAGTAAAGGAGGTAAAGTTCAGGCGGAAGTGGATGATGTTGCTGTCGTAACAGGAAAGTTATCGACTTTAAAGACTTTAATAGCTAATTCAGGAAAGAGAGGTGGAGAACAGGCGGTTAATTTTGTCACTGGCAAGGAGATCAATCCGAATAAAAAAATAGTTCGGATCGGATTTACCAATGTAGGAACGAAAAACGCATTTTTGGATAATATCACGTTGAAAAAAAGATAGTTATAATGCGGTTTTCTTAATAAATATTGGCTTCATGTATATCACGTTGGAGCCATTTTTATGTTTTTTTATGCGGTAAATGTTTCTTTTGATATGCTGAAGGTGACATATTTGTCTGTTTTTTGAAGAAATGAGAGAACGTAGCGGAGTCCTCAAAACCCAATTCAATTTGCGTAGTCTTGATTGGATTGGCCCCCAAACGCAGCAGGTGTATAGCTTCCTTTAACAAACGATTATGAATCAGTTTGAGGGGGGTAGTCTCCATGTATTGCTGTGTTTGTATCCAAAGAGTTGTTGCAGTTATATTCAATAAATTTGCGTAATAAGCGACATGGTGTTCTTGTTTATAATGAAGTTCTATCAATTCAAGAAAGCGATTCAGGATGGCTGGATAAGTATATGGTCCTAAATTATCGATGTGTTTGGTTAAGGAGCGGTTAATCTCTAGTAAGCTAGTTCCCAAACGTGATAAAATGAGTGATAATAGTGGCTGATAACGAGAGAGTTCCTCACGGATCTTATCGAATTCATAGCGAAGCCTCTCAAATTCATATGCTGCGATCTGAAGTATCGGATAATCTTTAAGAAGTTTTATGTTGATTGAAAGCGTATGACATAATTTTTGAAAATTTTGCCAGGGAATTCTAAAATGATAAACAGCGGTTTCTTTGAAAAAATAGAAAGAACTTGACTGACCAGGGAACATTAAATGAATTTGGTAACCCATTATATTATGTTGCCCATGATCAATCTGACGGATACCTCCTCCCGAGTGTATTAAGATAAGGGTCAGCACCTCTTTGCTTTTGAGCATATGGCAGGTGTGTACTCTGATATTCCGCATTCGATATAAAAAACCGAGATGCTCTACCTGTTCGTCGCATGTTGTTATGTTTGCAGAATTAAACATAGTTATTTTGGTCTGAGCGGCGTTAAATGCACGATTTGTTTATTCAATTTTGCGATTCTTATCTAACGATTATAGGGATATTCCTGTACCCAATGGAACTTGCGCTGCTTTAATTCGAAAGCTTGCACGTCTTGTTTAATTAGTTTAATTTGCGCTGTCTGGTCATCGAAGGCTTTTGTCAGAAGAATATTTCCATCTTTGTTGATTTGATAATCAAATTGATAATTGTTTAAGGTGATTTTCTTCCCCGCAGCATCAATTACAACGCTCTCTCTTTGCGGGCTATAGTCTGTGTTGCGTATTAAGACCTTATTGTTATCAATTTCGAAAACAATAAGCCGCCAATTTTCGGGGATTGTTTTGCGTGGTGTTCCAGCTTGATCAATACGGTAGATTCCATATAGTGGTGACTTCGTTAGGTACTCAGCGATCATTTTTTTTGTATTTAATATGCCCATGCCCTGTTGCACTATAAAGAGAAGTAACACGGCCAATTTGATGATAAACAAACTTTTTCTTTTCCAGCGTTTATTGAATAGGGGTTGTTGAATAGGAAGTAACTGTGCAGGTTTTCCTGAAATAAAAATTTCGCACAATGCTTTTAAGTAGGGAAGCAGTAGAAATATGGAAAATAGCAGGAGTGCTGTGGAGACCATTTTGACAGGAACATCATAAAAATAATTAACAGCCATAATATTGATACTGGTCGCAACCGTAATAAGTGCACCCAAAACCATCATTTTTCTGAAAAGCAATAGGCCCGATAATATTTCTATTGAACCAATGAGTATATTGTAGCCTTGAGAATAACCGATATAAGTCCATGCGAGGCCCATGGGGGAATATTCGCCCAATGGCTGCAGGAGTTGTGTTAACCTCGGCGGCTGCATTTGCATATAGAAGACTTTGATGAGACCATAGTTGATGAGCATAAAAGCAACATAATAACGTATTGCTGTGGTTAACCAGTAAAAAAGGATCCTATAGTTCGCTCTTTTTCGATCTAATATGGACCATAAAGCTGCCCCGACTAATGCTAGTAGGAATAAGATCAATAAGGATATCCAGGCATAGGAGGTATCCCCACTTCCGTTGATGAAGATGCTGTGGTCGTAAGAATAGGCCAATATATTTTCTGCAAACCAGGGAGTCAACTTTTGCATAAAATGGTTGAGGGGAGAGCTGATATAGCCATATAATGGATAAGTGCCGTTGTTGAAAACAAGAATAAACGACAAAATGAAAATAAAAGAAAATCGAAAACCTAATTTTCTAAAGGCAGGCCAACGTTCTGGACCGTTTTCGTTAAGAATAAGCATGATTAAAGTTTATAGTATTTAAGTTAATATTTTTTGGTAAAATAGACCGTATGTTTGTTGAAATAAATAATCGATTAAATAGTAAATAATCATTACGCTATATTTGGACAGAAGTTTTTATCTTGCTCCTAAAAAATAAGGATCATGGACAAGATCAGAGAATATTTCGAATCGCTCGTTGTCATGAATGATACGGACTGGGAAGTGTTTTCCGCTAAGCTTGTTAAGATGGAGTTTCCAAAAAAATCACTGATTTTGGAAATCGGAAAAACTGAACAGTATTTATCTTTTATTGAAAAAGGAATTGTACGTTTCAATATCCCAAAACTGGACTATGATTTTACTTTTGGATTCGCTTTTGAAAACTCTTTTGTAAGTGGGTACGATTCCTTCTTGACACAACAGCCTTCATCGTATCATCTCGAGGCAATAACGGATTGTATTTTATGGCGGATATCGTTTGAGGATCTCCATGCGGTATATCAAACAACAACGGTTGGGAATCTAATTGGTCGGAAAGCGGTTGAGGACATTTTTCTAAAAAAAATGAAACGGGAACTGACGCTACTCGAAGATTCGGCAAAAACCAGGTATATCAATTTGTTGCGTGAGCAGCCCGAGCTGATTCGCAATATTCCCTTAAAATATCTGGCTTCTTATATTGGTATTAGACCGTAATCATTGAGCCGAATCAGAAAAGGCATTTATTAACAAATGTTCATTGATAACAAAAAGAAGGGTACCTATTTTTGTTATAAAAAAGATGAAACCATTTTTTGTATTGATCGTTGTCTTTGTTGTCTCCAATTTAAGTACCCTGTTGTTGAAAGGCACGGTGGATTATTTTTTTTCTGGCAAAATAGCACTAGCCGTTATGTTGCTGTTTACATCATTGGGGCATTTATTATATACGGAGGGAATGACCTTGATGCTGCCCGAATTTATTCCATTTAAAAAGGAAATGATCTATGCAACCGGACTGTTGGAAGCCCTTGCTGCTATTGGGCTATTTGTCCCGCAGATGAGCCGCATAACGGGAATCCTTTTAATTGTCTTCTTTCTACTGGTATTACCCACAAATATCCGGGCAAACTTGAAGCATATAAATTATGAGACGGCTACTTTCGATGGACCTGGTCCAAACTATTTGTGGTTTCGTATTCCGTTTCAAATCTTGCTTATCGCTTGGACTTATTATTTTGCGATTCGTTAAATCAAGTTTCTTAACTAAAATATAGCATTAAATTAATACGGGGTTGTTTAGTTTTATTTAACAATTTTTTATTTTTGCTAAACTTTTAGGTTTAATCAAATGAAAGAAGCAATTAAGATGATCGTATTTGACATGGCAGGTACGACAGTGAACGAAAATAATGTTGTGTATAAGACGCTTAGAAATGCAATAAATACGGTAGGAGGCTATGAACTTACATTAACGGAAGTATTGGCGCATGGCGCAGGTAAGGAAAAGTTACAAGCGATCAAAACAGTACTTAAAAATAGCCTGAATCTTGTTGATGATGAATTGGCACAACGCATGTTTACGTTGTTTTTAGGGGAGCTGGAGCATGCTTATGAAGTAGAAGAAATTTATCCAAATACGAATGCTGAGGAGCTTTTTGCCATATTGAAAGACCGTGATATCTTACGTGTGTTGAATACGGGATATGACCGAAAAACTGCGGAGTCGCTTTTAGAAAAGCTTAACTGGAAAGTAGGAAAGGATGTAGATGCATTAATTACAGCGTCTGATGTGCCTCGAAACAGACCCTATCCAGATATGATTGAATTAGCGATGCAAAAATTTGAAATTGCTGATCCAGGTGTTGTCGTAAAGATTGGAGATTCTATTATCGATATACAGGAGGGGCAGCAAGCAGGCTGTGGTTTAAGTATCGGTATCACAACCGGCGCACATAATGTGGCTCAACTCAAATCCGCAAATCCCGATTATGTGATTGATGATCTACTGGAAATTGTTCCAATACTTGAAAAGAAGAATATCTCCAATACAGTTGTCTAGTTCTTTGACACTGTTGAATAAAAAAGCAGGTATTTCTTGTAGGAAATACCCGCTTTTGATTGTGATATGATCCACATGCTATTGCATTTGTATGCCTTCCATTGAATTCTGGTTTTTGTTTTTCTTAAACATGTTCATATCCATTTTTCCGAAACGGTAGGAAAGATTCAATTTGATCAACTGCGGATTGGAAAGTCGATAATAGGTTTGAGAGAATCCTTCACCCGATGAAACAATGGTATTGCCACGTGTTCTGAAGATATCATTGATGGCTAATGTTGCGGAGGCAGCCTGATTTTTCAAGAAGCTTTTCTTGATGGCAAAGTCGATACCATAGAATGGTTTGATATAGCCTTGGGAAGAGCTTTGTGCCTGGTTCATTGGTGGGCCGAATGTCTGGCCCTGTGTAACTGGCATATTTGTTTTACCTTGATATTCAAAAGCAAGCTGTAGGTTCCAGTTTTTCTGTAAGTTGAATGTATTGTTCAATTTTCCAAATACTGTCCACATACCTTCCGATGGTGTTTTCTCATCAACTTCAATTTTAGAATTGTAGAAGTTGAGGTCTGCTGTCAGATCCCACCATTTTTTGAGATTATTGGTATACGTGAATTCGGCCCCATAATTTTTGCTGGAATTGGCATTGATATAGGTATTAATGAAGTCCATTTTGTTCGTCACCGGATTGAGTTCCTGTGTCAGGTAACGTGTAATTAGGTTGTTTGTAGATTTATAGTATACCGTTGCCAAAAATGTACCTTTTCCATGTGTACGACTGTAAGAAAGTTCGCCCGAAGTGGTGAATTCTGGTACAAGATCGGGGTTACCACGTGTAATATTTAAGCTGTCGGTGTAGTCAACAAAAGGGATAAGCTGAAAGAAGTTCGGACGGTTGACACGACGGGTTACGCTCATCTGTATTTGGTCTTTCTCGGTTAGCTTTTTGCTTAAGAACAAAGAAGGAAATAAGCTAAGGGGATACTTGTTGTGAAACTTTCCATTTGTATTCAAAAGTTCGCCGTCGTACGTTGAGCTTTCTGCGCGCAACCCAACTTTATAGGATACCCAGTCTTTGAGATTTCCTCCAAGTGAGGCATAAGCTGCATAGACACTGTTTTTATTGTTATAGTTCGCTGAAGCTGCGGTGATATTTTCAAAATCCTCCTTATCCACTGCTTTTAAGGAATTCGTGTTGAGGTTTTTGAGTTTATTGATCTGGGCACGCACACCGGTCTCGAGTTTCATGCCATTTTTGAACGGTTTGACATAATCTGCCTGCACAGTCATAAATTTATTGTTGCCGGAGCCGTTGTTTTTTTGGATCTGCGTTCCGCTGACCTCATCGCTGGCATTGCGATAATTGGTCGTATATAGACCATTTGAGGTGTTATTACCGCCAAAGTAATTGAAATCGACAGACAATTCTTCGCCTTCAGTTTTGAATTTTTGGACGAGACCAGCTTGCAGGCCACGTGGTTTAAAGCTTCTTTCAGATTCGGAAATGCGATCGCTCATTGAAGTACTGCCCCCTGAAGTGGTGGAAATTGCTGAATTTTCATTAGGCTTAAATTTACCCTGAACCAACACTCCGGCGACAGATAGCGTTGTTTTGGGACTTAAGTCGTAATCTACGCCAAGCCGGCCAAAGGTAATCATACCTTTTGTTTTGCCCTCGATATCTTGATCTACTGTCGATTCTATGCCATTAATTGTACTGGTACGGTGGCTGTCGCCCTCGGTGTTGGTCCGCATGCGCATATTCATTCCCGTCAGTGAGATGTTGAATTTATTCTGACGCAGATTTAAACTACCCATAAAGTTGGTCCCGATAAAGCGGTCGCCACCTAAGGTGACCATACCATTGTATCCAGCTTTCTTATTTTTTTTCAGAATAATATTGAGGATACCGGCCATACTTCCAGAAGCGTCGTATTTGGCAGATGGATTTGTGATGATCTCGATTTTATCAATGACATCAGCCGGAATTTGATCCGGTGTAAGCGTGGTTGGTTTTCCGTCAACAAAAATCGTTGGCGCTGCATTTCTCAATTTTACATTACCGTCGATATCTACTTGTACAGAAGGCATATTGCGGAGTACATCGATTGCTGTACCGCCAGCCGCGACGATATTTTTCTCTACGTTGAAGACTTTTTTGTCGATGTCCATTTCGAGTAATGCCTTACGGCCAGTCACGGTGACTTCATCGAGCTTACGGTTGTCATTTTCCAGTTTGATCGCGCCGATATCTTTGGCTGTTTTTCCATCGGTATAGTCTACAGCTAGATCAATCGGTGCATAGCCTACAGAGCTAATTTTTAGCTTCCATTTTTCTTTTGGTGAAATGGCTGCGAAATTGAATTTTCCATTTTCTGAAGAACTGGTACTTTTTACGAGAATTTCCCTTTCTTTACCAGTAGCTTGATCCTTGATGACCTTCAATAAATTCACGGAAGCTTGCGCGATCGGTTTCCCGGTGTTGTCCACAATTTGGCCGGAGAGCTGGCCTTCGGACATGGCGAAAGCAGGACGACCGCCTGCAGGGGCTTGAGCGTGTACAGAAGCAACCGCAGTTGCCATTAGTGCTATTGCTATAAATCTTTTCATTTTTTCTTTGCTATGCTATCGGCTACGCGGATTAGGCTGTTCGATAGTACGCAAATTTGAAAAGGATTTTTTAGCTATGCAATCATCTGTAGACCGAAGCGGCGAATGTGTAGACGAACGGATAATTGTATCGATTCAATTTGTACCTGTAGCATTAGATAAACTGTTCGATATTTTTAATATATTTTTTACCGATAGGAAGGGCAGTTTCGGGTAAGGTGAGTTTGCTTTGACCGACCTGCTCAATACGATTTTTGTTGACAATAAAGGAATTATGTATGCGTAGAAAATCGACTGTAGGTAATATTTTTTCCATCCCTCGGAGGTTGCTGCGCGTAAGAAGTGGCGATTCACGGTCGACCAGGTATATTTTCACATAGTCTTTCAAGCCTTCGATGTAGCTGATTTCATGGAGAAAAATTTTCGTCTTTTTGTATTCTACATTGACGATAATATGATCCTGTTCGGGTAGCTGTTTTGCACGGAGCAGCATACTTTCTTCCACTTTTCGGACTGCGGCTGCGAGTCGTTCTTTTGAAATGGGTTTAAGCAGATAATCTACGGCATTTAGCTCGAAACCTTCAACAGCATATTGGTGATAGGCCGTGGTGAAGATAACTAAGGGGCGTGGAGTGAGTTCGCGAATAAACTGCGTACCCAATTGATCGGGCATTTCAATATCCAGAAAAATCAGATCGATAGCGTGATCTTTTAAATAGTCTTCAGCTTCGGCCGTCGCATTAAATTTACGGGCGACTTCGATTTGCTCAAAATTCAATAAGTCGTCTTCTAAAATGTTGAGCGCGAAGGGTTCATCATCGATTAGTATACATTTAATCTTCATCGGTCATCAGTTTTAAAGTCACTTCGAAATCTCCAGCATCGGTTTTTCCGATCCTGAGGTCATGTCGGTTGGGATACAATAATTGTAATCGTCTGCGTACATTGGTCAGTCCTATCCCTTCGTTTGGACGCGGTTCCGTATGTTGTAAAATGCTATTTCGGGATATAAAGATAATGCCACCTGGAGTATCCTGAAATTGAAACTGTATCTGTGGTTCAGTTTTGCTATCCACACCATACTTGAATGCATTTTCCACAAAATGGATGAAGAGTAATGGGGGGATCATTCTGTTTTTGACTCTGTCTTCGATATCCAGTGCTACATTTCCTTGAATAGGAAGACGAAGGGTCTGTAAGGCGATAAAATTGCGCATATGGTCGATCTCTTTAAAAAGTTCGACTTTGGGGCCGTCTACTTCGTAAAGTATGTAGCGTAGCATTTCGGACAACTTAACAATAGTGTCTTCGGAATCTGATGATTGTTTACGAATGAGCCAACGGATATTATTGAGCGTATTGAATAGGAAATGTGGGCTGATCTGAAGTTTTAACATCGTTAGTTCTGCCGTTGTTTTTTCAAGCGCAATCTGTTTGTTGAGCTCCTTTTGTCGGGCTTGCTCATCGTAGAGAAAGATCATCGAAGAGGTGATCATACAGAGTGAGTAAATAATGCCCGGGCCGATGACCAATCGTACGAAAAGAATATTTTCCTTGGTCAGATGAGCTAGCTCCCCATCTGGATTAAAATAGACTATACAGTAGTTCAGTGCTACATAGGTGGCGAATCCAAGTGCCATTAATAGTACAAAGATCTTTCTGCGACCAAAAAAATAGGTGGGTGCAACAACGTAGCAGTGCAAGTAAAAATGAGTAGCCAGGAATACAATATTTACTAAATGCGATAATGCCGAATAAGGCTTGAAATCCGCGATTTTATCCGGCTGGTAGAGGTACGTAATAAAGGGCAAAAGCAATAATATGGTCCAGATGACAATATGTAAATAGAATTTTCTGAAGAATCTGCCGATCATGTTATGTCTAATTAATCCCCTTACTTTTGGATAAGACCAAACTTAGATAAATTGCTTTTTATATGCAATATAAATACGTTTATAGGTAAAAACAATTATTCATCAAAGCTGTTCTCCGAAGGTTATCATGATCTGTTGTCAATCGATATGGTGTTACAAACATGAGCAGCTATTAAATGAAATGATGTTAAAAAGAGGTTCAGGAAAGAACACGAAAACGGGAAATAGGCTGGACTGTTGGAAATAGTTTTGTATTTTGCAGGTATAAACTTTGTAACGTGACGTTCAATCCAAACCGATATCAGCATATGCCCTACAGACGCTGTGGGAAGAGTGGCATTCTCTTGCCAGCCATTTCATTGGGGCTTTGGCAAAATTTTGGTGAAACCGATATTCAAGCGGTGTTCCGCAAAACTTTGGTGACCGCTTTTGATCACGGGATTACCCATTTTGACCTTGCCAATAATTATGGTCCGCCTCCGGGAAGTGCAGAAGAGAACTTTGGACATATATTGCGTAGCGATTTTATGGGCTATCGTGATGAACTTTTAATTTCCACTAAAGCGGGGTATACCATGTGGCCGGGGCCGTATGGTGACTGGGGAAGTCGTAAATATTTGATGGCCAGCTTACACCAGAGCTTAAAACGGATGAAGCTCGATTATGTGGATATATTTTACCATCATCGACCGGATCCGAATACACCGTTGGAAGAGACGATGGTCGCATTGCGAGATATTGTTCATCAAGGAAAGGCCTGCTATGTGGGTTTGTCCAATTATCCTCCTGATCTTGCTCAGAAAGCTGCTGCGTTATTGCGTGCAATGGGGACACCATGCCTTATTCATCAGCCTAAATATTCGATGTTGGTGCGGACACCTGAGGAGGGGCTTTTGGATGTGCTGCAGGCAGAAGGAATCGGAGCGATCGCTTTCTCTCCTTTGGCACAGGGACTGTTGACCAATAAATACCTAGGTGGCATTCCGGCAGATTCGCGCGCTTCGAAAGAGCATTTTTTGAAAAGTGACATGATCACTGCTGAATTGATGGAGAAGATAGACCGGTTGAATAATCTGGCGATACAAAGAGGCCAAACATTGGCTCAAATGGCAATTGCATGGTTGTTGAAAGATGAACGTGTAAGCTCCGTTTTGGTAGGGGCCAGAAATAGTGAGCAACTGGTTGATTCACTCCAGGCCCTGGATAGGCTAGACTTTACGGCGGATGAATTGGCACTTATTGATGCTATTCTGAAGTATAATTAATCACCTAATTGATCGTGTCATGTTTGCCTTTGAAGCACAATTGGAAATTATCGGTATCAATCCTTTTGTTTTTGTTCCTGCTGATATTCTGGAAAACCTATTTAAGGATGCGGGAATGAACAAAGGTTATATTCCTGTGAAGGGAAAAGTTAATGAAAAAGATTATGTTCAGACCTTGCTGCGATTTAAGGGGGAGTGGAGACTGTACATTAACACGGTTATATTGGCGAACTCGCCGAAACGAATCGGCGAGACGTTAACCATAACAATCGCTTTTGATCCGGAAGACCGGACTATTTTGCCTCATCCAGAACTCGAAGCAGCATTTGCGCTAAATAAGGATGCACTAAAGGTGTTTGATGGATTGTCTCCATCAAAGCAAAAGGAAATTATCCGTTATATTTCTAACTTAAAAACTGCGGATAGTCGAAGAAAAAACATCGAAAGGGCGATCGGTTTTCTATTGGGTAAAAATCGATTTGTGGGGCGCGAAAAGCCCTAAGAACTCAGACCAGTACTTCCATGTATGTCCTGTAATTACGGCCAGATATAGGGAGGATTGGTTAGAATTTTAGTGATAATTTGAATATACTTATGGACAATCCTAAAATAGTATGGGGTATCATCGGCTGTGGTGATGTCACAGAAAAAAAAAGTGGACCTGCGTTTAATCGGATAAATAATAGTCAGCTAATGGCTGTCATGCGAAGGGATGCGGCGAAAGCTGCTGATTATGCTAAGCGACATCAGGTACCCCTATGGTATTCAGACGCTGACGATTTACTTGATAATATCGATCTCAATGCGATTTATGTCGCAACGCCACCGTCCTCTCATCTCGCGTATGCACTATCTGCCCTGCGTAAAGGGAAATCTGTTTACGTTGAAAAGCCCGTTACGTTAAATGCGATAGAGGCTGAATCATTATTGGCGGAAGTAAAAAGCAGTAACGGGAAATTGGTTGTTGCGCATTACCGTAGACAATTGCCTTTGTTTCTAAAGGTTAAAGAGCTTGTTGAAAACGGTGAAATTGGCCAGCTAAGGACGGTGCAACTCCGTTTATGGCAAAGCAGAACGCTCGACCTGGTAACTAAAAGTGGCGGAGATTGGCGTACTGATCCTGCTGTTTCGGGCGGCGGCTACTTTTTTGATTTAGCCCCTCATCAATTGGATTTGATGCTTTACTTTTTTGGAATGCCGATTTCATACGATGGTTTTAGCTTAATTCAGGATAGGGACAGTGCTGTTGCCGATCAAACCACAGGGACCATTTTATTTAATAATCAGCTTGTTTTTCATGGAAGTTGGTGTTTTAATGTTGCCAAAGAAAATCAGGTAGACAGTTGTGAAATTGTTGGAAGCCTTGGTCGTATTTGTTTTTCCATTTTTGGAAATTCAGTTGTTATCAAAACAGGGGATGGAGAGCAGGAATTCAGATTTGACCATCCCGAAAATATTCAATTGCCGATGATTTCGCGTGCGGTAGAGTATTTCAGCGGCATCGGGCCAAATCCATCTCCGATTGAGTAAGCCTTGGTCCTGATGCAGATCATCGATAACTTTTCGACAATAAGGCAATAATATTTTGCTTTGCTGATAAGCTCTAGTCTTTAAGGATGAAGCAGGTATAATGGAAAGCCTATTTGGAAGATAGGTATGATTTTGGTCTTCCAAATAGGCTTAATTTTTCTGACAGTGTCTGATCTTATTGGCCACAAAGAACCTTCAGTTTGCTTTCATTACTGTTGGTGTCTGCGAAGTTATGAAGGTTTTATTAAGTATTCTTTCTTTTGAATGGACCCATTGGAGCAATGAGTTCTAAGTTGGTGCCATAAAGAGGTACACCGAACTGATCTTAAAAGCAATTAATAGATCGCTACTGGATTGACATTGACCTGTGTGGATCCTACATATAAGGGCTGTCCAAGGACAAATAGAAATTCCCAGACTTCTTCTTTTACCAAGGGGCGTGTGTCGATTAATTCAAGATTGTATATGCCACGTTTGGCCAATAAAAACTGATTGATTGGAAATTCCTCGTTGGTATTGGGGTTTGGATATACTTCAGATGCCCACGTGTCACCACCAAAAGCAACGATACCTTGATCTGCTAGCCATTTTGCTGCATCCATACCGATACCGGGTTCAGTTTCCAGGAACTGTTGGTTGTTGTTGCCGATCAATTCTAACCAACCTGTGTTGAATAAGACGATGTCACCTTTTTTGATCGTGATCCCTTGTTTTTTTAATACCGATTGAATGGCTTCAACGGTAAATTCTGTACCACCGGGAACGATATCTTTTCCATAATAGGCTGTCATATCCAAGACAATAGCACGGGTTACCAGTGGTGGGACTTTTTCTATTCCAAGTTTTTTAACGCCTTCTACCGTAACAAAATCCTGCGCTTTGTTGCCATTGTAGTAGATATTGTTGATTCCGATATGTCCAATACCGTTCAATTGGGTGCCGACACCCGTCCAGGCATTTACCAATTCGTCGTTGAAAGTGAATTTATTGGGACCAAGTGTTGCACCAGCCTGTTCTCCGGGTTGTATATTATACAAGTTAAAACTACGGTGGCGGAAAGCTGGAAGCTGTTTGTTTACAGGGACAGCAAGAGGGACAGTTTTTCCCTTTTTGACAAGTTTTAATGACTGTAGCACCAATTCTGGTGATATTAAATTGGCAGCTCCGATCTCGTCGTTCTTACCATAAGCAGCATGATGCCATGTACTATCTGTTGGGTCTACCAACAGTGTTTTATTTTGCGCATTGCTTTGCAATGCTGTGAGTGACAGTACTCCCATGAGGAGTACTGTCAACTGATTGAATTTTTTCATCGTTGAATATTAAATTTTTGCTAATGCAAGATTGATAAAGGATAGTTCTTCTGCGGTAAGCGTGATGTCGATGGCCTGCGCATTTGCGATGGCCTGCTCTGCATTTCGGGCACCTGCCAAGACCACAGTGATCGCCGGCTGCAAACTAGTCCAGCGTAATACCAATTGAGAAAGCGTGACACCTTTGTTTGCGGCAATTGGACTGATGGTATCCAAGAAGGTCTTTACCTTGGCCAGATCAAATTGTTGGAAATAACCATTGCGGTGATCGTTTTCTTTTAATTTACCCGTATTGAAATATTTACGGGTTAACAGACCACGCTCCATAGGGCTATATACAATGATACCTAGATCATTTTCCTTTGCATAAGGAACAAGGTCCTGTTCGATACCTCGGTTTAGCATACTGTAACCAACTTGATTACTCGCAATGTTGAGGTTCTTCCGTGCTTCTGAAACTTGATCGACACTATAATTGCTGACGCCGGCGGCACGGATCTTACCTTGTTGTAAAAGAAGATCCAAGGCTTCCATCGTTTCCGAAATCGGGGTCGTGCTATCTGGCCAGTGAATCTGAAGTAGATCGATGTAGTCCGTACGTAAGCGTTTTAGGCTATTCTCTACTTCATGAATTACACTGGTCTTTGACGAATATTTATAAACTGGAATAGTTTTACCAGCTTCTTCTGCATCAAAGAAAAATTCACCTTTTCCTTGGTTACTGCCGTCCCATACCAAACCAAATTTGGTCAATAGCTGTATTTTGGTCCGATCATAACCCTGTATTGCCGTACCGATCATTTCTTCACTTAAACCAAATCCATAAAAAGGGGCTGTATCCAATGTAGTGACACCATTGTCGATCGATGCTTTTACAGAATCAATAGAATCTTTCTTTTCATTTCCGCCCCACATGTTGCCGCCAATGGCGAAAGCTCCATAAGTAATTGCTGATAATTCTAAATCTGTTTTTCCTAATTTTCTGTATTCCATTTTTTTTATTTTTTATGTTTCTTGTTAAAATTATTTATTACGCTAATGCACTTTTTTATCAAATAAATCTGTTCGAAATGGCGCTTATTATTATTTGAATGATTGATAGCACAAAGTTATAATCCTGGTTTTTATTATTAAAATAATTTAAATTGTGTTATTCTATTATTTTTATGATATATTATTAAGTGTTTTTTTAAGGAAAGAACGAAGGGATTCCTGTTAAGTTTTTCTTGTGCAATCCTGCCCAAACTAGTAAATTTATATAAGGCAGTTGGTCTTGTGAGCAATCACATTTTTATTGGGATAGCTGTTCGGTAAAAGAATAACAATGCAAAAAGTAGAACAATTTAAACCTGATGTGATTATTATTGGATCGGGTTTAGCAGGACTTACGACAGCAATGGAAGTCACCAATGCTGGTAAGAAAGTGCTTCTTGTAGATCAGGAAACGGAAGAAAATCTAGGGGGACAGGCCTATTGGTCCTTCGGGGGACTTTTTCTTATCAATTCGCCGCAACAACGTCGCATGGGGATTAAGGATTCTTATGAACTAGCCCGACAGGATTGGATGGGGACTGCCGGATTTGACCGCGAGGAGGATTATTGGCCACGACAATGGGCTGAGGCCTACTTGAAATTTGCAACAGAAGAAAAGTCTGCCTACATCGCTAAGCTTGGTATAAAGCTGATGTTTATGGTCGGTTGGGCGGAGCGCGGTGATGGTTCGGCCTCGGGGCATGGTAATTCGGTTCCTAGATTTCATGTCAGTTGGGGGACCGGAACCGGAGTTGTGAAACCTTTTGTGGATAAAGCTTATGCTGCGCAGGAAAAAGGTCTTCTGCAGTTTCGCTTTCGACATCGCGTAACAAAATTGCTAACGCAAGATGGTGCGGTAATTGGAATTGGAGGTGATATATTGGCAGACGATCACCAGGCAAGGGGTGTTGCAACCAACAGAACTATTCTTGCAGCGTTTGAATATTATGCAGATCAGGTCGTTATTGCTTCTGGAGGGATCGGCGCAAATCATCAATTGGTACGCGAAAACTGGCCTGAACGATTAGGTAAAGCACCGGCACAAATGATTTCAGGTGTTCCCGCCTATGTCGATGGAAAAATGATCGGAATTGCGGAAGAGGTTGGGGCTCATATGATAAACCGGGATCGCATGTGGCATTATACGGAAGGGATTGAAAATTGGAATCCAATATGGCCTAACCACGGCATCCGTATCTTGCCTGGGCCCTCTTCGCTGTGGTTTGATGCCCGCGGTACCAGACTTCCTGCGCCTTATTTGCCTGGATTTGATACCTTGGGTACACTCAAGCATCTGCAAGAGACAGGCTTTTCTTATTCCTGGTTTATTCTGACGCAGAAGATAATCAAAAAAGAGTTTGCTCTTTCGGGTTCAGAACAGAATCCAGATATTACCAACAAGGATTATAGGTTATTTTTGAAACGCATTTTTGGGAAAAATGCTCCCGGGCCCGTTGAGGCCTTTAAGGAAAAAGGATCTGATTTTATTGTTTCGGACAATCTAAAGGATCTGGTAGCTCGTATGAATCGTTTGACAGGGGAGGATTTATTGGACTATGAAGCAATTAAATCGCAAATTGAAGCGCGTGACCGGGAAGTAGATAATAAGTTCTCAAAAGACACGCAAGTGAATTATATCCGGAATACACGGAATTACCGTGGTGATAAATTAGGCCGAGTGGCAGCCCTTCATAAAATCCTGGCGCAAGAAAATGGACCGCTCATTGCGGTACGTCTCCATGTACTGACCCGGAAAACCTTAGGCGGTCTTAAAACGAATCTCCAAGCACAAGTACTAACAAAGGATGACGAGGTGATAAAGGGCTTGTATGCTGTGGGTGAGGTGGCGGGATTTGGTGGTGGCGGGATGCACGGCTATCGGGCACTGGAAGGCACGTTTTTGGGAGGATGTATTTTCTCCGGCATGAAAGCCGGACAACATATTGCGAGTCTGACAAAGACACCATCTGTCTAAGAAATGTGATGAAAATTAATTTTTTTCTTCATGTTAAAATAGAGGTTCCATAGGCAATCAATACGATGTTTGCCTATGGAATAAGGAACTATTAAGCTTTTTTTCTGATAGAGCGCATCGTTTGGAGAAGAACAGAAACGAGTACAAGAGCGAGTCCAACATAGAAGGAAGCATTGACTTGTTTGCCTTCGTTGAAGAATAAAAAAGCAATGATAATTGAATAGATGGGCTCGAGATTGAAACTCAAATTGACCGTAAATGCAGATAACTTCTTGAGTGATTCAGCAAAAAGAACATAAAGGCCAACTGTACAAAATAAAGCCAGCAAGATTAAATAGACCCCATCAGAAAAGCTCGGTATAAAACGTTCGGTAGGAAATAGATAATAGAAAATGGGCAGCCCAAATCCCAATACAATGGTGCCACTGAGCATCTGATAAAAATTGAGCAATTTACTATCATATTGTTTGACTAATCGCTCGTTGTAAATGGTATATAGAGCCGCAAAAATAGTTGAAATTACACCCAAAATAATCCCAAGTTGATAAGAGCTATCAAAATGAAAGATTAAACTGATTCCGATCAATGTCAGCATACTTAACATGAGCTGCGCTGCGCTAAATCTTTTCTTGTTGATGATTGGCTCTAATACAGCGGTAAAGAAACTGGTCAGACAATAGCAAACAACGCCAATGGAAATGTTGGAAAACTTGATGCTACCATAAAAAAATATCCAGTGGATAGTGATTAGTACGCCGACTTTCGCAATTTTAAACGCATCTTTAGTGGATTTTAAACGCTCAATTTTGAATAATTTGAGAACGAGGAATAAGATGATTGTTGAAAGTAAGACCCGAAACCAGACGAGTGGTATTTGATTGAGCGTAATGAGCTTGCCGAAAACACCGGTGAAGCCTGCGAGCAGTACTGCGGTATGAAGTACTAAATATGATTTTTTCATAAGAGAAATGTCTTTCCCATAAAGGGAAATTTAAAAGCTAAATAAATAGTTAATCCTTATATCATCCGAATTTGCTCCTAAAGGAAGCCATTATTCGTTTGACATTGCGCTATATTATTTTGCTGGAGGAGAAAGACAAGTTCTTCGGCCCATGGTTTTATGCTTGTTTTTAACAAATATAGAAATTATCTACGGTATTCAAAGTCCTTTATTTCAGCCATTTTGTTTGGATTAATATTCTTCATCCTAAAGACTAAATGTTATATTAGTAATCTCACTAGGGGGGATCCCAAGATAATCGTCTTCCTAGTAATGAATACACAATATCAATATAAACCAAACTAAAGAATGAAGAGAAAAGAATTTATACGAAATACGAGTCTATTGGCTGCATCGGCGCTTTTTGCACAGACGAAAGTATTCGGTTTTCAAGCTGATACGGTTCGTGTAGGGCTGATCGGTACAAACGGAATGGGTTGGTCCAATCTGAACGCCATCTTGAAAGTACCAGGAGTGCAGTGTACGGCATTATGTGATGTCGATGAAAATGTTTTGGGAAATCGAGCTGAGGAATTAAAGAAACGCAATATCAATGTGAAGACTTACATCGATTATAAAGACCTCCTAAAAGCAAATGACGTTGATGTTGTTATTGTCGCTACCCCCGATCATTGGCATTGTATGCAAATGGTTGATGCTGTTGCGGCCGGAAAAGATGTGTATGTCAAAAAACCGATTGGAAACTCCATTCGGGAATGTGAAATTATGGTTGCAGCTGCTAAAAAGCATAAGCGCGTTGTACAGGTTGGGCAGTGGCAACGAAGCCAACAACATTTCAGAGATGCGATGGATTTTGTTCATAGCGGAAAATTGGGGAAAATACGTCTTGTTAAGGCTTGGGCTTACCAAGGTTGGATGAAGAGTATCCCGGTTCAGGCAGACGCTCCTGTTCCTGCGGGAGTACATTATGATAAATGGTTGGGGCCAGCACCAAAACGTGCATTTAATCCCAATCGTTTTCACTTCAATTTTAGATGGTATTGGGATTATGCGGGTGGCTTGATGACCGATTGGGGGGTACATATGTTGGATTATGCGCTAATTGGAATGAAAGTATCAGATCCTGTTTCGGTTATGGCTGCTGGAGGTAAATTTGCTTATCCTGACGATGCCGCTGAAACACCAGATAGTTTAACAACGGTATACGAGTTTGATGGATTTAATGTTCAATGGGAGCAGGCAACAGGTATAGATTTGGGGCCCTACCAAAAGACTCACGGAGTTGCTTTCATTGGCAATAATGGTACTTTGGTGGTCAATCGTGAGGGTTGGGAGGTTATCCCGGAGAAAGGGCGAATGGATGCTGTCTCTTTTCAACGTTCACAAGATAATGGGTTGGACAAGCATATGGTTAATTTTGTTGAAGCAGTTAGAAAGAAATCCGTGGAGGGTTTACATGCTCCGATAGAAGCCGGCGCACATATCGCGATATTCTCACAAATGGGAAATATTGCTTATCGGGCCAAAAAGAAATTGTTTTGGGACAAACAAAAGCGCAGTTTCAATGATAAGGATGCAGACCAGTATCTGGCGAAAGTTTATCATAATGGTTATAACCTGCCCAAAGTCTAAGATGTTAAAAATAGGTATTAAAAAGATATTGTTTTGTCTAGCACTGGCGGGGTTGGTTGTGAACCAGGTTTCAGCGCAACAGATGGAACACATGTGGAATGGTGAAGGGGGAAATAAACCGATCGCCCAAAATAGAGGGAAACTGTTTCGTGAAGGCAAATATGCGATGTTTATCCATTGGGGAATCTATTCGCAGCTGGCAAATACCTGGAAGGGAAAAACGTTTTATGGCATAGGGGAGTGGCTCATGAACAAGAGCATGGCCAATATACCTGTTGCGGACTATATGGCTGCTGCGGGTTCTTTCCGTCCAGATCATTTTGATGCTAAAGCTATTGTGCGGCTTGCAAAAGATGCGGGAATGCGTTACATCGTGATTACAAGTAAACATCATGATGGATTTTCAATGTTTCATTCTAAGGTGAATTCTTTTAATATTGTTGAGGCGACTGACTTTAAGCGCGATCCAATGATTGAGCTCGCAAAAGCATGTAAGGAAGGTGGGATCGGTTTTGGCTTCTATTATTCGCAAAATCAGGATTGGACTTATCCTGGCGGAAATGGAGGGCCTAAGGTGAATGCAGCTGGTCAACCGAAAACATTTGATGATTATTTTTGGGAAAAATGTTATCCTGAGGTGAATCAGATTACAACTGAGTATGGACCGATAGAATTGGTCTGGTTCGATACTCCAGGTGGGATGGATAAGAAATACGCACAAAAACTTGTCGAATTGGTTCATAAAAATCAACCCGGAGCATTTGTGTCGGGGCGAGTTGGGCATGGGCTCGGGGATTATTCTACTTTAGGAGATATGGAAGTACCGCGGCAGAATGTTCCGGGTCTTTGGGAAGCAGTAGATGTAACTAACGATTCTTGGGGTTATGCTTGGTACGACAATAATTGGAAGAGTGCTCGTGAGATCTTGTCACGTACATTGTCGACTATTGGTCGAGGTGGGACCTATATGTTAAATGTTGGACCTAAACCCGACGGGACTATTCCAGAGCCAGCGAGCTTAGCTTTGCGCGGTGCGGGTGCCTGGATCCGAAAATATCCAGAGACCGTTTATGGCGCACAGGCGTCACCTTGGGGGCATGCCTTACCCTGGGGAGATGCTACTGTACAGGGAGGTAAAATTTCATTGTTGGTCTATCATTGGCCGGCCAATGGAAAGTTATTTGTTCCGGGCCTAACAAAAGGGATAAAGTCGATTAACCTTTTAACTTCCAACGGCAAAAAGTCCTTGAATTACACGTTCGATGGAAAATGGCTAAAAATCAATACGCCAGGTGTAGCTCCCGATTCATTGGTTTCTGTCATTGAGGTAGTTATGCGGGAAATGCCCGTTATTGATAAAATGTTTGGAGTTGATCCGGCCATGGAGACAATTGTGCCTGTTGATTTTGCTGAAGTTGAAGGATGTAATAAAACTGGAAAATCCTGGATGGAAAAATTCGGTGAATGGAAGCATGTGGTTCAAGTAGGGCAGTGGACTGATGAAAGTAAATTAACGTATGCTATAGACATTATTAAGCCAGGCTATTATCAAATTGATCTAAATTATGCGGGGCAGGGGAGAATGGTGTGGAAGATCGAAAACTCGGATGGGGAGATCGTGCAGAATCAGCAAGCGGCCTCTTCTGTGTATAATTGGTACCCTTGGGGATGGATGAAATTTAAGGCTCCGGGGCGCTACAAAATTACTGTTTCTTTAGTGGAGGGGGATGCTGATAAACTCAGTCTTACTGCACTTCGATTTAAATCTGTAGAATAGAGCTCAAAAGTCTATTCTACAGATTCTTCAATAATCACCTTTCTGTGCTCTCGGCCCCAGTTAATCATTTCTTGGATGATATTACCAAATGTCCGGCAATAGGCAGTCGGTAGGTATTCAATCAGCACAGGGCTGTCCGGATAGACTTTTCTGTTAACAAGCTTGTTGAGTTCCATATCTTTCAATTCTTTGGACAGCATACGTGTCGTGATACCAGGGATACTTCGTTCAATTTCTCGAAACCGTTTATTACCGTTGCATAGTGAATTGATAATAGGAATACGCCATTTTCCGCCTATAAAATACAGGGTGTCTTGTAATGCTCTTAGTTCTTCTACTTGATTTCTTTCCATGGTAATTTTGGTATACTCTATTATACTGGTATCAAATGTATATCAAATACCTGATATATTTGTCAAAAAAAAAGAACAATGGAAAATTTAGAAAACAAAGTCGTCTTAGTTACAGGAGGGAATAGTGGAATTGGTTTCGCAACAGCAAAGGAGTTTAGTGAAAATGGAGCACAAGTTATTATTACAGGAAGAAGAAAGCAAGCTATTGATCAAGCTGCTGAGCGGATAGGAGCAACAGCCTACGTGGCGGATCAGGCTATACTGCAAGATATTGAAAAACTTGCTCAGGAAATAAAAGATCGGTTTGGATATATTGATGTTCTATTTATAAACGCCGGTATTACAGGTGAAGGAGGTTTTATTGATGAAGCATCAGAAGCAAATTTTGATGCAGTAATGGATATCAATTTAAAAGGCTCATATTTTACATTGAGCAGATTTATCCCATTACTTCGCGATGGTGCGTCTGTCGTTATTCTTTCTTCTAATGTAGCGACCTTAAATATGCCAGCGAGTTCGATTTATCAAGCGAGTAAAGCGGCCGTTAATTCCTTCGCCAAAACAGCGGCAATGGAGCTTGCAAACCGTAAAATTCGTGTAAACACGGTGAGTCCGGGTTCGACTAGGACAGATGTGCTTAACAAGAATTATGACCAGCAGACTGTCGAAAATATTTGGAATAAGTTGGCTACTGAATCTCCACTCAAAAAGATAGGTACAGCCGAAGACGTCGCTAAAATGGTTGTTTATCTGAGTGGTGATCATGCATCTTACATTACTGGTGCTGATTTTGTTTTAGACGGTGGAATGGGTATCAATCATTCTTAACCACCTGCATAGCGCACTAAGAGGACTTTAGGTGAAGAACTTATCCTTCGTAGATATTCAATTATTATCATACGAAGGATAATCAATAGTTCAGATTCTTTGCCTGATCTCGCTTATTTATATTGGGGCGGATTGCATGCTAATTTTACAGTATTAAATAGTTTCAGCTATTCTTGCAGCAGCGTCTGTATTTTTTCAATAGAATCCTCATTCTCCAAAAACTCAATATAAGGTAACAATGGTTCAATATCCTTTTTGTCCATTGTTTCTATGTCTTCAAATAAAGCATTTACAAAATCAGTGCAAAAAGATTTGCCAAAGCTGTAAGTGTTTATTCTCGCCAGATCCTCACAATTGATTTCGGTGGCATTCAGATTAAATACAAGCTCAGGAATTTCGTAGTCGCCTTCCGCTGGATAGCCGATGTACCTAAACATGCTTTCTTTCCACACGCGAAATAGGATTTGATGCGAGACATGTTTCCCAAAGTATTCGAACACTTTGGAAAGTATATCGTAAGCGGTTTCTTTCTCAAAAACACCAGTAATGCTTTTGTCGATCAATTCGGCATAGGAAATAAAAATTGAGCTATCAAAATGAACATCAAAATTAGCGGTCAGCATGGCCACAATATGTTCTCTGGGTTGAGTTCTTAAAAGTTGTCTTGCTGTTAATGAGGTTAAGTTATGCTTTTGTTCTCGACCGTGGCTGTCGGGGAGGAGTACGGTGTGTTCTTTGTCGAGGAGCGAGATGACGAATTTCCAATCTTCGGGCCTTTTGAGAATCCTGCAGTTCTGGGCGAGATAACCGCTCCTTTTAGGGTCGGGTTTCTTATCGCCAACAATAACTTCTCCAGGTTGAATAATATGTTCTGGAGGAACTTTAAACCTGCGTATATGCACAAAGAGTTCTTCTCCAGAAGGTAGCGCAAGAGTACCAAATCCTTTGTTATTGTCGAACCATTTGACTGCGCCGATAAACATGGCTGGGGTTGAGTTTTGTTTCAATAGTATAAAGGTAATGAATAAATGCCTTTATTAGGTATTGAAAATGAAATATTTGCAATTATTTGTGCTATATCACTGATTTTTCTCGTATTTACCTACTTATTTGGTTGGGGAAAAGATTTTCGGAAGGCCAAAGGCGACATATTTGTCTTCGCTTTGAACAAAACGGAGAGATACCTTGGCATTAATGGTTCTGACCCTGCTGATAATCGGACTTTGGTTATGCGTGCGGTTGAAAAACACTATCCACAGCTCGTGGAAAAATACCAACGATTGTTTGGTCCGGACGGTAAACTTTCGAGCTATTATCGACAGGCATTTGCGGAAAAGGTAAAGGGATTATGTGTACAATATGGGCTGCGAGACAGGCTGTTTTAGCTACTAAGTTTACTGATTTTATCTTCAAAAAATCAGATCTCATTTTTGTTTTTATAAGTTGTTGTAAAATAGGTTTATATGGTCCGAAAAAGACGTTAAATTTATTTTTCGTACCTTTGTACTGTCAAAAGACAGAATGGCGTGAGTTTATTCCGCTATGGCTTTGTGCCTCTGGCACAGCCTAGGTTGTTCGTTATACTTGTTGAAGTATATTTTGGAGATGCTTTTTGAATGGAGCATTTCGTCTTTAAAAGATTAGTTTCTTTTTCATCATTGCTCTTACCGAACCGAGAGTAAAGTATGTTAGTTAATAAGTTGATTGAACTGTACGAGTAAGATTTCGATCAAACGAACTCAACTGTAGGGATATTTTTATTTGTAAGAAAATAGCGTAGGCGTATGGCCTTAGTGGATTACTCATGCCCTTATGGTTTATTTATGTTTAAAAAAATTAAAGAATGGATAAAACTAGCAAGGTAAAAGTAAAAGTTGAAGACTTGGTACTTGTTTTCGGAAAACAGAAGAAGCAAGCTTTGAAATTACTAAATGAGGGTTTCTCCAAAAAAGAAATCTTGGCAAAGACAGATTGCACGATCGGAATCAACAAAGCTAATTTTGAAATCTTCGAGGGTGAATTCTTTGTTATAATGGGACTATCAGGGAGTGGGAAATCTACGCTGCTCCGTTGTCTTAATCGATTGAACGAACCTACATCGGGAAAGGTATTTGTCAATGGAGAGGATATTACAGGGAAAAATAATAAAGATCTTCTTGAAGTCCGTAGGACAGAAATGAGTATGGTCTTTCAAAAGTTTGGTCTGTTGCCACATCATACCGTATTAAGCAATGCCGCTTTTGGTTTAGAACTAAGAGGGGAAGAACGGGAAAAACGGGAATCTAAAGCTCAGAAAGCGCTGGATGTAGTAGGACTGAGTGGATTTGAGCAACAGTTACCGTCTCAGTTATCTGGTGGTATGCAACAGCGGGTTGGACTGGCTCGGGCACTTGCCAATGATCCCGAAGTATTGCTGATGGATGAGGCATTTTCAGCACTAGATCCCCTGATTAAAACCGAAATGCAAGATCAGCTATTGGAGTTGCAGGATAATTTACAAAAGACGATCGTTTTTATTACCCATGATCTCGATGAAGCAATCAAATTGGGCGATCGTATTGCTATTATGAAGGATGGTGTCATCGAACAGATCGGTACTGCGGAAGATATCTTGACAAATCCAGCAAGTGACTATGTTAAAGCCTTTGTTGAAAAAGTGGATCGCAAGTCTATCATTTCGGCAGGTTCACTGATGTTTGAGAAACCTACTGTTGTACGTTTCAAAAAAGATGGCCCTGAGGGGGCTCTACGGAAAATGCGGTCGACAGGAATTGAAATTCTCCCTGTAGTTGATGCTCATGAGACTTTTCTTGGTTTTGTTCACATGAATGAAGTCATTCAATCTGCAAAGCGTAGGGAACCTACCGTAGAATCCATTATACATACTACCGTTCCAACAGTATCAAAAGAGGTGACCGTTGAAGAAATGTTGCCCTTGATATCGGAGATCCGGTCGCCAATTGCTGTGGTGAATGAACATAATCGTTTGTTGGGGATCGTAACACAGACATCATTGATTATCGAAGCGACAAAGTATAATGAAGAAGAAATTATTGAATTAAAAGAGAAAGCAAATAATCAGTAGAAATGAATAAAGTAATCGATATAGGACAATACATTGCTGTAGCCGTCAATTGGCTGACAGATCATTTAGAACCATTTTTTAACTTGATAAAAAATACGGGGAATGCATCCATTATTGGACTGGAATGGGTGCTAACAACAATACCTTTTTTTATTATAATCGCATTATTTACAGGTTTAGCCTGGTGGAAATCTGGAAAAGGGGTTGCATTGACAACATTGGTGGGATTAACATTGATCTATCTGATGGGATTTTGGATTGCAACGATGGAGACTTTGGCCCTAGTGTTGGTAGCTACACTGACAGCATTGGTTATATCAGTTCCTTTGGGCGTGTGGGCCGCGAAGAATAAACTAGCAGCGAAAATCATTCGGCCCTTACTTGATTTAATGCAGACGATGCCTGCCTTTGTTTACTTGATTCCAGCGGTGTTATTTTTTAGTATCGGTAAAGTCCCGGGAGCTTTTGCTACCATTATTTTCGCTATGCCACCTGCCGTCCGTTTGACGACTTTAGGGATTGATGCGGTTCCAAAAGATATCGTGGAAGCTGCACGTTCATTTGGAGCAACCAATAGTCAGATCTTATTTAAAGTAGAGCTGCCCTTGGCCACAAAAACAATCTTAGCAGGGATCAATCAGACCATATTACTGTCTTTATCTATGGTTGTTATTGCCGGAATGATTGCTGCTGGTGGCTTGGGAGAAAAAGTGCTTGAGGGTATTAATAACTTGGATATTGGTCTTGGTTTTGAAAGTGGTTTGTCCGTTGTGATTCTCGCTATTATTTTGGATCGAATCACGCAGGGTTTTGTAAAAAAGAAAGCATAGTATGAGGAAAATAAAAAGTATGGTATTGTGTCTGATGGTGTTGTTGCTTGCGTCATGCAGCACAGGTCGGAATAAAAATATTATTCATATCGGTATGGTCGATGGCTGGGCCGAAGGGGTCGCAATGACAGAGGTCGCAAAAGTTATTCTGGAAGAAAAGGGATATCATGTTGTTGTCCAGCGGGCTACGCCAGATATGATCTTAGCCTCCATGAACAATGGCGATACAGATCTATATATGGATGTCTGGCTGCCATTGACCCATGGAAGTAAAGTGGCTAAATTCCCCAATATTGAAGAGCTTGGAACGAGTTATAACCATGCGCGAAATGGACTTGTTGTACCGGATTACGTAACAATTGATGGAATTGAAGAGTTGAAAAAACATGAAAAAGAGTTTGATAAACGGATCATTGGAATAGAAAAAGGGGCTGGAATAACACGTGCCGTGGATCAGGTGATCAAAGATTATAGCCTCGATTATAAGCATGTGAACTCATCTACCGTAGCTATGATCACGGAATTGCAAAATGCAATCAAAGCAAAACGTTGGATTGTGGTAGCTGGCTGGCAGCCGCATTGGATGTTTGCTAAAATGAAATTGAAGTTTTTGGATGACCCCAAAAAGACATTGGGTGATGCCGAGCAAATTAAAATTTTTGCACGGGGAAACTTTAACATTGAGCAGCCTGAGCTAGCCCGATTTTTCTCCAAAGTCTACTTCGATGAATCAACAATGGCTGATTTGTTGTCAAAAATGCAGGGAAGCCAGGACAAAGCATTTACGGCAAAAGAATGGGTCAAGAAACATAACGATCTCGTAAAGGGCTGGTTATTGTAAACTGAGGTGATTAAATAGTTATGCTCCCCCAGTACGCTACCCGGCATAGCATAAGGAGGGCATTGTCATTACGACAATGCCCTTAAAAATTTACGGGCCAGTTGAATTTGTTGTTGTTGTATGCTGGATAAAGGATATCTGCTATCATCAATCCATGTGTCGAGCCCCTTTGGAAATTCCCAGGCGAAATCTAAGACTTTCGCTTTTTCTGCGGCTAAAATAATGTCATGTTTCGTTGCATTTGGATTGGCAATCTTGATGTTATTATAAATGCTATCCTGGATGAGTGGAAAGTTGTCTGCCATATCCTGATTTCTATTTGTATCCATAGTGAATTATTTTTCAAATAATTAAGAATGATTCTAAATAATTTTATACTTTAGTCAAAGATAGCAGGCATTCTATTGTTATGGGGTCTGCATAAAGGAGTAAAATGTCCGTCGAAGGGAATATTTCTGTTAAGGTATATTGCCTAATGTGCGTAAGACTATTTGAATCCTAAAAGGAATTAAAAATGGCACTAAGATTATATGATATTGATTCACCCAATTTATTATTGGAGCGGACTTACCCAAGTACCTACTTTTCTGTCGACACTGGAATTTATGAGTCTGTAACACATTTAGATACTACATTTGGAAAAGGTTTTTATAAGGAGGTTTTCTTCGATGGTATTCATATTGGTTACGGTCATGCACAGTTATTTAAACGGATGCGGTTTCGTTTTGAAAGTGATTTTGAAACAGTTGAAATGCACTTTGCCTTAAAAGGCAATAGTCAGGCGAGTGGCGAAATGATGCCCTTAGGTGTAAATTTTGAGACATACCAGCATAATATTATTTACGGAAATTCAATGTGTGGTCAAATGGAGTGGGGGAATCAGGAGTTTCAGTTATGTGAAATAAACTTATCGCCCGAATTTTTTAAAAGATTCCTGCCCGAAGATTATAAATTCTTTGCAGATTTTCGGAATGCTATTGACCGTGGTAAATCGGGATTGCTGACCAATATGCATAGACGGATTACCCACGATATGTATGAAATTATCGACGATATAATCAATTGTCAACGAAAGGGAATTTTTAAGAAAATTTTCCTGGAAGCAAAGATTATGGAGCTCTTGCTTCTTCAATTGGAACAGTTTCAGGAAGAGGATTTTGTAGCAGTTTCGTTAAAAAAAGCCGATATCGATAAGATATATGCCGTTCGTGAGTTTCTACTAAAAAATATGGATACCAATAGTACACTAGTCAATCTCGCGCATCTGGTGGGTACCAATGAATTCACATTGAAAAAAGGTTTTAAGGAGCTATTTGGTACGACTGTTTTTGGTTTTTGGCATGACGCAAAAATGGAACATGCCAAGAAACTGATTTTAGATGAAGATCGAACAATCGGTGAAGTTTCTGATTTGGTTGGTTACAAAAATCAACGCCATTTTTCGGACGCCTTTAAACGTAAATTTGGAATCCCACCGAGTAAGCTAAAAAATACCTTGTAATGTGGAATAGTTTTTTTTACACTTTACGGACCTTTTATTCCTTCTTACGGAAGTTTTAATAGCGCATGAATCGGGTTTGATAAAAGTCGAATAACTACCTTTGTTTAGAAAGATTCTTAATAATGGTCTTTTGATCAAATATGTACGTAATTAGAAAATCATGGGAAAAACTGAAATGAAAGTAATACAGCTCGCCCTGACTGTAAGTAGAAAAGAATACCTGACGCCACATTATATTCGTGTTTATTTGACTGGTGATGGTGTAGATCAAATCGCTAATACGACCGTCGGAGTCAATAACAAGATCTTGATTCCGCCAAAGCATGTAGATCGCATTTATTTTCCAGAATTTGATTATGAACGAGGGCAGTGGAAGCCGATGGATGAGGCGATTAGGCCAACAGTTCGAACTTATACACATCGCGGTATCAACCTTGATAGAAATGAGGTATGGATTGATTTTGTTGCCCATGGTGATGAGGGGCCAGCTTCAGCTTGGGCTATGGCTGCAAAACCTGGCGATGTGCTTGGGATTCTAATGAAAGCAGGTAAGACCTCTCTATATGAAGTTGCAGCTAACTATCTCCTTGTTGGGGATGCAACTGCAATTCCTGTTCTGGGGGCAATCTTAGAAGATTTGCCACCTTTGGCAAAGGGAATCTGTATGATTGAAGTACATGGTAGCGAAGATATACAGCAATTGAAGACTAAGGCTGCTATTGATTTTATTTGGTTACATAATGATACGCCACAGGAAGGTAGCCTTTTGGCGGATTTGGTGAAGATCAGATCCTTGCCTGTAGCGGATAAATTTGCTTATGTAGCTGCTGAATTTTCGACAGTTAAGGAGATTCGCAATTATTTGCGTAAGGATCTCGGTTGGGGAAGAGAGGAGCTTTATGCTTATTCGTATTGGAAAGCCGGAGTTGCTGAAGATAAATCTGCTACAGATCGCCGTAGTGAGAGTGAAGAAATCCAGGCCTAACGTTTACGATAGGTTATGGAGAAACAGAAACAACTGATCTTAAACGGTAAGTTAAGTAGAGTGATGTGGCAGATGTCGTGGCCTGCCGTGATTGCAATGGTCCTGTATGGTCTGAACAATTTTCTGGATGGTATTTTTGTTGGTCATCTGATTAACAATACAGCGTTGGCAGCTGTCGGTGTAACCTATCCTTTAGCCCAATTTGCACAAGGTTTTGGTACTCTGATCGGAACAGGTATGGGGGCGGCAATTAGTATTTGGATAGGTGGGGATCAACAGGAGAAATTACATAGGTCATTTGGTACGGTGCATTTTTTGACTATTATTTTCTCTCTTATAATTACGCTCCCTTGCTATGCATTTGCCGACAAATTGGTCTACATGATGGGTGGTAGAGGTGATATATTGGCTCTTGGGGTGGATTACTTTCGAACAACCATATTGGGTAGTTTTTTCTGGATTTATGGTTTGGCCCTCAACATGATTATTCGTGCAGAGGGTCTTATGAAAACTGCGGCCTGGATGATTGCAATTGGATTGCTTGTTGATGTCTTACTTAAACCGGTTTTTATAGAACACTTTGGTTGGGGTGTATCAGGGGCAGCTTGGGCAACCAATATATCGATGATCATCTACACATTTTTAGGTGTATGGTATTACGCCGGGGGAAAGGCTTCGTTCAAAACAAAGTTTTGGTCTTTATCTTGGGATTTATCGATTTTAAAAGAAACGCTTTCATTAGGAATGCCCGGGTTTATTATGATGGTCATGATTGTAATCCAGAATATTGTTGTCTTCAACGCATTGGCCAATTACGGAAATGATATGGATATTACGTTTTTTACGGCGGTCAATCGGCTTTATATTTTATTAAATACCCCACTATGGGGGCTTATGCGGGCTTTGCAGCCTGTAACGGGGATGAACTATGGTGCTGGGCAGTATACGAGAAGTATCAATTCGTACCGTTTATTTGCCATTACTGGACTGCTGATTCTGCTTCCGTTCTGGTTGCTGGTGATGCTGCATCCCGTTGCTGTGATATCTATCATGATACCAAGAACGATTTTTTCGATACAGCAGCTAATGGATTTCAGAATTTACATGAGTGTTTTATTGGTTCTTCCATTTATTTTTATGGCGATGGTGTGGTTTCCTTCCATTGATCATGCCAAGCCTGCGACTTTTATCAGTGTATTGCGGCAGGTTGTATTTTATATTCCTATCTTAATTATTGCGCCAAAATATTTTGGTGTACACAGCATTTACTTAGCGAGCGCGGCGATAGATTGGATTATTTTCATTATAGTCATCTATGCGGTTCGACGAAGCACGCGGAAGCTCAATATGCAAGTTGATGTATAAGACATTGCAGCGCGAACGATGTTAATGTTAAGTTAAGCAATCTTTAAGATTGCATTGTTAATATACTACTCATCTTCTAGTAATATAGGTTTCATTTTTTTGGGCAAAATTCAAAATAATGAAACCTATTAAACTACCTCAATTTAGGAAAACAGCTCAGGTGACCTTAGCTATTGCATTGCTGAATGCGGCACATGTCGATAGCGTATGGGCAAACTTTGCGAATGAAACTACCAAGCTCGAAATTGCCGATCAAGCTATTATTAAAGGGATTGTTAAGGATCAGGACGGCAAACCTATTGACGGCGGCACGATCATCAATGAAACCAGCAAACAGAGTACGCGTACAGAGTTTAATGGTAAATTCAATCTGAAAGGTCAGGTTGGCGACCAAATCCGTGTTTCTTCTTTAGGATATAAAACAGCTACAATAACTGCTACAGATGGGGATCTTGTGGTGGTTTTGGAAAAGGATGATTCAAAGTTGGATGAGGTTGTTGTCACGGCAATTGGTATCAAGCAACAAAAGAAGCAAATTGGTTACGCTACTCAAGAAGTTAAATTAGACGTACTTAAAGAGTCTAAAACAATGAATATTGGTACAGCGCTAACGGGACAAGTATCTGGTCTTATCGTTAATAATCCAACGGGGATTTTTCAGGCACCATCTTTTCAATTGCGTGGTAAGAGCCCACTTATTGTCGTAGATGGTATTCCTGTAGAATCTGATTTTTACGACATGTCCAGTCAAAACATAGAGAATATCAATGTACTGAAAGGAACAGCCGCTTCATCTTTATATGGATCACGCGGTAAAAATGGCGCGATCTTAATTACAACCAAAAGTGCAAAAAGCGATAGGCTGGAGTTTTCGGTTGGATCCAGTAATATGTTTTCTGCTGGATTTACAGTTTTTCCTGAATCGCAGAAGGAGTTCGGAAGTGGATCCAACGGTAAATATGAGTTTTGGGATGGTGCTGATGGGGGGATTTCAGATGGAGATATGACATGGGGACCCAAATTGAACTCCGGAATAAAGGTGGCACAATGGAACAGTCCGATTCGTGATAAGCAAACTGGTGAAGTGATTCCTTGGTGGGGTGATGTGAGTGGAACCAAGTATAATGATAAGTCACGTTATGAAAGAGTGCCGATTGATTGGGGCGCACATAACAATTTAGAGGATTTCCTTGGAACTGGACTGATTACCGAGAATAATGCGACATTATCGTATCGTTCGGAAAAGGTAAGCATATTTGGAACAGGAAAATATGCCTATCAAAAAGGTCAGGTGCCCAATACAAAGCTTTCTACAGGTGGATTAAATTTGAATACCTCTTACCGTTTTACTCCTGAGGTACAATTAGATCTTAACTTATCCTATAACAAAGTGAAATCTCCAAATTATCCAAGGTATGGATATGGACCTAAAAATCATATGTATACGATTTTGTTGTGGATGGGAAATGATGTAAATGGACAGGAATTAAAGGATCACCTCTATATTCCGGGACAGGAAGGCTATCGTCAAGCAAACTATAACTATGCTTGGTACAACAACCCTTATTTTGCAGCTAATGAGTTGAACCAAGTATACGATCAGGATATTTTGGCCGGGCAGACTGCTTTAACTTGGCGTATTTCACCTGAATTTACCATCAAAGGTCGTGCTGCAGCAAGACAAAAAAATCTATTCCAGGACATGCAGAGTCCTAAGTCTTATATGAATTATGGCGATTCACGGAATGGGGATTATAAAAACTGGGATAGCAAGCAGCTCAATTTTGATGCGGACGTCTTAGCAACCTATATTAAGCAGTTGTCTGATAATTTCGGTGTAACCGTTAATGCGGGATCTTCCACTTTCAAAAGAGATTATCGTGAGCTTTATCAAACTACTGATGGTTTAGTTGTACCATTTGTCTACAACTTAGGCAATACCCAAGGTCCAGTTAAGGCAACAAATACAACAACTGAGAAAATAATCCGAAGTGCTTATGCGTCGGTAAACTTAAATGTGTTTAAGTCGACCTATCTGAATTTTTCAGGAAGAAATGACTGGTCATCCACATTATCAAAGGCAAATCAGTCATTCTTTTATCCATCGGTTTCACTAAGTAGTGTTATCTCCGATTATTTTAAACTGCCAGCGCAAATTGACTTTGTTAAATTGTACAGTTCCTGGGCATCAGTATCTTCTGATCTGGATCCTTATAGCATTGCTGCGACTTATAAAAAAGATGTTACCTATGGTTCGACGCCATCAGTAACCTATCCTGTAGGTATTATTAATCCTGATATCCTTCCGCAGCAGTCCATTTCCTTAGAAATTGGTGCTTCTATGGCTTTCTTTAAAAATAGGCTTTCGGCTGATGTAACGTACTATAATGTTGTTGATAAAAATCAGATCATCGATTTGAGTATTTCCCAAGCATCCGCTTTTACTTCGCGTAAAGTAAATGGAAATAAATACCGTACAAAAGGATTGGAGATTTCTTTGACAGGGAATATAATTAAAAATGAACAATTTTCGTGGACGTCTACTGTTAACTGGTCTCGTGCAATTCAGCGTTTGGAAGAAATTTACAATAACCAAGCGAAATACGGTAATCTTAAAAAAGGCGATCGTGCAGACAGCTATTATGGTACTGTCTGGGAAAAATCGGCTGATGGTAAGGTTATCTTGAATCCGAATACGGGTATGCCGACCAAAAATCCATTTCCACAGTATTTAGGTTACTTTCAACCGGACTGGCAATTTGGTTTTGCAAACCAGTTCAAATTTAAGGGATTTCAGGTAAATCTTGATTTCGACGGATCTATTGGCGGCGTGATGAATTCGACAACCATAGAAAAAATGTGGTGGGGTGGAAAGCATCCTTCTTCGGTCTTATATCGTCAGGAACAATATGATGCTGGAAAACCAGTTTTTGTGCCAGATGGGGTGATCGTAACAGGAGGTGAGCTTACCCGCGACGTGAACGGTAATATTACTTCAGATACCCGAACGTATACAAGTAATACAAAAGCTGTTGATTGGCAGGCTTGGAGCCAAAATTATCCTTACCAGGCCAGAGTTACAGAGTCTGAAAGTAAACTGTTTGCCAATGTATTTGATCGATCATTTGTAAAACTACGTAGACTGTCGGTAGGTTATGATGTCAATAAGGTGTTTAAATTAAAACAGCTTACGGCCTTAAATGCATCACTATTTGGCTATAATTTGGCTATGTGGAAGAAAGTACCTTATATCGATCCTGATTTTGGTGTTGGAAACGATGGAAACTTACAAGATCCTTCCACACGATATATCGGTTTTTCTCTAGATTTTAAGTTTTAATAAAGTAGTACGATGAAGTTATTTAATAAACATATATTTCTTGGATTATTTTCTCTTTCAATCATGACTTCTTGTCAGAAATTGACTGAAGTAAATGTTAATCCAAATGAAGCGACAACAACCCACCCGCAAGCTTTATTGACGAAGGTAGAATGGGATGCTTTTCGGACCTGGCACGGTACCTCACCACTATATGCCTTGAAAATGATTGTGCAAACGGATGGTGAAAATGCGAATCAAATTTATAATTGGCAACGAGGAAGCTTTGAGCAATATGGTAATCTTCGCAATATTACCAAGATGACCGAAGAAGCTGAACGTATTGGCGCTGAAAGTTATTTGGCATTAGCAAAATTTTTCCGTGCGTATTATTTTTATAATCTTACCTTAACGTTTGGTGATGTCCCTTATTCAGAAGCAGCAAAGGGTGAAAATTCGGCAATTTTTGCGCCGAAATACGATACACAGAAAGACGTTTTGGTGGGTGTATTGAAGGAGCTCGAGGAAGCAAGTATTATTCTGAAGAAGAACAATAACACCATAAATGGGGATATTATTTATGGTGGAAATAGTAGCAATTGGAACAAGTTAGTCAATTCATTTCGCCTAAAAGTGCTATTGACACTCTCGAAGAAAACGACTGATCTTCCATTTAGTGCAGCAACAGAATTTTCAAAAATATTTACCAATGAGTCCAGAATCACTGATGTTAGTGGTGCTGAAGATGGGCAACTCATCTTTTTGAATCAAGAGGGTAATCGCTATCCTGAATTTAACTCAAGTGGTTATGGATCGGGAATGTATATGGATTCCACTTTTATCCAACGATTGCAGGACCTGAAAGATCCGCGGTTATTTGCCGTCGCTACACAAACAAGACTGGGTAAAGAAGCGGGTAAAGCGATTAATGACTTTACGGCTTATGAAGGCGGTGATCCGATTGTTCCTTATGCGCAGGTGAATGCAAAAGCTGTATTAGGTAAATTATCGAAAGTCCACGAACGATTTTATCAAGATCCCACAGCTGAGCCATTGGTCTTATTGGGCTGTTCGGAGATGCAGTTTATTTTGGCTGAAGCCATTTTGAAAGGTTGGATAACGGGCGATCTCAATGCAACGTATACCAAAGGGGTACAGGCATCGTTCAAATTTTATGAAAAGTATGCGAAAAATTTAGGAATTTATACAAATGAAGCACAAGCGGCCAAATATCTTGAACAAAATTCGGTAAGTCTTGACGGAGCTAGTTCCAATGAGCAAAAGCTCGAACGTATCTTGATGCAGAAATACCTGCGCTCATTTCACCAGGGGGGATACTCGGCTTATTTTGATCATTTGCGCACAGGATATCCGAGTTTCCGTAAATCTGCGAATGTGAAAACAGCCTATCGCTGGATGTATCCTCAAGATGAGTACAATAATAATACTGCGAATGTATCTGATGCGATCAAATCACAATTTGGCGGAAATGACAATATTAATTTACAGACTTGGTGGTTAAAATAATGGATTCAAGGAGGGTATTTTTAAAAAAAGCAGCCATGCTGGCTGGGAGTACAGTCGCTATAAACTGGCTGCCTGAATCAATACAAAAAGCCTTGGCGATTGAAGCTCCAAAAGGATCAACTTTTTTGGATGCCGAACATGTTGTCTTTTTGATGCAGGAAAACAGATCGTTTGACCATTGTTTTGGAACTTTGAAGGGCGTACGTGGCTTTAACGATCCCCGTGCGATGAAATTACCGAATGGTCTACCTGTATGGATACAAGGAAATAAGGAAGGTGCATATTTTGCACCTTTCCATTTAGATATCGTCAATAGTAAATCGACTTGGATGGGGTCGCTTCCGCATGGCTGGCGTGATATGGTTGCGGCTCGTCATGACGGGAAAATGGATAATTGGTTGGAAGCAAAGAGCTCTGGCAATGCAGAATATAAGGCCATGCCTTTAACAATGGGTTATTATAACCGTGCAGATATTCCTTTTTATTATGCTTTTGCAGATGCATTTACGGTTTGTGACCAGCATTTTTGTTCTTCACTGACGGGAACGAGCGCTAATCGATCGTATTTTTGGACTGGTACAGTGCGCGAAGAACCCCGTAACCCCGAATCTGTTGCGCATGTAGACAATGGTCAGATCAATTACAAGGATGTCAAATGGAAAACCTATCCTGAACGACTGCAAAAAGCAGGGGTCTCGTGGAAAGTTTATCAAAATGAACTAAGTTTACCAGTAGGCTTTAAAGGAGAAGAGGAAGATTGGTTGGCCAATTTTACAGATAACAACCTGGAGTTTCACCAACAGTATGGTGTAAGATATCATTTGGCACATTATCAGTGGATGAAAGAACGGGTAAAAGAGCTGCATAAATTTTTGGAAACAAATCCAAAAGAAGAATTGCTGCACAAAGCCAAAGCGGAATTGGAGGATTTGAAAAGAGATGTCATTCATTATACCCCTGAGAATTTTGAAAAGCTATCCCAGTTCGAAAAAGAGATCCATCACAATGCATTTGTGACTAATCTAGCTGATCCCAACTTTCACAAACTTGATAAATTAAGTTATAAAGAAGGTGGAAAGCGGCAGGAAGTTGAGGTGCCTGCCGGAGATGTTTTTTATCAGTTTAGAAAAGATGTTGAAGATCGCCAATTACCTACAGTGTCGTGGTTAGTGGCACCTTGTCGTTTCTCGGATCATCCGGGCTCACCTTGGTATGGGGCGTGGTACGTATCCGAAGTCCTCGATATATTGACCAAAGACCCTGAGGTTTGGAAAAAGACTATTTTCATCTTAACTTATGACGAAAATGATGGATATTTTGATCATATCGCTCCTTTTGTTCCGCCGTTGAGCACGAACAAAGATCAGGGTGCCGTGTCAGAAATCGACACTTCGAATGAATATGTTACGCTAGAACAGGAGCGAAAAAGGAGAAATAGTAATCATGTAAGTTTTGAAAGTCCTATTGGTTTGGGCTATCGAGTACCAATGGTGATAGCTTCACCCTGGTCTAAGGGTGGTTGGGTCAATTCCGAAGTTTTTGACCACACCTCCTGTCTTCAATTTTTAGAACATTTTTTGGAGAAGAAAACGGGTAAGGTGATACGAGAAGAAAACATCAGTCAATGGCGAAGAATGGTTTGTGGCGACTTAACAACGTCTTTTCGTCCTGTAGATAACATTTCCAAAACAAGGCTTAATCCGGTAGACAGAGACGGGTATGTTGAACGTATATTCTCCGCCAGGAATAAAAAGCTCCCAACAGATTTTGTGAAAATCGACAGCCAAAAACTGGAGGAAATCAAATCGACAGGTCAGTATCATGCAGCTATGCAGATGCAAGAGCAGGGATGGAAGGATGCTTGTGCTTTACCTTATGAATTGCAGCTAAAAGTACAGCATACACCAACGATGCTTTCCATCAGCTCAACCTTGGAAAGAAGGCTCAATACAGCTAAAGCGGGAGCGGGTCTGCCTTATTATGTTATTTCCTATGTGGCGTATGATGGCCATGCGGCGGGTAAAATTTGGAATTTTACGGTACGGGAAGGAGATCAATTAGCGTATGAATGGGAACTCGATAAAATTGTAGGAGAGTACATATCATTTGCATTGCATGGCCCTAATGGTTTCTATCGTACGATTGAAGGCGCAAAGTCACATATTCCAGCTATTGATGTGTATACGAAAGTAGTCGCTGGAAAGCCTATTCTTTGTGTACAATCAGAGTCGCTAAATTGGGATTTACTTCTTAAAGACTGTTCCTATGATCTTTTCCATGCGAAGGCAATGCGCAAGGATGATCCTGCTTTGGTTGAAATCGATTGCAGCAAGAGTGAAGGTTGGTATGATATCGAAATAACGTGTTCCGAAGATCATGCGGTCAAATTCCGTTATGCTGGACATATAGAGACTGGTAAATCAAGTAAGACGGATCCGTTAATGGGTAAAGTAAAATTATAGCTGAACCAATTAAATACTAGGACGAAAGCGCTGTTTCACGATCGATGAACACAGCGCTTTTGCTTTTGCAAAATAGAGCAAGATTCTTTTTGTGTGGATTCGGGCAAAAATGGGATTTGTGTCTCTTGAGTCAAAACGTTATTTTTATGGTTTGGATCGTAGTTCATTACAGAGAACTACACATCATGACGAATATGGAGGAGCAAAAAATTATTTTGGTTGAAGATGAACAGGATGTTGCTGATTTGATCGTACAAGGCTTAGGAGAGGATGGCTATAGGGTCATTCATCTGGGGCGTTCGGAAGGTCTGGAACAGCTTTTGGCGAAGCAAGATGTCTCTCTTGTGCTATTGGACATTCTTTTGCCGGGAACCAATGGCCTGGATATTTGTAAGCAGATCAGACAGTGGGGGTATACCGATTTACCTGTTATGATGCTGACTGCACTTGGTACTCCAGAAAATGTGGTGCTCGGACTCGATAATGGTGCCGATGACTATCTTTCCAAGCCCTTTAAGCTCATTGAATTGAAGGCTCGGATACGTTCATTGATCCGCAGGCAACAGTCTATCGTACAGGCAACACAACGTGAGTTACAGCCCTCGAAAGACACATTTAGTTATGGTTTTCTGAGTATCGATGATTATAAAAAAATAGCCTACTGTTCGGGGCAGGAACTCAATCTGACAAGTACAGAGTATCGTTTACTCTTGTTGTTTATTCAGAGCCCCAAAAAGGTATTTGAGAGAACGGAGCTTTTGGACAAAATATGGGGGATAAATTTCGATATTGGATCAAATGTCGTCGATGTTTATGTGAATTATTTGAGAAAAAAGATTGAAAAAATAACAAGCAAAAAAGCGATCCATACGGTTATTGGTATGGGATATGTTCTAAAAATAGAAGACTGAATATTTAAAAATGCACAATTATAATCGAAAGCTTATTTATCTCATTGCAATTCTGGTCATTTATGTGAGTTGTTTTGTTGGCTTTATTTTTTATTCCGTTACGAATTTTGCTTTTACAGATTTTTATAAACGGCTGGATCTGCGGCGAAATATTGCTGCGGAAAAATTTCTGAATAGTAAATCCGCCTCCCAGGCCGATCAGTGGAGCCTTGATTTTATAGAAAATCTCAATAATCAGCATGAATTTTTAGTTGAATTTGATAGCAATGGTACTATTTTAAGAAGCCAGGGATTTCATCAAGAACTATGGGATAAAATCAATAAAAAGGGAAGCTCAAATTTCAAGTCGGGTAATCAATTCTATTCAACGAAATATTTTTCGCAAAATGGTCGAAAGTATATTGTAGGCGCTTCCGCTGAAAATTACTTTTATACACACCATTTGGCCTACCTTCGTAATCTGCTTATTATAAGTCTGATTTTGGGGATTCTCTTTATATTCGTTGTTTCGGTTTTTATGAAACGTTCGTTCTTAAAGCCAATATTAACCATGATGAAAGAGGTGCAAGAGATTGGTTCGGAAAATCTCTATAAGCGATTGGATGAGGATAAATATAAAGGTGAGCTTCATGGTCTGTCACTCACATTTAATCGGATGTTGACGCGCTTAGAAACTTCTTTCGAAACACAAAAGAACTTTATCAGCAATGCATCACATGAGTTAAATACGCCATTGACATCCATCATAGGACAGGCCGATCTTGCTTTATCCAAAGAACGAACAACAGCGGAGTACCAACGAACATTATTTAAGATCATTGAGTCGGCAGAGCATTTGGAAAAGAAAACAAAAGCACTTTTACTGTTGGCGCGTACAGGTTTTGTGAATAATGCGACCGCATTTAGCCCCGTTCGTATTGATCAGATCGTGATGGACGCCGAGTTGACTGTAAAGGCCATCAATGATAAATTTAAGATTATCACAGATTTCAGCCTTTTACCAGATGATAGTATGCGACTTAAGGTGAATGGAAATGCAATTTTGTTACAGCTTGCGCTATCTAATATTATCAGTAATGCCTGTAAGTATTCATCCGATAGAACCGCTTATATTGCTTTAGGAGCATTGGACAATAAAGTGTTTATTTTAATAAAAGACAAAGGTATCGGAATACCCTCCCGCGAATTGGATCATATCTACGATCCTTATTTTAGAGCGTCCAACACGAGCGGCATTGATGGTTATGGTATTGGACTTCCTTTGGCCAGAAATATTATTAAGTTGCATGGTGGCACATTGAAGGTCAATTCTGTTGTGAGTGAAGGCACTACGGTAGAAATTGAACTACCCACTTACCTTCGGTTTTAATGTGGTTTTAATTTCAACTACATTTCTAATCTCATTTTAATCCTGTTGCTCGCTTTCTAATGGAAAGCTAATTTTAGATTCATTCCGTTGCCATATGTGCGTTTTAACTTTGCTAAAAAAAAAGCATGGCTAAAACAACGCGTATATTAATACCTAGTGATTTTACAGTTGACTCACTCCGTTTTGTGCGTCAAAGTATTGAAGAGTCAGTGGCTGATTCTATCGATATTATCCTTGTGTATGGCAATAAAAGCAGCACTTCTGCGAGTGAATTACTCGGAATTGGATTGGAAGATCAATTGGAAACACTTCAATCTGAATCTTTTTTAAAAGCCTGTAGCGGAATCTATCAGCGCTATAAAAACCGTAAGCTCAGTATTTTTGCAGATATTTTGGGTACCGATAACAGTCATTATTTGCAGCATTACCTCAAAGGACAGTCTGTAAATGAGGTCATCATACCACGTGATTATACCTATAAAAAGAAAACACGCAATTTTTTTAATGTCGCTAGTGCACTCCGTAAAGTCGAGAGTCAAATTCCTTCTACAATTTCATTTAAGGAACAACCAGGTATCAGAAACAGAGAGATCGGACTAATTGAATGATCGATCGGAGTTTTTACCATTGTTTTTAGCTGAAATTCATCATTTATAACTTATCTTCTATCTATTTCTTATGGGGCATATACAAGGCGGACCATCACCTTTGCAACGGTTGGCTAGCTTATTACATACTGAACGGAAAACGATCAATTATATATTTATTTATGCCATCGTCATCGGTATTTTTAGTTTGACTATTCCAATAGGGATAACAGCTATCTTTAATTTTTTAAGCAATGGAGCGATGTATAGCTCTACCTATATCTTAATTGCTTTTGTGTTATTTGGCGTGATTGTGGGCGGGGTATTATTGATCGGACAATTGACCTTAGTCGAGTATTTAGAGCAGAAAATCTTTCTAAAATCGGCGGTTGAATTTTCTTATCGCCTGCCGAGAATTAAACCTAAAGAGTTACTTGGAAAAAATCTTGTGGAGTTGGTCAACCGATTTTTTGATGTTATCATTATCCAAAAGGGAATTATCAAACTTTTGATCGATATCATCGCTGCAGTGGTGACAATTTTCTTTAGTGTGGTCTTATTATCATTTTATCATCCTGCATTTCTGGCCTTTGGCCTTATTGTCATTTTTTCTGTTATTACGATACTTGTTTTATACTATAAAAGAGGGTTGAAAACAAGTATTGAAGAGTCTGAATACAAATATGAGACGGTAGCCTATTTGGAAGCTGTTGCCGGACAAATTGACCATTATCGTGCTGATGAGACGAAAATGAACGAAGTGACAAAAACAACAGATTATATTGTCAGTAAGTATTTAGGGGCGAGGAACGATCATTTTAAGGTTTTAAAGCGCTTTTTTATTGGTTCTGTCCTACTTCGCACCCTGTTGTTTGGAGCGATGCTCTTGCTTGGATCTTATTTTGTTGTTGAGCGGCAAATGACTTTTGGTCAATTTGTTGCTGCTGAAGTTGTCATCGTTCAAATTGGTTATGCCATTGAAAAACTGATGACAAATTTGAATACGATTTTTGATATGCTTACTGGAGTTGTCAAATTGGCGGCTGTAACGGATCTTGCGTTGGAGGAGGACGCTGCGGTTTATGTTGATTAATAAGGATCGTTCGAGTCAGAAAACGCTCTCATGGAGAGATCTTTCCGATGATGCAGTTGGCAAGTTATTGAAAGAGCGGGGATCCCTAGTCTTGGGGCGAATTCTTGTGTTTTCTGGGATTGTTTTTGTACTAGCACTTTTTCTCCCATGGAGGCAGACAATTCCTGGAGTAGGAACGGTTACTGCTTTACGTCCACAAGATAGACCACAGACTATCCAAAATCAGATTGGTGGCCGCATTGAATATTGGGCCGTTACCGAAGGGCAGGAAGTGAAGAAAGGTGATACGATTTTAGTGCTTTCGGAGACTTCTCAATCTTATTTTGATCCCATGTTACCATTGCGATTAGAAGAGCAATTGAATGCCAAACAAAGCGGAGAAGATGCTGCTAATCAAAAAATGAAAGCCACTGAAGCACAGATTGAAGCATTGAAAAATGGGCTTGATTTCCAGCTTGCGTCAGCTAAAAATAAGGTGATTCAAGCTCAAAATCTGGTAAAAATAGATAGCGCAGAATTGGTCGCTGTCATGAGCTTTTTTGAGACCAGCGAAAAGCGGCTCAAACGGTACGAAGAGGGCTATCGTGACGGTTTATTTTCCTTAACAGATATTGAAACAAGGCGCTTAAATCTGCAAAATGATCGAGCTAAAGTTGTAAGTGCAGATAACAAGTTGTCGAATTCAAGACAATCATTAACGAATGCCAGTATCGAATTAAACAATATCCGTGCAAAGTACAATGAATCATTGGCGAAAGCGCAGTCCGATTTAAGTTCCGCCTTTTCCTCCAAAGCCTCAGTACAAGGGGATATCGCCAAACTGAGAAATGAGATATCCAATATTGATGTACGACGTGGGTTATATGTCGTGAGGGCGCCACAAGATGGTTTTATTGTAAAAACCTTTAAGGCAGGAATTGGTGAAAATATGAAGGAGGGTGAGTCCGTTGCGACATTACAGCCTAAAAAACCACAGCTTGCCGTAGAACTTTATGTAAACGCAATGGATGTCCCACTGATTGAGCCGGAAAGTGATGTAAGGCTACAATTTGATGGCTGGCCATCGATCCAATTTTCCGGATGGCCGTCTGTCGCGGTCGGTACCTTTGCTGGAAAAGTTTCAGTCATCGATAAAGTGAGTAGTACGAATGGCCGATTTAGGATTTTGATACGTGCAACAGTTCCTGTTCCGGAAGGAGATGAACCCTGGCCTGTTCAGTTAAATCAGGGCTCAGGTGCTTATGGAAGGGTTATTTTAAATAAAGTCCCATTATGGTATGAGATATGGCGACAGTTGAATGGCTTTCCGCCGAGTTTGGAAAGAGAACCAAAAGAAAGTGAGAAAAAGTAATTGTTATATGAATAAATTGAATTTTATTTTTATCGTGTTGTGCTTTTTTTTCTCTCCTCATCTTTCGGCTCAGGAAAAGGAGTATGGAGCAAGGAATACTTTTACCGTGGATGACATGGAAGAGCTTTTAATGGCCAATCATCCAATCGTTAAACAAGTGAATCTGCTGAGTGAAACTGCAAAAGCCCAGGTAACACAGGCTTTAGGGAAGTTTGATCCGACGTTAAATTCCAGTTTTAAAAATAAGCATTTTGGCAATACGGATTATTATAATCAGTGGAATAGTGAGCTAAAAATTCCTCTTTGGTTAGCTGGCGCAGATCTGAAAATTGCTTATGATCGAAATGTTGGTGATTATACAAACCCGCAATCCCGAACAAATAATGCAGGGCTTTCCGCAATCGGTTTAAGTATTCCATTGGGGCAAGGTTTAATCGTCGATAGCAGAAGAAATACGCTGCAGCAGGCAAAGGCTATGATCAGCTACCTCGAAGGCGAAAAGATAAAACAAATAAATGCCATTTGGTTTCAGGCACTTTCAGATTATTGGAATTGGTATTTTGCCTATCAGCAGTATCAGCTTTTATTGGAGGGTGTAAAATTGGCTGATCAACGGTTTAAAGCAATCAGTGAGCAGACGACGCTGGGAGATAAACCTGTAATTGATTCCATCGAAGCTTCGGTCGTTGTAAAAGAACGGCGGATAGAACTTTCAAAGTATGAAGTTGAACTTAAAAACGCGAAAATTGTATTGTCCAATCATCTGTGGAATGATCAACAATTTCCAGTAGAACTTCCCGATCATGCCATACCGCATAAGCTCGAAGATCTTGTTATTTTGCCAGATAATAGTGTGATCGAGGCGCTACTTGATTCGGCAAAAATTGCTCATCCCGAAATGATAAAGTTGGCGAGTAAAAATCAACAACTTCTATTTGAGGAACGTTATCGAAAAGAAATGCTTAAACCTAAATTCAATGTGTCAGGCACGCTCATTTCTAGCCGTCACGGTTTTAATGACTTTGTACCGCCGCAGTATGATTTTAATTGGCAGAATTATAAAGTAGGTTTTGAATTTGCATTTCCACTTTTTATTCGCGCCGAACGTGGGAAGCTCAAAGAGGTCCGGATTAAGCAAGATCAGCTACGATTTGAACAAGCTGTGACCGAGAGAAATATTTACAATGAAGTCGTTAAAAAATATAATGATTTAAATGCTTACAGTAAACAGATTGAACTTCAATCGATCAATATAAGTAATCAGGAACTGCTTCTTAGGGGGGAATTAAATAAGTTTGAACTGGGTGAATCAACCTTGTTTGTTGTTAATAGTAGGGAAAACAAGCTGATCGAAATGCGGATCAAGCAAGAGAAGCTGGTTACGGACTACAGAAAGGCACTAGCGGAATTATATTACAAAGCCGGAACTAAATTTTAATCCCATTTTAATCTGCATCTTTTTTTTAATCTCATTTTAATATCGGTCTTAAAATTCTAATAGAAAGTTAATTCCAGATTCATTCGGTTGCCATGATGACCTATTAATTTTGTATAAAAATAATTGGATATGGCAAAGGCAATGCGTGTATTGATTCCAAGTGATTTTACGATTGATTCACTTTTTTTTGTGATTCATAGTATAGAGCAATCGAAAGCCGAAGAACTTGATATCATTCTTGTCTATGGTAATAAGAGCAGTACATCGATCAGCGAACTATTGGGAATCACATTGGATGACCAACTCAGTAATCTTCAATCGGAGGACTTTTTGAAGGCCTGCCAGATGATCTGTCATCGTTATGAAAATCGTAAGCTAAATATCTATACAGATATCATCGGCTCTGACAATCTCAATTATTTACAACATTATTTGCGCGGAGCTCGGATTGATGAAGTCAAAGTTCCCACAGATTATGAATTTGAAAGAAGAACACGGCATTTTTTCGACGTCGGACAGGCTTTGCTTCACTTGAGTAAAAGTAAACAGAAGAATGTCTCGATTGTCGCAAGACCTGGGACAAACAGAACAGGAGGAAATGTCTTGGCGGATTTATTTTTTAACAAGAAATGGGATGTTAACTATTAAGAGAAAAATATTAGCAAGGTTCAACTTCGTCTTGTTGTCTTTTTTGCTTTTAGGAGCTAGTTCAATGGTTATGTTTTATGAAAACCCCGAGCGGCTTTTAGAAGGAGAGTGGGAAGAGCAAGGTTGGTACTTTGAGAAAGTGGAGAAGTCTCCAACGTTCAAAAAACAGGCGGTTATCCATGAGGGAATAAAAGATGCTGCAATCGCTCACCTTCCACCCTTGCAGGATGGATTATGGCATTTTGAAAAAATGGGTGACAAAAATTTTATTGCCCATCATGAGGACAAACAATACAATTGGTTTTTGAAGGGACGAGGCCATATCCTTGAGCTTCGGAAAAATGATGAGCTTATAGAGAGCTTTGTCATACAAAAATTGAATAAAAACCAATTGATACTGCATCTTAACTTGGATATGCAGACGAAAGGAATCGCACGAATTGTGCTGAAAAAAGGAGGAAAGGAAAAATATGCTAAGAAAATATAGCAATCATAGAACGATTCAAGATAATATCAAATTAGGGGGAATAACTGCATTCTCTGCGGGAATGGTCAATGTCGCATCTGTCATTGTCTTTTTCTCGTTTACATCCAATGTAACAGGTTATTATGCGGTTTTTGCGCAAGAGATTGCGAAAGGAAATTGGTATCAAGGTGCAGTAGTGCTATTTTGGATTTTACTTTTTCTAGTCGGGAGTATGCTTTCGAATCTTATCATCATTCATGGTAAAGGACGTTTTAGCTCCTATCTGACACATTCCATTCCTTTGGCATTGGAAATACTGAGTATATTATTTGTCGGGATATATCTTGATGTATTTTATGAAGATTCTTTGAAAGAAACAGAGATACTTGTCGGTGCATTGCTGTTTGCAATGGGATTGCAAAATGGTTTAACAGCGAGCATATCGAATTCTGTTGTGAAAACGACACACTTGACAGGGCTAACGACAGATTTAGCAATATTGATTTCGATGTTCACTAAGGAGTCGAACCGAAGCAATAAGACATTGGTCGACAAATTCCATTTACTGCTGAGTATCGTGGGAGCCTATGTCATGGGAGGGCTTGTGAGCGGTATTTCATTCACCTATTTATCGAATAAGACATTTTACGTGGTTTGTTTTGTTCTTTTAATCATTGGTTTGTACGACCATTACAAATTGTATCTATTGAAAAAGCAATTTGTGAATCGTCATCGTCAGCCAGTGGCAGCTTAGTTGACCGAGAAAGTTCTTGGTTAACTAAGCTAAAGGGCAAATATTTTTTAATCGCATTTCAAAAAATGCGATTTTTTTTGTCTGAAAAATGCTTATCTTCAACCTCGGTTATCACGCTCTACCAATGCGCATGAAAGACTACTTAATCAATTTAAAACCACGTCATGATCAAATTCTTTTCCATCCGGCCTTTTTGGGCACTCTCTCTAATTTCTCTGTCAGTATCACCGCTCTGTGTAAAACAGGTTTGTGCGCAAGAATTGCACAGCCAAAGATCAGTACATGATCAACATAAAAACCAACAGAATCTTTTACGGGCGATCCAATTGATTGATCGGTCAATGGAAGTCTATTTTTCTGGTGAAGATTTCAAAATGCATCGTTTTTATAATCCATTTACGCAGGTTCGATCCGAAGAAAAAGCGAGTGTATGGATGTACTCTGCTTCCATAGAAGCTGTAAATGCTGTGTTGAGCGGCTTGAAAAAGCAACAAAAGGCAGGTAATACCGAGCTTTACGGAAAGTATTATTCCCGCTATGTGGATTTATTGGCTAAGCTTCATGCAAATGCAGCTTATTATTTAGGGACATTTACGCTAACATCTTTTACACAACATAAAGAATGGACGGTGTATGCTGTCGATCGCGTCCGAGAAAAAGGAAAAGCAAATGTAACGGGAGTACTGAATGTCTATGATGATCAGATGTGGCTAGTACGGGAATTATTGGAAGCTTATCATTTGACTGGGCAAGAACGCTATTTGCAAGAAGCTGAATACCTTACTGCTTATGTTCTTGATGGTTGGGACTGTACTTTGGATGAGAAAGGGAAAGAGCATGGTGGAATCCCATGGGGCCCAGGATATGTAACTAAGCATGCCTGTAGTAATGCACCGATTATTAGTCCGCTTGTTGCATTGTATGAAATCTATAAAAAGAAAGGAGATCAAATCGTTGCGCATTCCATTGATCCGAAAGATAAACTAACTCGTATTTCTAAAAAAGAGAAGAAGAGCGATTTTTATCTCCGTTATGCTAAAAGGATTTATGACTGGCAAAAGGCATATCTTCTTAATGAAAAAGGTGTTTATGCGGATATGATGGGTGATTGTTTTCCAGATTGTTCGATAGCTTATGAAACGGTCAACGGTGTACAATATCGAAAAAATACCGAGCTCAGAAAAGCGGTCGGCACGGCATTTTCCTATAACAGTGGAACGATGATTTCTGGAGCCGCCGACTTATATCGTGTTACGAAAGCAAAAAGATATTTAGAAGATGGCAAGAAACTGGCCGATGCGACTTTTACTTATTTTGGAAAGTTAGGGCAGCAGATTCCTGAGCACTATACCTATGCGACAGATGGTTTTAATAATTGGTTTAACGGCGTGTTGTTAAGAGGATATACCGCTATATTTCCCAATTATAGCAAGGCTGGACTGTATGCAAAATCTTTTCAGGATAACTTGGATTACGGCTATACCCACTTCTTGAAAGATGGATTTCTGCCGAATGACTTGCTCGGAGGCTGGGCAAATGATAAAAGTAAGAATGATTTGGAAGGAATGTTTATGTTCACTTATGCAGCACAGTATGCAACACTTGCCCAAGTTGAATCAACAAAATAGGTGCACGCTTGGACGGACACCTATTTTTATTCAGATATGATTATTTGCTGGGTTAAGATTTAGATAAAGCAGTTTGAGCGTCCTGAAATTCGGTAGGACTTTGGCCAAACTGCTTTTGGAAATTACGTGAGAAATGAGTAGCGGAACTGTAGCCCAATAAATTAGAAATTTCGTAAACTTTATATTGTTTTTGAATAAGCAGTTCTGCTGCTTTTCTGAGCCGAGTTAAATTAATCAGTTCATTGGGTGATAGGCTGGATGCCACATTGATTTTGCGATAGAGTGTAGGTCTGCTCATGCAGAGAATATCGGCCATTCTATCGACATTAAACTGGGGATCATCGAGATGTTGCATAATGATTTCTTCAATCTTCAGCAAGAACTCTTGTTCACTTTGATTTTGCCCGATCTGTTGGATTTGTGACATCGGATTTTTAATAAAAAACTCCTTGATTTTAACTCTATTCTTTAATAAACTGGCTATTTGTGCTCTTAAAAAAGCGGGCGAAAAAGGTTTTTCAATGTAAGCGTCGGCACCAAATTCTAAACCCTGAATTTTTGATTCAATACTATTTTTTGCTGTCAAAAGTATAACTGGAATATGTGCATAAGCGATATCTTCCTTAATTTTTTGACAGAGCTCAAAACCATCCATTTCTGGCATCATTACATCACTTACGATCAGATCGAAATATTCAGAGGCTAATAAATCTAGGGCTTCTCTTCCATTAGAACTCGTTGTTATCTGATAATCTTCATTGAGATCATCCGCAATAAATTCAAGCAGTTCGGTATGATCATCTACTAATAATAAATTGGATTTGGCATTCATAATTATGGGTTTGTATTGTGATTCAAAGGTAACGTCAAGCTAAATACGTTCAATTGGAGGTCGTTTGTACTATATAACAAGGTACCTTGGTGTTTTAAGGTTAGGGATCTTGTCAATGCCAAGCCTAGACCACTTCCGGGAACATTCTTATTTTGCTTTAAACGATTGAATGGTTCAAAAATTCTTTCCCTTTCTTCTGAAGGAATTAAAGCTCCGTCGTTTTTCACGGTCAATATAAAGATATTTTTCTGTTTATCCATATTCAAATTCACTTCAATATAGGATGAAGAATATTTAAGGGCATTATTCAATAAGTTGTAACAAATCTTGTCGAATGCGTCGATATCGACCTGACCTATAATATCCGGCATAATGTGTGACACAATCTGCTTTCCCTGTGCCTGGAGTGTGACCGTAAAATTGTTGATGATTTCCTGAACCGTTTGGCTTATGTTTTCTGACTCAAAGTGTAATTTGAATCCTTCCGTTTCAACCTGTCTAAAATCCAGTAATTGGTTACTAAGCGCAATCAACTTCTCCGTATTGTTCTGCATGGTCAATAATAGCTTGTCTGTTACAGGATTGTGATCTACCTTATCCATAAGCTTCTCTAAGGGGGCTTTGATCAATGTCAACGGTGTGCGTATTTCATGGGCAACATCGGTGTAAAAATTGATTTTTGAACGGTAGAGTTCTTGCTCACGTAGATTTTGTACGGTTAGAAGGTGTTGTCGATTGCGTTGCTTGATCTTTTCATTGAAATGATGAATCACAAATACAATGAGCCCCATAAGGATTAGTGCGTAGCAAACAAAAGCTGGTATACTTGCCCAAATAGGAGGAAGAATCGTGATTTTAAGACTAGCAAAGGTGGGTATTGTGTTACCATTTGGATCCTCCGCTTTTACGGTAAAAACGTAATTACCGGGAGCTAACTTGGTGAAATAAGCGCGTTGATTGCTTGTAATGTCTATCCAATTGTCGTCAAGACCATCCATTTTATAACTATAGTGAATAGAATGGGGGGCTTGGTAGTGTAATGCCGCAAAATCAAGACTGAAGGATGATTCGTCGTGTTTTAGTTTGATATTTTTTGTGAATAAGATTGATTTGGATAAAATACTTGCATCGGTATATTGATTGATCGCTCTATTGTTGATGTAAAAATTAGTGATATAAATCGGTATTTGATTCTTATAGTTAATTTGGTTTAGTTTTTCCGGATTGAAACGTATAAGGCCATTGATGGTACCGAAATAGAAGTTCCCATTGTCGTCATCAAAAGATGAATTGTAATTGAACTGAATCGTCGGTAGGCCTGACTCCAAGTTGAAGATCCGTTTTCTGCCATTGGGCAGATGATAGCGTACCAGGCCCTTGGAAGTACTCACCCAAAGGTTATTTTGTTTATCTTCTAAAAAGGCGAGTGTCACATTACTGGGCATTCCTTCTTCCAGGCCAATGTTTTCAAAGCCATCCTGATTTGATTTCTTTTTAGCCATCCCACCTTCGGTAGCTATCCAAATTTGATTTTTTGAGTCCTCAAATATACTGTTGACCCTATTGTTGGGCAAGGAATTGAGATCGTTCTGATGATGCGTATAGTGTTTAAAATAACGTGTGGTCGGATGATAACAGAATAGTCCATCACGCCACGTTCCGACCCAGATATTCCCCTTTTTATCTTCCAAAATGCTTGTATAAAACATGTATTCTGGGACATTATCAATAAGGTGGAAAGATTTTTTTTCTAGATCAAAGCGGTATAGGCCGCGTGTGGATGCAGCCATGATTTCTCCTTTTCGAGTTTTATAGAGATAAAAAAGAAAATTACTTTGGAGATCGGATGTTGATACATTGCTGTTACGATCGATGTGATAGATAACTTTTTGAAGCTTTGGCGAAAAAATGTCCAGACCATTGACGAAAGTACCAATCAGTAGTTTGTCGCCAATAGGGAGAATACCGTGAATATTGTTATTTGCCAGATTCCCCTGTTTATCGGAGAAGTTCTGGATATAACCCGATTTAGGATCCAATTTAGATAGACCTCCGTTTTCGGTGCCTATCCATATATTGTGGTTGATGTCTTTTTTGATAATCCGAACGACAGAGCCTTTTAAGCTCCCGGGGCGATCTTGTGGGAGGAATTTTTCGATTATACTATTATTCTTGTGATAATAGTTAATCCCACCAAAGTAGGTTCCCAGCCAAATACCCTCATCCTTATCTTGTAGGATATTATAAATGGCATTGTCAGATATCCCCCAAGGGTTTTCTTGTTCTTTCTGAATGTTGATGTAATTTCCGCTCGCTATTTGGTAAATGAAGAGGCCAGATTCGGTTGCAAACCAATATTCATGATCGTTTGGCTGTATAATATCTCTTACATAGAGAAATTGATGCAGCCTGTCCGGACCAAGAATTGACTTGAGGGACTTGTTTTTAAAATTGTAGCTATAAACCCCAGTTTTCGACGTGCCAATCAATAAGTCTCCATCGCGGTTTTCCATTATTTTCTCAATACTAAACCAGTCTTTAGGACCATATTTTGCTTGAAAGTCAAGCATGAGTGCGGGTTTTCCAGAAGAACCTATCTGGAAGATCTTACCTTCAGGAGTTCCAAAAAATACAGTTCCATTTTTTGTGCAGCTGATAGACGTAATATAGAGGTCCGATTTTGTAAATTGTTGAATTGCGTGACTAACCAAATCATGGCAATAGAGCATTCCATTGGATATAAACCAGATCCTTTTGCGTTGATCGGTAACAATGACGGGTACGTCCGCATTTTCAAATTGTTTGCTCAATAGTCTAAATTGCTCGTCGACGGGGTCGTAGCAATAGATTCCCTGATCTGTTCCAATCCAAATTCTTTTTCGAAAGTCCTCTTTCAAGGAGATGATATTATTACCACCCAAGCTGTTTTTCCCAGATTGGGTGGCATCAAAATGTTTGAAATTGTTACCGTCAAAGCGATTTAATCCATCCTTTGTGCCGAACCAAAGAAAACCCTGACTATCTTGCATGCTACAAATGACAGCATTGTTTGACAAACCTTCATTGATTTGATAATGATTGAAATAGTAGGGCTGCGCATATAGCAAGGAAGGGAGTAACAGGATAAATAGCAATCGTAAAGGCTTCAGGTTGATCATGATCATTTTTTGGTTATTGATACAAAATAGAGCTAAAATGAAACAATTTAATCTTAAAATTTCTAAAAAATTTAAGACTTTAGCTTATAGATTGTAATCGTTAAAATTATAAAAAATCTAGAAAAGGACGTAAGTTCTATCTAAACAAAGATTATAAACCCTTTAAAATATTACGAATGAGAGGAAAATTGACCTTGCTTGGTCTTTCTGCAATACTTGCTTTTAGTGTGTCTTGCCAGCAACCGACTGGTTCTAAAACTCCCAAAGCAGATTCTTTATCGGCCTTCATGGATACCGCGCAGTTCAGCGGAACTATTGATCAAAAACAGGCGTATCTATATGAACTGAGCAATAAAAATGGCGTACAAGCTTATTTTACCAATTTTGGTGCACGTTTAGTGGGATTATGGGTGCCTGACAATAAGGGTGAGTTATGCGATGTGGTTTTGGGTTTTTCTAAAGCGGCTGATTATAATAATCCCAAAGAACCATTTTTTGGTACTATTGTAGGGCCTTTTGGTAATCGGATCGCCAAAGGCAAATTTAAGTTGGATGATAAAACCTATACATTGGCAGTAAATAACGGTCCTAATACGCTGCATGGCGGTTTTAAAGGTGTGCATTTTGCCAATTGGACATTAAAATCGTCAGATAAATCATCCCTTACATTTGCTTACACCTTACCTGACGGACACGAGGGCTTTCCAGGAAACATCCAAATGGAGGTGACTTATACGCTGAACGATAATAATGAATTGATGATAGCTTATCGTGCTACTTCCGATAAAAAGACGGTGATCAATTTGACCAACCATGCTTACTTTAATTTAAACGGTGAAGGAAGTGGTACCATTCTGGATCATCAACTTCAATTGTTTGCCAATGAATACACACCAGTAGATAGTACACTAATACCCACAGGGCAATTAGGACCGGTAAAGGGAACAGCTTTTGATTTTACAACCTTGAAACCGATAGGAAAAGATATTAATGCCAATGACCAGCAGCTTAGTTTTGGAAAGGGCTATGACCACAATTTTGTCTTAAGTAAAGAGAAAGATGGCGACTGGTTTAAAGCGGCACATGTGATCGGTGATAAATCAGGGGTGGTCATGGATATTCTGACAACCGAACCTGGTATTCAATTTTATAGCGGCAACTTTATGAACGAACAAGTACAGTTGAAGAATGGTAAAAAAGATTCCTTTCGTACGGCTTTTTGCCTTGAACCGCAGCATTTTCCGGACGCTCCGAATCAGCCAGCTTTTCCAACAACAGTCCTAAACCCGGGGCAAGTATATCAAACGAAATCCCTGTATCGTTTTTCAGTAAAATAATACATATTTAATAATGATTGGTTTGAAAGTATACCACTGAAAAGAGGTGTACTTTCTCTGTTTAATAGACTTTAAAACGTTTTAGGTTGTATTAATTATTTGATACAAATAGGCAGTTTTTTGAGAAAAAACGAAAGCCTGTCCGATTGAATATACCTTAATTTTGGACAAATCAATTATACAAACTAATCAATCTAGGTATGTTTAAGGGTCTCAAATGTCTGCCAATTTCTGCTACTTTACTCTGCTGTGCGAGCAGTTTTATTCCTTTAGCAAAGGGAGCAGATTTATTTCCAGTTCCTGCAGAAAGCATTGCTTTGCAAAAATTAATTAAGGGTGTGGTTAAAGATAAAAGTGGCAATCCGATCGTAGGAGCGACAGTCGCTTTAAAATCCAAACCAAGCACTGCCGTTTCAACGGATGCAAAAGGTAATTTTAGTCTAATAGGTGTGAATGCTGGGGATCTACTGACTGTAAGTTCAGTTGGGTATCTCTCAAAAGAAGTGGCCGCGAGCGCGGATTTAGCTATTACATTGGACGATGAAAATTCACGTATCGGCGAAGTGGTTGTGGTCGGGTACGGTACACAAAAGAAGGAATCTGTTACTGGTGCAATCACGGCAATTTCTTCGCAGGATATTTCCAGATCTGTTGCGACTACAACCTCGGGAGCTTTGGTCGGGAAGATTGCAGGGGTCAATAGCCGGATGTCGGATGGACGCCCTGGAGCATGGACGGGGATCAGCATCCGGAATATGGGAACTCCCTTGTATGTGATCGACGGTGTTCAAAAAGATGAAGGCCAATTCAATAATTTGGACTTCAATGACATCGAATCTGTTTCGGTTTTGAAGGATGCGTCCGCAGCGATTTATGGTGTACGCGCAGCCAACGGAGTGGTGGTTGTAACGACAAAGAAAGGAAAGCGTGGCGATAACAATACCTTTAATATCAATTCCTATTACGGCTGGCAAAGTATGTTTCGTTTTCCTAAGCCTGCAGATGCAAGTACCTATGTAAAGAGCTACATTCAATCGGATGCCATTCTTGGTGTGAAGGATCCCAAGTATTCATTAAGCGATCTTGAAAAATGGCAGCAGGGGACGGAAAAAGGTTACCGCCCATTTGATTGGTACGATTATATCTTAAAAACTAGTCCGCAAACCTATGTTTCTGGAAATGTGAGCGGTGGGTCCGAAAAAATAAATTATTACTTAAGTGCTGGGCATCTCGACCAACAATCCATTATCCGTAATTATGGTGGTTTCAAACGTACTAATGTACAGATGAACATTGATGCGAGCGTATCTAAACGATTAAAAATCGGAGCCAATTTGAACGGACGGATCGAACAGCGCAAACAACCTGGGGTACCCGGTGCTGACGATACTTGGCAAGCCTTATTTGCCATTTACCGCAACTTACCTACTGCGCGGCCATTTGCCAACGACAATCCGCTCTATCCAACACAAACTGCCGCCAATACCGAGACGAATTTTGCGATGCTGAATTATGATCTATCGGGTACATATCAGGAAAAATGGCGGGTGATGCAATTAAATTTTAATGCCGAGTATAAGATTACAGATGATTTGGTTGCCAAAGGAACGGTAGGGTACTATTTGGCTAATAAGTGGATGGATAATCAGGAGTTCACTTACAAATTGTATGGCTATGATGAAAAAACGGATACCTATCCAGTTATATTTAGCATGGATAACCCTTGGCGGGAGCGGTCTATCGCTCAAATCGAAGAAATTTCAACACAATTCACTTTAAATTATAACAAACGTTTTGGAAAGCATGGTGTAAATGCTGTATTAGCCGCGGAGTCAATAAAACGAGATAACCCCGATATTTATGTCCACGACAGACCAGCATCGAATGCATTGAGTTTGATTTATTTTCAAACGATGGATACCTATAATGATACTGGAGTAAATACGCAAGCAAGAGCCGGCTTTGCAGGTCGGGTCAATTATGACTACGATCAAAAATATCTTTTAGAACTTTCATCGCGTTATGATGGATCCTGGAAGTTTGCTCCTGGAAGTCGATGGGGATTTTTTCCTTCAGCATCCGCGGGATGGCGGATCTCTTCTGAAAAGTTTTGGACAGATGGCATGCGGAAGGTACTTGATGATGTTAAGCTTCGGGGATCTTACGGGATATTGGGGGATGACAATTTGGATGATTGGAAATATTATGCTTTTGGTTACCTGAGCGGATATACCTATAATTCCAAAGGTTCGACGATTGACGGAAAATATGTTATTGGCACCCAACCCCGTGGACTTCCTGTTAAAACACTTTCCTGGATTGAGGCGCACATGTTGAATGTGGGGCTTGATTTTAGCACATTAAAGGGAAGATTGACGGGTAGCTTGGATTTCTTTCGAAGGAAAAGAAGTGGTCTACCGGCTTCCAGAAATGATGTATTGATACCAAATGAGGTTGGTTTTAGTCTGCCTTATGAAAACCTAAACTCCGATATGCATAAGGGTATCGATGGCTCAATTATGTGGCGGAGTAAGGCTGGCGATTTCAATTACTTTGTCGGTGGTAATTTTACATTTGCCCGTCAGATTGATGGTGAACAATATAAACCCCGGTTTGGGAATTCCTGGGATCAGTATCGGAACTCCATTTTTGACCGCTACGCCTATCTAAATTGGGGCTTACATGCTACTGGACAGTTTCAGTCCTGGGAAGAAATTGCCAATTACGATGTAGACAATGACCGTCAAGGTAATTCTACCTTGAGACCAGGAGATATAAAATATGAAGACATCAATGGGGATAAAGTGATCAATGAGCTGGATCAGCGGCCAATAGGATATCGGCAAGGCGGACTTCCTTATTTCAATTTTGGAATTAATCTGGGCGGACAGTTCAAGGGATTTGATCTGGCCATGGATTTGACAGGAGCAGCATTTGCATCCTATCGTCCCAATTACGAAGCGATGAACCCTTTCCACGATGGTGGAAATAATCCGCAATATTACATGGAGAATCAATGGATGCTCAGTGATATTACCAACCCGAATAGTACATTGATTCCCGGCAAGTATCCAACATTGATTCGCGGAAATCAAAACCATAGTAATTATTGGCATAGCGATTTTTGGCTCACCAATGTAAATTATATAAAACTAAGAAATCTTCAGATTGGATATACCTTGCCAGACAAGTGGATGAAAGCTCGTGGAATCCAAAAATTACGAATATATACGATGATGCAGAATCTCTTCAGTATAGATAATTTGGGTGATATGAAGATCGATCCGGAAATCACAAGTGATTCGGGTGTTCAATACCCAACAAACCGGGTTATAAATGTGGGTGTTAATTTAACTTTTTAATGAAAATGATAAAGAGGAAGGTTATTTTATGGGGTGTATGTTTAGTATGTGCATTCTCAAGCTGTAATAAGTTTTTGGACAGGGAATCACAGGCAATTTTTACCGATGATCAGATATTTTCAGATCAAAATATGGTGAAGTCAGTGTTGGCCAATTACTATGGAAGAGTCAGCTGGGGCCAGCAATTTGGCGACAACGGCTCCTTTGCGATGCTAGATGAAGCAGGATTTTCCAGTGGTTCTCCCAACAATATGCAGGAGTTTCCAAATGATTTTTGGCGGATGTATGATTATGAATTGATCCGAAATCTAAACCAATTTATTGTAGGTGTCCGACAATCAACATTAGATGACAACAATAAAAAGAGCATTGAAGGTGAGGCCCGCTTTATCCGTGCCTGGACTTATTTTAATATGATCAAGCGTTTGGGGGGAGTGCCAATGGTGGGTGATAAAGTATATGATTATACAAGTGGAATGGATCCAGCAGAATTACAGTTGTCGCGTGCAACCGAGGCTGAAAGTTATAATTATGTCATCAGTGAATGTACTGAAGCGGCTAAAATGCTCGGTACAGAGAAAACCATCAATTCGGCGAGAGCCAATAAATGGACAGCTTTGGCGTTAAAAGCCCGCGCAAGTTTATATGCTGCTTCCATAGCCAAGTATAACTATAAAACTCCAGACGTGAAGACTGCAGGAAATGAGGTGGGCATCCCTGCATCTGAAGCAATTAAATATTATCAGACAGCTTATGAAACTGCTTTGGATATTATAAATAATAGTCCTTATGCGCTGTATAATGCAAATCCGGATAAGGGCAAGAACTTTTATCTTGCCGTAACCTCAAAATCAAGCAATGAAGTAATTTGGGCAAAAGACTATGCTTATCCTGGTGAGACCCATTCTTTTACCAATAATAATATAGCCTCATCTGTCCGCGGTGATATTGATGCCAATTTCGTAACTCCAGTACTCAATTTGGTGGAAGCATTTGAATATACAAATGATCGAAAAGGGGATCTGAAAACGAAGACTGCTGCTGGTGACTATGTTTATTATACAAATCCCGAAGATCTTTTTGCCAATAAGGATGCACGCTTGTATGGTACGGTAATTTACTCCGGAGCAGATTTTGCTGGAACGAAAATAACTTATCAGGCGGGGGTTCGGTATAAAGAAAATGGTACATGGAAGACAGTAACAGGTTCGCCTGGTTCCTCAAATGATAAATTTGGCGGACTTGTTACGAGTGAGGATGGCCCTACGACTTCCAACGATATGTATGTCAATAAAACTGGATTTAATATCCGGAAGTTTATTGACGAAAATAAAGATGCCTCTACACGCGGGCGCGGTTCGGATATTTGGTTTGTCCGTTTTCGTTATGCTGAATTTCTGTTGATCGCTGCAGAGTCGGGGCTTGAACTTGGTAAACCGCAAGCTGAGTTGACTGGATATATCAATAAGATCAGGGAGCGCGCGGGAATACAAGCATTGACGACTATTTCTTTAAATGATATCATTCAGGAACGTCGCGTTGAATTTGCTTTCGAAGATCATCGTTATTGGGATTTGAAACGTTTGCGCATCGCCCATGAAATCTGGAACGGAAGTGCTGATAATTACAATGCGGTGCACTATGCCCTATTTCCGTATAAAATATATGCTCCTGGGGATCCTAACAATGGCAAGTGGGTTTTCGAGAAACAGAAATCTAGCCATACGCTCTATCCGCGAAATTTTAAATATCAGAACTATTATAATTTCATTGACCAAAATTGGATTAACAACAATCCGAAGCTAGTCCGAAATCCTTATCAATAGCATTATTCTTATGAAAACTTTTTTTTGTAAATTAATAGTCGGTTTGTGTTTACTCTTGGGTGTTTTTGCTTGTGGCAAAGATAATTATGATGCACCACAAAGCACATTAAGCGGACATGTAACCTATAATTCCAAACCTTTGGGGCTGAGAGGATCCAATCAATCGGTCTATCTTCAACTCTGGCAGGATGGTTATCAATTTCGGTCTCCTATTAATGTTTATTTAACTCAAGATGGTTCGTTTTCTACGAAACTTTTCGATGGAAAGTACAAATTGGTGACAACCAGTGGAAATGGACCATGGGTGAGCAGCGCCGATACGTTGCTAGTTGATGTGAAGGGCAATACCACAGTGGATTATCAGGTGAAACCCTACTACATGATGAGTAACATAACCTATAACACACAAGGAAATATCCTTAAAGCATCTTTTGATATCGAAACGATAGATGCTTCAAGAACGATTGATTTAGTCACCTTATTGGTCAATGATACAAAATTTGTGGATTTGGGCCAATATACATATAAGATGGAAAAAACTGGATTAAATGCCGGCCATGTCGAATTGGAACTGGATATCAAAGATATTTTGACCAAGAGCGCAGCGGTGTATGCGCGCGTAGGGTTACGGGTAAATGGGATTACCGAGGCGCTGTACGATAGTGAACCAAAGAAACTAAAATAAAAATGATTAAAAGAATTGGCTTTTTAAGCTTATTGTTGGGGTTTGGCTTAGCTACGTCGGCTCAATCAAGAATAGCAACTTCCGTAAACCAATTGCCGTTGACAGGTAAGAATACACAATACGTGAACAATAGGGCTCCACTGAGACAAAATGCCTTGCTGAAATTGCCGGTAGGCAGTATAGTGCCTGAAGGCTGGTTAGGGAAGTACCTAGCGTTGCAAAAAGATGGTCTCACAGGTCATTTGGGCGAAATTAGCGCTTGGCTATCCCCAAAAAATAATGCTTGGTTAAGTACGGATGGGAAAGGAGATTATGGCTGGGAAGAAGTCCCTTATTGGCTAAAAGGTTATGCTAATCTGGGCTACATCTTAAAAGATCCTACAATCCTAGCGGAGTCAAAGATATGGTTGGAAGCCGCACTAAAAAGCCAGCGTCCTGATGGATACTTTGGGCCATTGATGCTGCGTAACAACAAACCAGATCTTTGGGGGAATATGTTGATGTTGTGGTGCCTGCAATCTTATTATGAATATAGCGGTGACCAACGTGTCTTAACCTTGATGACCAATTATTTTAAATGGCAGGCCAATTTGCCGGATAGTTTTTTTCTTAAAGACTATTGGGAAAATAGTCGGGGTGGTGACAATCTGCTCTCGGTTTATTGGCTCTATAATAGAACACAGGGGAATGAATGGCTGATGGATTTAGCAGATAAAATCCATCGGAATACCGCCAATTGGCGCCAGAAAGATGATTTGCCGAATTGGCATAATGTTAATGTAGCGCAGTGTTTCAGAGAGCCGGCAACCTATTATCTGAAAAGCCAATCGAGTGAAGACCTGAATGCGACCTACGCTAATTTTCATTTTGTCAGGCAGGTATTTGGTCAGGTTCCAGGCGGTATGTTCGGTGCCGATGAAAATGCACGTCCAGGATATACCGATCCCCGTCAAGGGGTGGAAACCTGTGGTATGGTCGAACAGATGGCGTCCAATGAAATCCTTCTTGGGATAACAGGCGACCCATTTTGGGCAGATCATGCGGAGGAAGTCGCTTTCAATACCTATCCAGCAGCCGTAACAGCAGATTTCAAGGCCTTAAGGTATATTACAAGTCCAAATATGACCATCAGCGACAGCCATAATCATGCTCCTGGAATTGATAATAACGGGCCATTTTTAATGATGAATCCCTTCAGTTCACGCTGTTGTCAGCATAATCACAGTCAGGGCTGGCCATATTATGCTGAGCATTTGTATATGGCAACGAATGATAATGGTGTTGCGGCAGTACTATATGCCGCATCAAAGGCTGAAATCAACGTCGGAAACAAGCAGGCTATTCAGATCCGGCAAGAGTCCAATTATCCTTTTGAAGAATCGCTACGATTTGAAATAGGAACACAGGGTAAAACGGTTGATTTTCCCTTTTATCTCCGTATTCCAGCCTGGGCGAAACAAGCGAAAGTAACGGTTAATGGTAAAAGCCAAGCTGTGGAAGCTGGTGCAAAATATATTCGGATTCAACGGCAGTGGAAAGACGGCGACAAGGTCGAACTTTCCTTACCAATGACCATAGATCTGAAAACATGGACAGCCAATAAAAATTCAGTGAGTATCCAGCGTGGACCATTGACCTATGCCCTTAAAATCAAAGAGAATTATGTAAAAAAAGATAGTAAGGCTTCGGCAATAGGAGATTCCAAATGGCAGGAGACTGCAGATCCATCCAAGTGGCCATCCTATGAAATCCTTCCTGCAAGTGATTGGAATTATGGACTTGTACAAAATCAATTGCAAGCTGTTGACCACCTAAAAGTGGTCAAACGACCATGGCCTAAAGATGCATTTCCTTTCGACGCAGAAGCAGTACCTATTTCGATTCTTGTGAAAGCGAAACGTATCGATGGGTGGAAAATTGATGAAAACGGGTTAACGGGGGTATTGCCTCTGAGCCCCGTGGAAAGCAAAAGCGAGGTACAGGAAGTTGAACTAATTCCAATGGGAGCAGCACGTTTGCGAATTGCTGCTTTTCCCACGGTGAAATAATATAAATACGATATAAATAAATGACTTAACGATTTTTTATGATGAAGAAAACCTTATTTTTTGCCAGTTTGATGATGGCAGCACAATTGAACTTTGCTCAGGATTGGAAACCCGCCGGATCACATATATTAACCCCCTGGGGCGAGAAAGTAACGGCCCAAAAGCCACATCCTGAATACCCTAGGCCACAATTAATCAGAACCAATAACTGGCAGAATTTAAATGGACTATGGAAATATGCTGTCACTCCGGTAGGTACTAAAGAGATTCCTCGGAAATGGGACGGCAACATCCTTGTTCCTTTTGCTATTGAATCGGCATTGTCCGGTGTTGGTAAAGAGGTTGGAAAAGATAAAGCCTTATGGTATAACAATACCATAACATTGGACAAGTCTGTCCATAAAAATAAGGTCCTGTTGCATTTCGGTGCCGTAGATTGGCAGTGTGATGTGTATGTAAATAATCAATTGGTCGGAAGACATGAAGGTGGTTTTGATCCATTTTCGATGGATGTGACAAGCTTCCTAAAGAAAGGAGCGAAACAGGAAATAGCCATTCGGGTATGGGATCCGACTGATGATGGTCCACAACCACGGGGTAAACAGGTGAACAAGCCGAATGGAATATGGTATACACCAGTGACGGGAATTTGGCAGACCGTTTGGTTAGAAAGTGTTCCACAAGCTTATATTGTAAGTACCAAACAGACGCCGCGATTGGACGATGCTGTCTTGGCCTTTCAAGCTTCCGTAGAGGGAAGCCAAGCCGGTGACGAAATAAAGGTGCGTGCATTGGATGGCGGAAAGCTTATTAAAGAACAAATAGGACAACCCAATACATCTTTTGATCTTTCGGTACCCAATCTGGAGCCCTGGTCGCCGAGTAACCCTAAACTCTATGATCTGGAAATTCAGCTGATTCGAAAAGGAAAAATCGTAGACCAGGCGAAAAGCTACTTCGCCATGCGGAAGATAGCCATGCAGAAAGATGAAAACGGCGTTCAACGTTTAATGTTAAACAATAAGTTTACTTTCCAATATGGTCCATTGGATCAAGGCTGGTGGCCGGATGGTCTACATACCGCGCCAACGGATGAAGCGCTGAAGTTTGATGTCGTCAAAACAAAGGAAATGGGATTCAATATGATCCGTAAGCATATCAAGGTAGAACCGGCACGTTGGTATCGGTACTGTGATAGTATAGGTATGCTTGTCTGGCAAGATATGCCTAGCGGCGATCTTGGTGGAAATCATTGGGATATGCAACCGGGAAAGATTTCAGGTGGCAATCGGGATAAAGTACGTTCACAGGAATCTGAGAATTACTACCGGAAAGAGTGGAAAGCCATTATGGAGGTGTTGCACAACTATCCAAGTATTGTCATCTGGGTGCCTTTCAATGAGGCTTGGGGGCAATTCAAAACGAAGGAAATTACGGAATGGACCGTGGCTAATGACCCGTCAAGACTCGTAAATAGCGCCAGTGGTGGTAACTTTATGGAAACTGGACATATCTTGGATATCCATAATTATCCGGATGCAGCCATGCCTGATCCAAATTTGTTTGGTGCTAAACAAGTGCTTGCATTGGGTGAATTCGGTGGTCTGGGATTACCGATAGACGGACATTCTTGGCAACAGAAAGACAACTGGGGATACCAAAGTTTCAAGAATAAAACGGAATTATTGGAGCGTTACAAACGTCTTATCCATGATTTGACACGTCTAATTCCGATGGGATTGTCGGCCGCTGTTTATACACAGACAACAGATGTGGAAGTAGAAACAAATGGTTTGATGACTTATGATCGTAAAGTTGTAAAAATGCCTGAAGCAGAATTGAAGGCTGCACATCAGGCGCTTTATAATGCACCTACCAAATAATTGATAGCGATATGGCCGCAACACGGGTTGCGGCCTAAATTTATCGCTGAAAATATACCGGTCAACCTAAACCTATTTTATACGAAATCAATGAAATTAAAATTACTAATTGCAACGGCTATTGTATGTCAATCGGTATCGTCGTTTGCACAAAAACAAGTCCTTAAGAATGATCTTCGCGCGCCTGCCTATCCTTTAGTAACAATTGACCCGAATACAAGTGCCTGGTCCTATAGCAACGAATTGAATGCAGATGTTGTACGCCATTGGACCGGAAAATCCTTTCCCTTATTGGGCGTCCTTAAAGTGGATGGAAAACCCTATCGCTTCCTGGGCAAAGAAGAGGCTGAACTCTTGCCTTTGGCCCGGATGGGCGAACATGCGGCTTGGACGGGAAGTTACGTTGTCAGCGAACCTGCCTCAGACTGGATGAAACCTTCATTTGATGCACGGCAATGGAAAATGGGGGCAGCGCCATTCGGTACCAAGGACAAAGAACCCAATGTGGAGACTGATTGGCAGGAACCTAAAATTTGGGTTAGAAGGGAAGTTGAACTGACTGAGGATCTTACGGGCAAATCCGTATATATCGAATTTACACATGACGATGACGCTATTTTGTACGTCAACGGTATTGAGGTTGCTAATACAGGCAATTCGACAGGTAAAAATAGTCGGGTCAAGCTGCCCGAACATGTCGTAAAAACATTGAAGAAAGGAAAAAATATACTCGCGGGTTATTGCTATAATAGGGTAGCGAATGGATATTTTGATTTTGGACTCTTTACAGAAAAAGAAGGTAGTATTCAATTCGACAATGAAGCGAATCAGATCACTTCCAATGTGCAGGCAACACAAACACATTATTCGTTTAACTGCGGGCCCGTGGACTTAAATATTACATTTACTGCGCCGATGTTTTTGGATAAATTGGACTTAATGGCTAGACCCGTAAATTATCTTTCCTATACAGTCCATGCGAAGGATGGCAAGAAACACCAGGTACAACTTTATTTGGAGGCGGCACCAAATTGGGCACTGAATTCTCCTCTTCAAGATGCGACAAGCAGTTCCTTTATTTCCGGAAATCTCCAATTTGTAAAGACAGGAAGCAAAAGCCAGCAGGTTCTAGGAAAGAAAGGTGACGACCTACGGATAGATTGGGGGTATTTCTATATGGCAGGTGCAAAATCAAAGACAAAGTCAGCGGTCGGAAGTAGCCATCAATTACGCTCTAATTTTCTGAAGAGTGAAAATAGCTCTTCTCCAAATGGAGGGCAACAATTGGCACTGATGCAAACTTTTGATGTCTCATCAAGCTACCAGGATAAGATCTTGTTGGGCTATGATGACCTGTACTCGATCCAATATTTTGGACAAAATTTACGACCTTATTGGAATACCAATGGAAATAGTTCCATTGAGAAACAATTTGAACTGGCCGACAAAGAGTATACTGTTCTCAAAAAGGCTGCTGATAAATTTGATGCCGAATTATGGGGTACAGCTTTGCGCAACGGCGGTGAGGACTATGCTGCATTATGTGCCTTGGCCTATAGACAGGCAATCGCCGCTCATAAACTTGTAAAAGCACCCAATGGCGATCTGCTTTTACTGTCCAAGGAAAATGATAGCAATGGGTCAATAGGAACTGTTGATGTAACCTATCCTTCGGCTCCGATTTTCCTTTACTATAATCCAGAACTGGCAAAAGCACTAATGAACGCCATTTTTTATTATAGTGAAAGCAATAAGTGGACAAAACCTTTTGCTGCGCATGATGTTGGGACCTATCCTTTAGCGAATGGCCAAACTTACGGTGGAGATATGCCTGTCGAAGAATCGGGAAATATGCTGCTATTAACTTATGCTTTAGCGAAGGTGGAAGGCAATGCCGCTTATGCCAAAAAACATTGGAAAGTGTTGTCTACCTGGGTAGATTATCTAGTCGATAAAGGTCTTGACCCCGAAAATCAGTTGTGTACAGATGATTTTGCAGGCCATTTTGCGCATAATGCCAATTTATCCATTAAAGCTATTTTGGGTATTGCATCTTACGGTTATCTGGCCCAAATGCTTGGTGAAGAGGCTACGGCGAAAAAGTATTTGACCGAAGCAAAAGCAATGGCGGTAAAATGGAAAAAGATGGCCGAAGATGGGGATCACTACAAGTTAACTTTTGATAAAACCGGAACCTGGAGCCAAAAGTATAATATGGTCTGGGATAAATTGCTTAAGATGGATATTTTTGACCCTTCTATCCGTGAAACTGAAATTAAATACTATCTCAGCAAACAAAATAAATACGGACTTCCCCTGGACAATCGTCAGCCTTACACCAAAACGGATTGGATTATTTGGACGGCGACCATGGCAGATGATAAGCCTACCTTTGAGGCATTTTTGAAGCCAGTCTACCGTTTTATGAACGAAACAACCGATCGCGTTCCCATGTCGGATTGGACCTATACAGACCGTCCTGAAAGAGCTGGATTTAAAGCAAGATCCGTTGTCGGGGGCTATTTTATCAAAATGTTGGAAGAGAAATTGGGAAAAGCAAAATAGCTTTCCCATGATATAGAAAATAATATAAATAGAATAATAAGATGTTGAATGCAATGTTGTTCAGATATTGGATTGGCGGAGTTGCCGTACTGAACCTGTTGAGCTCCTGTGGAAGCGCTACAGGTTCAGTGAAGCCGTCGGGACAAATAACAAATGCTACGGCTCAGCATAAAACCTATAGCAATCCGGTTTTTGAGCCCATACTTGCTGATCCTACAGTCGTTAGAGACCCACAGCGCAAAATGTTCTATGCGTACGGGACAGCCGACAATTGGGGCGACGGAAAGGGGCAACGTTTGGTGTCTATTCTACAATCGGCTGATCTTGCTCATTGGACTTGGATTGGTACGGCCTTCAGCTCAAAACCAGGTTGGAAAGTTGAAGGCGGAATCTGGGCACCCGATGTGGTGCAGTTAAATGGTAAGTATCTCTTATATTATGCCTATTCCACATGGGGTGATCCCAATCCCGGCATCGGTGTAGCCCTAGCAGCTAGACCGGAAGGCCCCTTTATCGATCAAGGTAAACTTTTTGATAGCAAGGAGATCGATGTGCCTAATTCAATAGATCCTTATTTTTTTACTGAAAATGGGCAGAACTATCTATTCTGGGGCAGTTTTAGCGATGCGAGCACGCAGGGTACATATGGTGTTGAACTGGATAAAAATGGGACAGTGGTACTCGATTTAAATAAAAAATTTAAAGTTGCCGCAGGAGATTTTGAAGCCGTTGTGATTCATAAACGGAAAGGGTACTATTACTTTGTCGGGTCCAAAGGCTCCTGTTGTGAAGGAGAAAAAAGCAGTTATCATGTTCTTGTGGGGCGCTCTCGCCATCTGAAAGGACCCTATGTGGATCAAGAAGGCCGCAACCTTACACAGCGGGGGAGTGGAACACTGTTGTTAAAAGGAAATGATCAATTTGTGGGGACGGGCCATACTTCGCGCATTATTACAGACGACAAGGGAAAAGATTGGATACTCTATCATGGTATCGATCCAAAACAGCCTCGTGTTGCTACGGGGGGAAATCGCCGGATGCTATTGTTGGATCAGATCGTCTGGGATAAGGACTGGCCAAAAATTGAAGGGACAACCAGCAGTGTTGCGCCACAACCAGCACCAACGTTTAATTTTAAATAGCATTTGCAATAGCTAGCAGCGGATCTTCGATCTTCGTCGGTCTTAATTTTCGCTGCCGATAAAAAATATGGTACATCAAACGAAGAAACATTTTGAACTTCTTGACGCCATGCGTGGGGTAGCCGCAATCGCAGTCGTCCTGTTTCACTTTATGGAAATTGCACAACCGGATTATCGCAATAGTTTTATTCCACATAGCTATTTAGCCGTTGATTTTTTCTTTTGTTTATCGGGTTTTGTCATTGCCTATGCCTACGATCAGAAGCTGGCCACAATCGGTCTAAAACGATTCTTTCTCTTGCGTTTGCTGCGATTGCACCCATTGGTTATCATCGGTACGTTGATTGGTTTATTCGCATTTATTTACGATCCATTCAGCAGTTTGGCTGGCTCATTTTCTGTTTTGCAAAAGATGGGGATGTTTATTAGTGGGATAACGTTGATTCCATACCCGGTTGTACCAGAACGCTATTTTAATCTTTTTCATTTAAACCCACCTACATGGTCGCTATTTTGGGAGTATATCGCCAATATAGCCTATGCTTTGGTACTGGTACGGATTCCAAAAAAGTTTCTTTGGGGGATAGTGCTCCTTGGTGCAGCAGCGCTATGTGCCGAATCATTTCGTTCGGGCTATTTAGCTGTCGGTTTTGGAGCAGACAACTTTTGGGCTGGTGGAATTCGTTTATGGTTTTCATTTTCAATGGGACTACTTATTTTTAGATCGAACTGGACCATTTCCAACAAGCTTCCTTTTTTCGGTGTTCTAGGTCTACTTGCCGCCGTATTTTTTATTCCATTTTCTGAAGCTTATGGTAAATACATTGATCCTATTGTCGTTATCTTCTATTTTCCTTTATTACTCTTACTGGGGATAGGAGGGCAGCCTGTGTTTGGAGGGGTCAAGAAGTTATGCAAGTTTTTAGGTGATATCTCCTATCCGCTCTATATCATTCATTATCCATTTATCTGGATTTTTATGAGCTATGTAGAACTTAATCACCCATCGAATAAGCAAATGGCTGTGATTATTGTTATTGGAATGCTGTTGTTGATTTTTTTATCTTTATTAGTCTTTAACTATTTAGATGAGCCTATTCGGAAATATTACAGTCGGAAATTAAAGTAAATGGCGATGAAGCCAGCTACTGATGAACTGGAATACCTCCATTTTGCAGTCTTCATTAAGAATTTCATGCCGCATGCCTGCATATAATTTAAGGGTTATATCGGTCTGTCCCTGTGCCCTTAACTGTGCCGCACTTTTTTCAACGCCTATTCCAAAATCTCCAATTGGATCATCCTGTCCGCTGATAAATACAATTGGTAGGTTTTTTGGGATATTCTTGGTAGCCTCGATAGCTGTCGCTTGCAAAGAAAGGTCTAATACGGTATGAAACCCATTGTTGGTAAACAATCCCCCACAAAGTGGATCTTCCAAAAATGAAATACGGTTTGTCTTGCTTACGCTTAACCAATTGCTGTTATTTTGGTTAGGCTCGTTCTTAAATCGAGCATTATTACGTCTGTCAAAAATGCGATTGATCAATTTACTTCTTCCTTTAGGGGCAATACTATTGAGAAGAGTGAGTAAAAGGCGAAAGGCCATGGATCCTTTTTGACGTTGGCCTGTCCCCACGATAATGGCCCCCTTAAATTGCCAGCCAATTTTTTGCAAAACACAGCGTGTGACAAAGGATCCCATGGAATGCCCTAAAATAAATTGAGGCAGTTGCGGATAGGTTTCACGTAAGAAGTTACTCATTGTAATGGCGTCATCAATAAGTTGTTCTTTAGCCCCATGCTTTTTAAAATAACCCAATTGATCGACCTGTAGCGCCGTTTTTCCATGGCCTAATTGATCGTAGCTTAAAACCGCAAAATTCTTTGTAGTCAGATAACTGGCCAATTCTTCGTACCGACCACTATGTTCCTGCATGCCATGAACCAAGAGTAATGTTGCCACTATTTGATTATCGTCGGGTACATACAGACGATAGAAAATTTTATGCTCAGGTTCAGTCGTTGCGCTGATTGTATAAAAATTGGAAACTACCTTGCTCATTATACCACTTTATTTTAAGTAAAGTAAGATAATTTTAGTGCATTTGCAAGTTTAACAATCTTCTTTCAGATGTTGTTCGGATGAAGCCGAAAGCCTTTCAGGGCAATTGATCAATAAAAATTAGCACGATTAATTTTTGTGGTTTGGGAATATTTTTTAGATTTGCATTAATTTAGAATTAATTTAAATAAAGTAGTTGATCTATTTTAAACATGGGCTTGGCTGTATGCAGAAATTGTTGCAAACATCGAATTCGGAAAGCATCCATGTTCTAAAAATATACGCGTTTACACATATTCTGATGAAACCAACACGATATATTCCGACCCGTGTTATCGAATAATTAAAGCTCAATTTGCAGAATAATTGAGTAGGGAATGAATAGGTTATGTTGCTCCATCACCTTCAAAAGACAAATAAAAGAATGAAAAAGACACTTTTGGCAGCTTTATTATTCGCTGCATCTTATGCACAGGCGCAGACAAACTCGTTGATGAACGGCGAGTTCTGGAAGGGCAAACCTACATTGACCGTTGTTAAAGCAGAAATCAGCAAAGGAAATAGCCCTTCTCAGCCGAATGCGGCATCCTTTGATCCGGTCACTATGGCTATATTAAATGGTGCTCCGACTGATGTCGTCAAATTCATGATCGAACAAGAAGGGAATAGTGTAACCAAGAAGACACATCACAGCCGTAGTTATTTACACTGGGCAGCGTCAAGTGGAAATGCTGAATTGGTCGATTTTTTAATAGCGAAGGGATCTGATGTCAATTACCAAGATAGCCATGGTTACCCAATTGTCGCTTATGCAGCTTCAACAGGAAATACAAATACTGCTGTGTATGATGCCTTGTTTAAAGCAGGTGTGAATCCCAAACAGAAATATGAAGGTGGTGCAACTTTGATGATGCTTGCAGCGTCTGCAGACAAGGACCTGGCATTGACGGATTATTTCATAAAAAAAGGATTATCTATTCAAGATAAAGATGAGTCGGGCCGTACGGTAACGGATTATGCTGCTAAACTTGGAAATACCGCGCTTATGGAGAAATTCATCGCCCGTGGTGTAAAGCCAACCAACAATGCGTTGTTTTTTGCGACTCAAGGTTCTAGACAAGCTTCTAACGGTTTGGCGGTTTATACCTATTTGGTTGAAAAGTTCAAATTGGATCCTAAGGCGGTAAATAAGGAAGGTGCTACGGTACTGCATGCTTTGGTTCGTAGGCCAGATATGGATGTGATCAATTATTTTTTGGATAAAGGTGTAGATGTCGCAAAAGCTGACAACGAAGGAAATACGGCACTTATGGTGGCTGCTAGTGGTAAAGATGCTAAATTGGTCGAGTTGCTGCTTACTAAAGCGAAAAATGTGAATGCTGTAAATGAAAAAGGAGAATCTGCATTGACTAAAGCAATAGCAAATGGAACTCCTGAAGTAGCTGCGGCATTGGTTAAAAATGGAGCCGATACCAAGGTATTGGATAAGGAGGGCAATAACTTAGCGTTCTATTGGTTTAATTCTTACAAGGAATTGCCACAGGGGGGAAGACCAGGTGGTCAGGGAAATGTGTCACAAGGGGATGAGTTTAAAGAAAAATTAGCGATCCTTAAGACGAACGGATTGGACGTTAATGCTCCGCAAAAAAATGGTAGTACATTGTATCATTTGGCAGTAGCCAAAGAGAATGTGAAGCTTATCCAGAAAGCTAGCGAACTTGGAGTAGACATTAACGCACAAGATAAAGAAGGAACGACGGCACTACATAAGGCAGCTCTCCTAGCTAAAGACGATTCCATATTAAAAACATTGGTTTCGCTTGGTGCAAAAAAGGAATTGAAAACAGAATTCGATGAAACAGCTTATGACCTGGCGAAAGAGAACGATTTCTTAGCTAAGTCCAATGTGCAGCTTGACTTTTTGAAATAAGACAACATCGTATTTCAGTGGTATTTCTAATCATATCGATGAAAGATCCCGATAAATAATAGAAATATTGGTAACGTTGAACGGACTACGGATACCTTAAAATTAGATACAATTGAAGATGAATAACATATTTAAAACAACGATAGCCACTCTTTTATTTTCAATGGCAGCCCTAAGCTCTTTCGCACAGGCAGCTAAATATAAGTGCATGATCCAAATGAATGCCTACGAAGGTGAGAAAGCCTACGTCGTGATTTCACTGATTAATCCTAGTGGAGCTTACGAAAAAACACTCGCCGTATTGGGATCTGATAAGCAATGGTATAATACGATCAAGGAATGGTACAAGTTTCAAAATAAGACCAAAGAGAAGCTAAATGCGGTGACGGGTGCGTCAGTTGGTGGCGGTGACCGTGCCATGCGTACATTGGATATTGACGAATCGAAGTTCAACAAAGGGTATAAACTCCGTTTTGAATCTGCTGTAGAGGAACAAAAATATCATACTGCCGATGTTGAAATCCCTTTAACAAAAGAAGCCATTACCGAAAAAGCGAACGGCAAGGGATACATCAAACTTGTCAAGTTAAATAAAATACAATAAAAGAGGGGTAAAAATGCTGGTATCTATTTCGAGGTATGCACATTTAGCCTTAGCTATTGTTTCTTCTGTCTTTTTACTTTTATTATCGATAACTGGCGTAATATTGGCCGTTGACGCTGTCAACGAAAAAATTCCACCTTATCGGGTTGAACATATTGAAACTTTAAACCTTGCGCAGTCCGTAACAGCCTTGCGCAAGGTTTATCCCGAAATCATAGCGATTTCGGTAGATCACAATCAATTTGTGAGTATTGATGCCATAGACGCTGATGGCAATACCGTGAAGGGTTATATTGATCCGAATACCGGGCGTCTGCTTGGTCCCCAATTGAATAAGTCCCAATTTATTCAATGGGTTACAGCTTTACACCGCTCGCTCTTTCTGAAAGTGACCGGCCGGGTGATTATTGGTGTGGTTTCATTTCTGTTGTTTCTTATTACTATTTCAGGAATTGTTCTGATTGTTAAGCGTCAACAGGGCGTTCGACACTTCTTTGCCAAAATCAATCGGGACTTTTTTGCCCAGTATTTCCACGTTGTTTCAGGACGTTTATTTTTGATACCAATTTTGATATTGGCCCTAACTGGTACCTATTTATTCCTGGTACGTATTGAAATCTTAAAGAAGCCGAATCAAACCATCGAATATTCCAATAAGATGAAGGAAGATATCGAATTGGAGGTGGCAAAATTTTCAATATTCCAAAATACAAAACTTGTTGATTTGAAGACCTTGGAGTTTCCGTTTATGGAAGGCGATCCTGACGAATATTTTGTATTGAAGCTTCGCGATCGGGAATTGACCATCAACCAGTTGAATGGAAGCTTGCATAAAGAAGTCAAGTACCCCTTTACTGCATTGGCCGAAGAGTTGTCTTTGGACCTTCATACGGGTAAGACCAATATTATATGGGCTATTGTACTGGGGCTCGCATCGTTGAATATTGTGTTCTTTATTTATACAGGGTTCGTCATTACATTCAAGCGCACGCGTACAAAAATCAAGAATAAATATAAACCTGAAGAAGCGGAGATTGTTATTCTTTTCGGAACGGAAAATGGAAGCACGCTGTTTTTCGCCAATCAGATCCATAAACAGCTCTTGGCGGATGGGCAAAAATCGTTGCTGCTCGGAATGAACCAATATCAGTGCTTTCCAAAGGCAAAACACTTGCTTGTGTTTACTTCGACATACGGGCTAGGAACAGCACCCTCCAATGCACTTCAATTTGAACAAAAGCTCAATAGCCATCCACAAAAACAAGATGTACAATTTTCGGTTCTCGGCTTTGGTTCAAAAGCCTATCCCGATTTTTGTGCTTATGCGCGCGAAATTGATTGTTTACTAGAAAAACAAGGTTGGGCTTCGCGTTTAACAGACTTACATACCGTTAATGATAAGGATGTTGATGAACTTATTTCATGGATACATGACTGGTCTTCGCAGGCCACTATTGCACTCGCTTCTGCACCAGCTATTTATAGTGCTAAAGTTGTCGGACTGACGAAATTTAAGGTGGTAGCGAAGTCTGCTGTTTCAGCGACTAACACGACCTTTACTTTAGTGCTGAAGCCTGCAAGTAAAATTAACATGCAATCGGGCGATTTATTGGCAATCTATCCCGCGCAAGATCAACGTGAACGTTTTTATTCGATCGGCTACAAAGATGGAATGGTGCAGCTCGTGGTGAAATTGTTTCCTGATGGATTTGGTTCTAGCTTCCTCTATCGATTGGAAACTAATCAAACCCTCCAGGCACGTGTCATGGTTAATCCAAGTTTTCATTTCCCGAAAGCAGCAAATGCAGTCGCTTTAATTGCCAATGGTACAGGGGTAGCACCCTTTCTTGGCATGATTTCAGAAAATGAAAGTAGGACGCCTTTGCGTCTGTATGCTGGTTTTCGCCATCGAAATGAAATGACTGCGCACTATGTGGATTTTGCTGATGAGCAGATAAAGCTGGGACATCTGCAGCAGCTTGAACTGGCTTTTTCGCGCGAGGAAAATCCACAATATGTCATGGACCTGATCCGTCGGGATGCGCTATATTTTGTCGAATTGCTTGAAAAAGGAGGTTGTGTATTGCTTTGTGGTGCATTGCGTATGCAGCATGATGTTGAACATACTTTAAATGAACTTCTCCTGGCGCATGTCGGCAAAACTATTGCCGACTACAAAGAAAGTGGACAAATCTTAACGGATTGTTATTAGTAAATTGATGGTACAATGGTAAATCCCGTCACGAAGACTACTTTTGGTATAGATCGACTTTATAATTCCTTTTTGGATCAATCTCATGAAGAACAATAAACAATGTGTCCTGCTTTTAATGCTCTGCTTTCTGTCCATTACTTCGGGGATTGCGCAGGTCTTGGTCAAGCGGCAGGTTACCCTTATGGGCTCTGTTTTTGAAATCAGCTTGGTAGATCGGGATAGCGCGATTACAAATCAGCATATCGATGAAGTCATCTCCGAAATAGATCGAATAGAAAACCTGATTTCAGAATGGCGTCCGCAAACCCAAATAGCAGCGGTGAACCGCAATGCAGGGATTAAGCCCGTTAAGGTGGATAGGGAAGTTTTTGAATTAACAAAGCGAGCGATCCAGTATGCTCAAAATTCAGGCGGAGCCTTTGATATTAGTATTGTTGCCTTGGATAAAGTTTGGGTATTTGATGGTAGTATGACCACGATGCCTACGGAAGATCTGGTTAAAAGGTCTGTCGCCAAGGTGGGCTATCAACACATCCGTCTCGACAGTGCATCTTCGACAATTTTTCTGGAATTGCCCGGTATGAAGATCGGTTTCGGCTCGATCGGGAAGGGCTATGCTGCTGATCGTGGCAGGGACATGATGAAGGCAAAAGGAATTGAAGCAGGTATAGTTAATGCTTCCGGAGATCTTTCGGCTTGGGGAAACCCACCCCGGGGGGACGCCTGGAAAGTGGGTGTAAACAATCCGTTCAAACCCCATCGAATGGTCAAAGTTCTTCATTTGAATGAAATGGCCGTAGCCACTTCAGGCAGCTATGAGAAATACGCGGAGATCAATGGGAAACGGTATTCACATATTATAAATCCAGTGACAGGTTATCCAGCTACGGGATTAACTTCAGTGACGATTTATGGACCTTCCGCCGAGATTGCAAATGCCCTCAGTACCTCAATCATGGTACTTGGTGAGAAAGAAGGAAAAAAATTAATTCAGCGTTTCCCAGCATACCGTTATATTTTTATTACCGATAAAGGTAAAGTCATTCAGCAGCGGTGGAAGTAATAGACCACACAGCATCATTTTTTTTCTGAAAGTGTCTGATCTTATTGGCCAGAAAGAACCTTCAGTTTGCTTTCATTGCTGTTGGTGTCTGCTAAGTCATGAAGGTTTTGTTTTATTCCCGATAAAGTAGGTTGAATGCATCAGCTATTAGCTGATTATCTCGTATCTTTATCCTAACAAAGCGTATACGAAAGAAGACGGTAGAGAACGTGTGCTTATTGGTCAGAAAGTTGAAGTCAGCAAGAAGAAAGATTCATGAAAATAATTTAAAGTAAAAGTTTGACTAGTTCGTCTATGCTGCTATGGACATTGCATACCAAAATCATATGGCAGAAAAAAATTCCAGATCATTTACGGATATCGTTAAGACTTATGGAAGTCAGCTGCTACGTTTTGTTAAGGGAAGGGTAAAGAAAACGGAGGATGCAGAAGATATCTTACAGGAAGTCTGGTATCAATTTAGCCGTTTGACCAATATGGACGAATTGGAGAATGCGGGAGTATGGCTCTATGCTGTCACACGAAATAAGATTACAGACAGCTACCGGAAAAAGAAAAGTGAATCGCTTGATGAGCTTATAGCGGGTGACGAGGATAGCGAAAGTACGTTTCCTATTCGTCAGCTCCTTTTAGCTGACGACTCCAATAATCCTGAGCTAAAATTATTTAAGGATATTTTTTGGGATGAGCTGATGAAAGCATTGGAGGAATTGCCGGAAAAACAACGTCGGGTTTTTGTGCTCAATGAACTGGAAGAGAAAACTCTTCAGGAAATTGCAGTCATGGAAAATGAGAACCTAAAGACGATTATCAGCCGAAAAGGGTATGCAGTGAAGCACCTGAGAATACGGTTGCGAAGTTTGTATGAAGAATTAAAATTTTAAAAGGATTAAGCTATGAATGGAAGAATGAAAAGACAGCGGAAGGGTAAATTCGCTTTTATGGTTGTCGCTATCATCGTTGGTGTTTTTTTGTTGGTAGCATTACTACAATATTTGTGGAATACATTAATGGTTGATATTTTCAATCTGAAAGCAATTACCTATTGGCAGGCGCTGGGACTCTTTGTCTTGTCGAAAATCTTGTTCGGCAGGGGCTTCGGTAAACCGGGAGGTGGCCGATTCCGACGGGATGTTCCGCCTCAGATGGAAAAAGGAGAAGATCTTTCCGATGAGGAAAGGGAACGTTTGCGGGAGGAATGGAAGCGTCGTTTTGGAGGGCGTTGCGGGTTCTGAAAAAAAGAATAAAAATTTTAAAGTAAAAACTGTTGTTGGGCGTCTTCTTCTATAAAGGCGCCTTTTTTTATGCCGATATCCTGATGGTAAACAAGTAACAGAACGCGAGGATCTGTCAGCAGGGATGTTGGATAAAACAAATAGTTAATTAAAACATACAAGTGATCTAGGAAAATTCTATGTGCAATGTGCTGAAAATAGATATAATCCGCAATCATTTTTAAAAAAATGTATTCAAATGAAAAATAAACTTCGATTTATATTGCCACGCCTTATTGTGCTTACGGCAATAGCAGGATTAGCAACATTGATTATTGGGACGATCTTTAAGCTCTTGTTGTTTGGGACAATTCTCTTTGGTATAGGAAGCTTTGCCGCGGCAAGAATGCGTAGAAGAGATAGACAAGCATTCAAAATGGATAGGGCTCCGGTATATCCGAACGTTCACCGTCATTATAACACTGTGGTTGCAATTGTTCCATTACAAGGGCAAAAACGTGCTAAGAAAGCAACAATAGTTCCAGTTTACTAAGGTTAAAAATTGCAAGACGAGGAAATTCATCCCACATCAGTTTACACGTATTATTCAATATTAAAAATTAAAGACATGTTTAAAAGAAATCATTATACCAACGGATATTCAAATCATAATAAATTTTGCGGACAACATTTCAAAGACCGCTTTGAAAAATTCCAACAACAGTTTTTTGATGGTGAAGCCGGGCACAATGCTGGCGTACAGCAAGCTGTTCCTGTAAATATTGCCGAAAATCAAGAATTCTATGAAGTGCAGCTTTTTGCCGCTGGACGTAAGAAAGAACAATTCCAAGTCAGCATAAATGACGGGATACTGAAGATTTCATGTACAGAAAACACCCAGGACAATGCCATAGATTATATCTATAAAGAGCAGGATGGATTGGCATTTGAACGTGAATTCCAATTAAATGAACAAGTACTTACAGATAATGTGCATGCAAGTTTCGAGGATGGGGTATTGACGGTTATCCTTCCAAAAGATCTTGAAAAAGTAAAACGGCCACAAGAGGTTGTTATTGATTAGTAAAAACCAGTTTTGATCTGGGCGCACATCAAGGCTGCTGATGTGCGTAGCCTTAAATCAGCGTAAGAGCTGATGTTGAAAAAGGACAGCATCGAATTTTGCTGTCCTTTTTCTGTCTCTTAATTTACCGCCAACCGGTGCCCAAAAGCAGTGAACAGTAAACGAATTTCGAATAGCTGTTTGGCGCTATGGTCCTTATATCCGTACTACTTTTCTAAGTATTCCCAGAATTTGTCTCGATTGTTGATCATTGCCATAATAACCTATTTGGTCTTAGATCAAGATAATCTCAAAACGGAAACAAACTAATACCAGATTGTAGGTAACAACAATTTTTAATCATTTTTTAAACAGTACTCAGTCATTGTTTATTCAGTCTACACTGAACGATCACTGAGCAATCACTGAGCAATCACTGAACGATCACTGAACAAACACTGTCGAAAGACATAACATGATACCTGCCAGCTATTCGCTTGATTGAAAGGTATAAAGGTTAGGGATTTGGAGTTTACGCAGCTATAGATCAGCTAGGGCTATAAGATGGTTACAATATCCCTAGTTGGTTTGTGCATGCTAAACTGGCTTCTATCTGTGCTGGTGAGGCTTGGCTTTATTGTAGCTTGTATGGCACTGTGTGAAGTTTATTTAGATGTTATGTTGTGAAAGCTACTCCGTTCTTTTAAGTTTTTTATTGAGTTGCTCTTTGCCAAATCGCCAAAAGAAATAGAATAAGCCTATAACAACTATAATTGCCATAAAGGGCACAAATATGGCGAGTATGGTCAAAATGGTTGAACCGATGGTTTCCATGGTCGAGATCATAAAATTGCCAAAACCTGCCGTCCCAACAGACGAGACTGCACGGGTACCAGCTAGCGCTGTGCTGATGGTCGCCGCGGTACCGCCACCAGCGATGATTGCCATAGCCCAGCGGAAAAAGGGTGAAATATCTGTAAACTGTATGGCAAAAAGTAAGGTGCCGGCTATCGTCGCGAGAGGAATTGAAAGGCTGTCCAATATATTGTCAATAAAAGGAATGTAATATCCTGCTATTTCCAGGATCATGGCTAGGCTTGTCGCTGCCAAAACAATAGGTGAGCCCGCCCAGGCCAATTCATTGCCAACCTGGAACAATTCAAGCCGACAGCCAAGGCTCAATAAGAATAGCGGCATGAAAACCCGGAAGCCGGTAGCTGCAGCCAGATTCAAGCCTATAAAAGCACTTACCAAAAATGTGGATAGCTCACTCATGGTCAATATTTTTGATACAACCTAATTATAGAATAGTAAAAGAATCGCTTTTGTTTTTCAGACTTCCAAAAATCGCCATATTCTAGCTGCTCATTAAAAGATGATTTTTAGCATTTTATATAATTATATATTGTGTATATAGATTTTGATTATAGTGTATCGAATCATTCGATGTACAAGTGGGATCTCATTTGTGTAATTTTATGAAAGTGGGAGTCAAACAATTTGATCACTTAAGATATTATATAAATAAACTTTCTTTTCATATGGACAACAACGAAAAAGACATTAGCAAATGCCCATTTCATAATGGTACGATGCGCAACGCCGTTGCGGGAGGGGGAACTCAAAATCAGGACTGGTGGCCAAATAGACTTCGTGTAGATCTGTTGAGACAACACGCGAGCAAGTCAAATCCGATGGACGAGGGCTTTGATTATGCGGAAGCATTTAAACAATTGGATTTAGAAGCCGTAAAAAGAGATTTGCATGCCTTGATGACCGATTCGCAGGACTGGTGGCCTGCTGACTTTGGACATTATGGACCATTATTCATCCGGATGGCTTGGCATAGTGCAGGAACCTATCGGGTAAGCGATGGTCGAGGCGGAGCTGGGTCTGGGCAACAACGTTTTGCACCACTGAATAGCTGGCCTGATAATGTGAGTTTGGATAAAGCACGTCGCCTGTTGTGGCCTATCAAACAAAAATATGGTAAAAATATCTCCTGGGCAGATTTATTGATTTTAACAGGTAATGTTGCTTTAGAGTCTATGGGCTTCAAGACTTTTGGTTATTCTGGTGGACGTGTGGATGCTTTTGAACCTGAATTGGATGTCTATTGGGGTTCTGAAAAAACATGGTTGGGCGGTGATGTACGCTATGCTCATGGTTCAGAAGGCGTAGTGGAATCACACGGTGTATTATCTGCCGATGATGATGCAGATGGTAAACAACATTCGCGCAATCTTGAAAAACCGTTGGCAGCGGTACAGATGGGATTAATTTATGTTAATCCGGAAGGACCAGATGGAAATCCAGATCCTATCGCGGCTGCAAAAGATATACGGGATACTTTTGGTCGGATGGCGATGGACGATGAGGAAACTGTCGCTTTGATTGCTGGAGGGCATACGTTTGGAAAAACACACGGAGCAGGTCCTGCCGACAATGTCGGAAAAGAACCTGAAGCAGCCGGCATAGAACAACAAGGGCTTGGTTGGAAAAGTACCTATGGCAGTGGAGTAGGAGCAGATGCGATCACGAGTGGCTTGGAGGTTATTTGGACACAGAAACCGACAGAATGGACCAATCTCTTTTTTAAAAATCTCTTCGAAAATGAATGGGAATTAACAAAGAGTCCTGCAGGAGCGCATCAATGGGTAGCCAAAGGAGCTGATTCGACTGTTCCAGATCCTTTTGATCCAACTAAAAAACGTAGGCCAACGATGCTGACGACAGATTTGTCCTTGCGTTTTGATCCAATTTATGAAAAGATCTCGCGTAAATTTTACGAAAATCAAGACGCATTTGCCGATGCATTCGCTCGCGCCTGGTTTAAATTGACGCACCGTGATTTGGGACCACGAGAGCGTTATTTAGGTGCCGAAGTTCCTGCTGAGGAATTATTGTGGCAAGATCCTATTCCTGCTGTCGATCATGCTTTGGTCGATGCTAATGATATTAACACATTGAAATCTACCCTATTGAGCGCGGGGCTCAGCACTGCAGAGCTCGTAACGACCGCTTGGGCTTCAGCTTCTACTTTTCGTGGGTCTGACAAGAGAGGTGGTGCAAACGGTGCGCGGATACGGTTGGCTCCGCAGCGTTATTGGCAAGTCAATAATCCAACACAATTGCAAAAAGTTCTTACTGCGCTTGAGCAAATTCAACAGGACTTTAATGGAAAGCAACAGGGCGGAAAGAAGATTTCCTTGGCAGACTTAATTGTCTTAGGTGGTGTTGCTGCGATAGAGCAGGCCGCTCGTGCAGTTGGACATGCTGTCAACGTACCGTTCCATCCGGGGCGTATGGATGCATCACAGGAACAGACGGATGTAGAATCCATGGGCTATCTTGAGCCAATTGCGGATGGATTTAGAAATTACCGTAAAGGTGCTTACACCGTGTCTACGGAATCATTATTGATCGACAAAGCACAATCACTTACGCTATCTGTTCCGGAATTAACGGTATTGATCGGCGGACTTCGTGTTCTTCAGGCAAATTTTGATGGTTCTGCATTAGGAGTGATGACAGATAGGCAAGGCCAATTGACGAATGATTTTTTTGTCAATCTATTGGATATGGGAACAGCTTGGAAAGCAATCTCTCCGGACCGGGAAGTTTTTGAAGGATCAGATCGTAAATCTGGTGTTAAAAAATGGGAAGCCGGACGTGCAGATCTTATTTTTGGTTCCAACGCTGAACTGAGAGCTGTTGCTGAAATATATGGCAGTGCCGATGCAAAAGATAAATTCGTACAAGATTTTGTGAAGGCATGGACTAAAGTGATGGAGTTAGACCGTTTTGATCTGCATCGCTAATTGTTAAGAATATCAGTTTTTCAAGAAGCCAGGTCCGACGCGAACCTGGCTTCTTGTTATTTTAGATTTATCCAGATAACCCTGAAATTAACCTTTTGCTCCGGCGCTAAGATTGGCTCAGATTTTTTATGATGTACCTGACCAATATTTATCGCTATGGTCTACGACATGGACCAATTTATTTAATGAGAATAGCAGCCAAAAAAGAACCAATTTTTGCCTCTAATATCATTTTAATCTCACTTTAACCAAATTTTAATTTAATATATGAAGAATTATGGAATTTTCTTTGGGTGTTTCCTATTTTGTGAAATAAAATTCAAGATTTGTGCTACTTTTTCTTCTTTGATCGGTAGTAACTTTGTAATGGTTTCAAAGGAATCTTTGATACATTGTTAGGTTAAAGCTATGTGGAAGCACTTTATTTTTCTGTTTGCAGCACTGTTGTTATCATTTAAGAATTTAAATGCAAACAGTCTTGTACTGAAAAGTGAAAGTGTCGAATCCCAGTTTTTATCTGCAAAAAATCCTTCCAACAATGCGGACCATACACACATCGTCCATTTTCATAAAGATCATAGTCAATTTTGTTCGCTTTACCCATCGCTTCAATCCATTGTTGCGGAATTGGACGCCGAAGTGGCACAAGATTGGTTGATGGAGCGTTGGTTGGTTACGGTTGATTTGCTATGGCATGAACTACTGCCATCCCCAAAACAGAAAGATTATCGGTATGAACATACCCTTGATCTAGAGCATATACCCATCGCTCGATTTTTGCTGTTTGAGCAAATCAAAATTCCATGCTAAAGCATACGCTTTTCTTTACATCATACAGGCAAAGAGAACTGTCATTTCTTTTCTAAATTTATTTATTTCTTAAAATATACCAATGCACGAGCTAAGTATAGTAAAGGATATTTTTGATACGTTGACCTCGTATTATGAGGCTAGGGTAGATGATATTCAAAAAATTCAGGTCACAGCAGGATTGTTATCCAACGTCCAGCCTGTATTGATCCAAAATGCATTTGATGCTTTTATTGCTGAAAATACGCAATACCAAGATATGGAAATGGAAGTCGTTGTAAACGATATCATTGCATATTGTGAACATTGTCAGAAAAATTTTCCGGTTCATTTTCATCGATTTGTATGTGATTGCGGACAGGCTTCTAGTACAATTGTTCAAGGGAATGAACTCTATATATCAAAAGTAATTTTTAAACAAGACTAATATCGTTTATCATGTCAGACAATACTTCAAATCCTAAAAGTTTAGGTAACCGTGTAGGTTCGGTTCAATGTGAAAATACAACGCTACATTTATTAAAAGCAAATGATTTTGTCGCAAAAGCCATCCGCGATAGACTGAAAGACGTTTGTGTGATCAATGTATGTTCTTCTCCGGGTTCGGGTAAAACTACCTTGATGCAAGAAACGGGAAAACGTTTGGCCAAAGATCTGAATATTGCTGTTTTGGTGGGTGATCCGGAAACCGAACGTGATGCGGTTCGTATGCGTGAGGTAGGCATTAATGCATTGCAGATTGTCACTGGTGGAATGTGTCATATTGAGGCACAAATGATCTTACAAGCCCTGGATCATATCGACATCGAAGGAATAGACCTGTTGTTTATTGAGAACGTCGGGAATTTATTGTGTCCATCAGCGTTTGATTTGGGTGAAGATTACCGCGTGACCTTATTGGCGACCACAGAAGGGGACGATAAACCGAAAAAATACCCACGTATGTTTTTAACAAGCGAATTGATGTTGGTTTCCAAAGGTGATTTATTGCCATATGTACCTTTCTCGGTAGATGCGGTAACGAAAGATGCGCGCGAGGTGAACCCCAATTTGGAAGTTATTACAATCAGTACATTAAATGGTGACGGTCTTGATACCTGGTGTGATTGGTTGAAAGAAAGAGTTCAGGCGAAAAAAGATCAATATAAGGCGCTTGAAGTAAAATAACGGCCAATTGATAAAAAGAGTGGTATAGCAATGATCCGCGCTTCATTGTTATACTGTATATGTTGACATGTTATTTGTGTTTAGAGGAAATAGATTTGACGGAGAACGAAACTGTGTCAGTGCCGTTAACGAAATGAAGAAGATAGGTTTACAATATGAATGAGCTACCTGTACCAATAGATAAAATTGTAGCAAAGCATGAGTTTGCTCTTAGTGAAGTCGATCAAGTGTATCTTGAATGGTATGAAGTCCACAAAAGGCGCCTAACACGCAATACAACGGGCGGAAAGACAATCTTTATGCAATTGGAGCAAGGTGCGGAATGGCGTCATGGCGATGCTTTATTTCATCAGGAAACGCTACAGGCGATCCTGGTTGTCAAGCCTACGTTGACCATAAGATTCAATCCAATAGATTTGGTGCAGCTTGCAGATTTTGGTTATTTTATTGGAAATAGACATCTGCCCATATTCAACGTAACAGATGCCCAATCACTTCGTCTTCCTTACCATGGACGGCTCTATGAGCAGGTCCTGGCAAAGTATGGAACCTCGATTCAATTGGAGGAAGCCTTACTGTTATCCGAGAATTTGATTCGACTGCAGGCGAGAAATAAAAAGAAAGCAGATTTAAGCGGAACAGATGAACATGTTGATCCGCGTAAGCAAATCCTAAAAAATAAGTAGATGAAAGTGAATCGTATTATACCTGTATTGCTTTTGGCATGTTTGTGTTTGGTGAGCGCCTGCCAAAATCGGCAAGCAGGTGCGGTCAGCAATCAAGTGAAAGCTGTCGACAGCCGTGGAAAAGAAGTGGTATTAGCGCATACGGCACAACGTGTGGTTGTATTATTTCCGTCCCTTGTTGATGAAGTCTACATGTTGAGTGCTGAAAATAGCCTTGTTGGTATTCCTGAACAGGTTTATCAGGTCGAAGATACCTATAAGTTTTTATCCAAATTGGATGATAGGATCGCAAAAAAAACACTGGCGACACCTACTTTCGCAGGCCAGGCAAATAATGTGGAAAGCATAGTGAGCTTAAACCCTGACCTTGTTTTGACATTCAATACCGATCAGGATAATATTTCCCAACTAGAAGATCTTGGAATTCCAGTGTTCACTTTTTCTTCGCAGGATGAAAAAAGTATTTTTAATGAACTGACAGGGATGGGAGCATTACTCGGAAAGAAAGCGCGAGCGGAAGAAATTGTTCAGTTTGTTTCGGCGGAGATCAAAAAAATGACTGCTCCCAAGGATCAAATACAGAAGAAGGTTTATTACGCTTGGTCTAAAGGTCGGGTACTTTCGACATCCGGTCGTGGTAGTTTGATTGATATGGCGATCCGCCTTTCGGGCGCAGCTAACGCCTGTCCGTTGGAAATGGAAGCCCCAAATGTCGGCGCAGAGACAATTTATAAATGGAATCCGGACCTCATTATTCTTTGGAATTCTACATTGGCAGACGTCTATAACTTAAAGGAACTCGCGGCCTTACCTGCAGTGCGAAATAAACAGGTATTTGTGATGTCACCGTCGTTTCCATTCGACCCACATACCGTCAAATTTATGCTTTTTGCCAAACAGATAAGGCATTGGTGTTTTTCGGATTATACGAAACAGCAACTTGACCAGGATATGGCTATCGCTTTTGAAAAACTTTACGGTAAAGCAGGATTACTTCAATGATGCATCAATTAAAAAAGCTGTTATTGCTCGTTGTTCTGCCATTGTTGGTTTTATTGTTTTCCCTATTGGTGGGCTCAAGCCAGAACATTGGTTTTGTTGAGCTCTGCCAACGCATTGGATCGGAAGTGGGGGGATATTTAGGTCACCCTACTGCGGTATTGAAGGATAATATGGATACGATATTGTGGCAGGTACGTTTACCACGGATTCTGCTGACCTTTATGGTCGGAGCTGCTCTTGCGTCTTCTGGCGGAATCTTGCAGGCCATTTTTAGGAATCCAATCGTTGATCCCTTTACATTGGGTATTTCTTCGGGATCTGCTTTTGGGGCTGCATTGGCTATGTTGTTTCCACTATTGCCGGTCAATATATCCGCATTTTTGTATGGTGTATGTGCTGTGGGGTTGACTTATTTTGTTTCAAATGCTGGTTTGAAAACCTCGATTATTGGGATGGTATTGGCAGGAATGGTTATTTCCGGAGTATTTACAGCCATGTTAACCTTGTTGCAATACATCAGTGATCCCTATAAATTACAAGCTATTGTACAATGGACAATGGGGAATCTGCATACGGCCTCCTGGTCGAAAGTACAGCATGCTTTTCTGCCGATAACAATAGGATTGGCTATCCTGATCCTGTTTCGTTGGAAGCTGAATCTTTTAGCCTTGGGCGATCAAGAAGCAATTGCTGTTGGCGTCAATCCGAAAATATTGAAGCTGGGATTTATTGCTGTAGCTACACTAATTACAGCATCAGCCGTTGCAGCTGTAGGGGTAATAAGTCTATTTGGATTAATTGTTCCACACATCAGCCGGATGATCTTTGGCCCCAATAACAATATTGTTGTGTGGGCAAATATCAGTATTGGTGGTACTTTTCTTCTACTGATCGATGATTTTTCTAGGGCGGTCATGCCATTTGAAATTCCGATCGGTGTATTTACAATGATTATTGGCGCTCCCTTGTTTATTTACCTGATGCGTCGTAATGAAATCAACTGGAATTCATGAGTAATTCGATTCATATCAACAACCTTTCTTTTGCCTACGGTAAGGATATCATTTTAAATGATGTAACCATGTCATTCCCAAAAGGAAAGCTTTCTGTTATTCTCGGTCGGAATGGAAGTGGTAAATCTACGCTGTTCAATATTATTGCAGGGCTGGAAAAAAAATATGATGGATCGGTTCTTATTAATGAAACGGAGCGTCGCAATTGGAAGGTTGGTCGGGCTAATTCATTGAAATTGGGTTTTCTGAACCAGTTCCATCAGACCACATTTCCTTTTAGCGTTGTTGATGTTATTCTGACGGGACGGGCTTCATTTTCTCGTTTTTCACCAAGTAAAGAAGACTTCGAGGCAGTAGAACAGATCTTGGATAAATTTAACCTCACACACTTAAAGGACAAACCCTATACGTCGTTGTCTGGAGGGGAGCGACAATTGGTGTTACTATGTCGGGTATTGGTACAGCAACCTGATTTATTATTGCTTGATGAGCCTACGAATCATTTGGATCTGAAATATCAGATTGCGGTTCTGCAGACCGCCAAAGAGCTGGTCAAGGAGGGGACAACCGTGTTATGTGTAATGCACGACCCTAACATGGCGTTTCTTTTTGGTGATCAGTTTTATCTGATGAAAGACAATAGGCTCGTGGACCTCCATGGTCTGGATCGGGAACAAGTAAGAAATTTATTGGAACAGACCTATCAACTTCCTTTGATTAGTTTGGAAAATCAAAAGAAATGGATGTTTGTTCCGATGCTGAGTGGTGCTGCGGCATTTGAACCCATTGAGGGGGCAGAACATAGTCCAGCAACCGTCACTGAGCTGAATACACCCTGATGAAGTGTGGAGTAAGCGCCTTTGTAAAAACATCATGGTTTGTAGGTGAAATGCCCAGTTTACGGGGCGATTATTTTAAAATAGCGATAACACTATGAATATATTTAAAGACAGTGGTCATATATTGATTGAAAATAAACGGATGAGTAAGGGATCTCTTCCCACTCAACCTCAGTTGAAAAATATAACCATATCTCGTGTTGAAGAGGAGGATATTGATGTCGTATTACCTTATGTCATTGAATTTCGGAAACAGTTGTTTCCGATGTTGGATTCCAATAAGCTTCCTAAGGATCTACTCGCATTTTCAGCAGTGTATCTTGAGGCTGAAGCTGCTGCATTCTTGCAGGCAAAAGATCATCGGGGTAATTTGATCGGCGTGGTTGGTATGTCGGCTTATGACTACCGTTTTCCGCATTTGGATATAGACAGAAGGAAAACGGTGGAAGTTGCCCGGCTTTTTGTGGATCCGAGTTACCGTAGGTCAGGTTTAGGAACAGCCTTGTTCAAAAGTTTGGTCGCTGTAGCTAAGGAGAAAAGTATAGAAAGGCTTTATTTACATACGCACCCATTCTTGACAGGAGCCTATGAGTTTTGGGGAAAACAAGGCTTTCAATTAAAGGACTATTGTAATGAATCGAATTTTCCAACGATACACATGGAATTATTCGTTGATCGTATTGCTTAAACCCAATTTGGGTAATCCAAAAAAAAGAAAAATTATTCTAATGAACAACATGATGAAAGCGCTAGCTTTCGCTTTATTGACAAGCGCTTCCGTACCGGGAGCCGTATATGCACAACAAGGTGTAGCATTATTTGGAAAAATTCAGGATGAAAACGGTGATCCCATCGCTGGGGTTACACTGACCTTAGTCGATGGACAACAACAGACAAGTTCTAATGCTCAGGGCGAATTTAGTTTTACCGGAATAATTTCCTTTCCTGTACAGTTACGTGCAGATGCAATTGGGTATAAGCCTGTATTGCTGGATTTGAACGCCGCTAGCTGGAATGCAAAAAAAGGAGTTCGATTACTGATGGTGGCCGGTGATAATACCTTGGATGAGGTATTGGTAACAGGTAGACGCAACAATTCTTATCTGACAAACGACATGGAGTTGGGCGGAAAATTTGCTGGAAAATTAAAAGATCTTCCACAATCTGTTGCTGTTTTAAGTAAGGAATTTATAGAGGATAAGCAGGCATTCACCACAGGGGCATTGGTTCAGGATTTGGCTGGTGTGACCGAAGCATCTTCCTATGATGATGTTGTCATTCGTGGCTTTAAAAGCGGTTATGAAACGGGTGTACGGCTTGTCAATGGCTTACGCTCGGGGTATGGTTATGGTAACAGTTATTATAATTCTCCCTTAACAATCAATCTTGAAAATATCGAGGTTTTGAAAGGGCCAGGAGCATCTTTGTTTGGAGATATCGTACCGGGTGGTACAATTAATATGACGACCAAGAAGCCTTTGGAAGATTTTAGAGGGAATGTGAATTTTTCAGGTGGTAGTTTTGAAACGATGCGAACAACTGTGGATCTCGGTGGACCTCTGGACAGTGCCAAACGTATTTTATATCGTTTTAATGCGGGTTACGAAGATACAAAGACTTTCCGCGATGTAAATCGCCAGAAACGAATCATGGTGGCTCCTTCGTTCACCTTTAAACCAGCTGAGGGCACGGTGGTGGATATTGATATGGTGTATAATCAGTTCAACGGTTATCTTGATCGGGGAATGGGTATTAAGGAAAATAACTTTTATGCTTTGCCAAGATCATTTACGTTGAGCCAGCCTTCCGATTTTTATAATTCCAAGACTTTTTCGTTAAGCGGCCGCTTGTCTCAGCGTCTGGCAGAACATGTTAGTTTGAATCTGAGCTACATGAAATCCATCTATCAGGAGGATGTCAACGAACATCGGACAATGAACACCTTTGCTGATGCGCCACATAATACCATTATGAATATGCGTTTTTTTGATCGTCATGGACGTGACTATACAGATAATGTTGTGGGTTATGTTAAGTGGGATCTTTTGGGCGATAGAGTCGATCAGCATTTTGTTGCAGGAGTTGATTTTGCACAATATCGGGGCGACAAAGAAAATCAATTGCGGGAGGCGCGGCAGCAAACTGTAGATGGCAAAGTCGTCCCGTTGACTTTTGATTTGAACAATCCCACTTATACCACGCATGATCTAACGAATTATGTGTGGCGCACGGGAGTCGCTTATCCTTTTTTGAGCCCTTATAAAACAACGGGTAAATATATTCAGGATCAAATCAGCATTGACGAGCGATTGAAACTTATTGTAGGTCTTCGTCATGAGCACTATTCTTCTGAGACACTTGACGGACAAAATCGCTTTCATGCAACGCAAAATGCCTTATTACCTCGTTTTGGTGTAACCTATGGAATCAATAAGCAGATTAACTATTTTGCAAGTTATTCACAAGGATTTGTACCTGTGGGCGCCAATTTTATTCAGAACTATAAAGATTATGGTGCCGATAAACCCTTTGATGCTGAGCGGAGTTTCCAGGTGGAAACGGGGATGAAGGCCGGTTTTTTTAAAGAGCAATTGCAAGTTGATCTATCCTTATTCCGAATTGAACGACGGAATATGCTCATTGCCACAGGGGCTATCAACGATTCAGGGTTGCCGGAGTATAGACAATCTGGCAAAGCGCTATCGCAGGGTGTCGAACTCGATGTGCGTGGGCAGTTGACACGTGAGTTCCAGATTATGGCCAATTATACCTATAGTGATACGGAGGTAAAATCATCTTCTGTTCCTTCTGAAATCGGGCAGTCCCTACCGGGAGCACCTAAAAATATGGCGAGTGCCTGGTTGAAATATGTGTTTTCAGCTAGTACATTAAAAGGTTTGGGTTTTGGTGCCGGTGTTTATTATGTAGATCGTAAAAGGATGGATAACAGTATCGGAAAGGATAGCGAAGGAAATGCACTCTGGGGGCAATGGCCTTCGTATACCACTGTAAATGCTGCTGCCTATTACCACATTGGTGCGATGAAAATGGCCTTAAATCTGAACAATGTATTCGATAAATATTACTTTTTAGGTGGTTTTGACTACACGAGAGCCTTTGCTGGTGCACCGCGAAATGTCATGGTATCAGTGGGTTACTCTTTTTAATGCTGAAATAGTAATCTAAAACCGACAAAGCGGGCTTTTTCAACAAATTTGGACTATTTAATTCAAGATTTGTGCTAGTCAAGTAGCCCGCTTTGGTTGTAAATTTGAACAACAAATAATAGTATTGTGAACGCAAGAATGAGGTATAGTTTAATCTTTTTAGTTTTTCTTTTTAGCACCCTGCTCATGAAAGGAATAGCTATGCCATCACATTCTACTGTTCAGCATTTACCCCTCGTCCGCCTAAGTCTGTCTGTATTTCCTTCTCATGTAGATAAAGCTTTAGGACAGTCAGAACGGGAAAATCTGTTAGCCGCGGTTAAAGATCATGATGTCTATGATATCACCGAACAGATGGACCTCAAAGATGAATGGAGCAAGCTGCTCTATTGGGGCGTGCTTTCAATTTGTCTTTTTGTATTCTGTTATCCTGTACGTCTCAAAATTCAGAATAACAGAAGGCCTTATATGGATCGATTGATCCTTCCGCCAAAATATATTCTTTTCCAAAGTTTAAAGATCCCATTTCTGGGGTAAAAATTTCCATTTCTTACAAGGGTTGAGAAAAGACAGACCTTGCGCTGTGTATGGGTGTAATCTGTCCTATTCATCACGATTTTGAACGATTTTTTTAAGTCGTATGACCTTGTCGTGACCTGTACCCACCGTGACTTGTTTTTAATTCGAATAACAACAATTTAAATAATATTTATATGCATTTATTACCTAGAGAGACAGAGAAGCTATTGCTTCATCTTGCCGGCGAACTAGCGAAAAAACGTAAAGCTAGAGGACTTAAATTAAACTATCCGGAGTCTATTGCATTGATCAGTAGTGAACTTTTAGAAGCTGCTCGTGACGGGCGTACTGTTGCCGATTTAATGCAGTTTGGTGCAACATTGTTGACACGTGAAGATGTTATGGAAGGTGTGCCCGAAATGATTCATGATGTACAGATAGAAGCAACATTTCCAGATGGTACAAAACTGGTCACTGTTCATAACCCGATTCGCTAATTGTTAAAAATATAATCTATGATCCCAGGAGAATTTTTTATTGCAGATGGCTATGTGATCTGCAATGAAGGTAGAGAAGTTACAACCATCACTGTGACAAATACAGGTGATAGGCCCATTCAGGTAGGTTCACATTTCCACTTCTTTGAAGTGAACAAAATGATGGAGTTTGATCGCGAGAAAGCTTTTGGTAAGCGCTTAAATATTATCGCAAGTACTGCAGTACGTTTTGAACCAGGCGAATCAAAAGATGTCGAATTGGTTCCGTATGCAGGTGCAAGAAGGATCTATGGCCACAATGATTTGGCAAATGGAGATACCGAAACCGAAGTTGCGAAAGCAAATGCAATGAAAAAAGTAAAAGAACAAGGCTTTAAAAACAAAGTGTTATGAGTTTAAAAGTTAGCAAATTAAATTATAGCGCCATCTTTGGCCCTACAAGTGGAGATAAAATCCGTTTAGGAGATACAGATATCATTATTGAAGTCGAAAAAGACTACGCTTACTATGGCGATGAAGCCAAATTTGGTGGTGGTAAGACCGTGCGTGACGGGATGTGCCAATCTTCCGTTCATACACGTGATGAAGGTACACTGGATATGGTGATCACTGATGCTATTGTTATTGATCACTGGGGTATCGTGAAAGGTGATATTGGTATTAAGGATGGTAAAATTGTTGGTGTTGGTCGTGCTGGAAATCCGGATACCATGGATAATATTACACCAAATATGATTATCGGTGCTTCTACGGAGGTGCATGGTGGATCAGGATACATCTTAACTCCAGGTGGTATTGATACCCATATCCACTATATCAGTCCAACACAAGTTGAAACGGCCTTATATAGTGGTGTTACAACAATGATCGGGGGCGGTACAGGTCCAGCGGATGGAACAAATGCAACTACAGTAACACCGGGTAAATGGAATTTACGCCGCATGTTACAAGCTGTTGAAGATCTTCCAATGAACTTTGGTTTTTTTGGTAAAGGAAACGTTGGTACTGAACAACCTATTGTTGAACAAATTGAAGCTGGTGCCTTAGGTGTTAAAATCCACGAAGATTGGGGTGCTACACCAGCAACAATCGACAGAGCGTTGACGGTTGCTGATCAATATGATGTGCAGGTGGCTATCCATACCGATACGCTGAATGAAGCGGGTTTCTTGGAAGACACGATCCAGGCAATCAACGGACGCGTGATCCATACATTCCATACGGAAGGTGCTGGCGGTGGGCACGCTCCGGATATCATCAAATCTGCGATGTATCCAAATGTATTGCCAGCATCGACAAATCCAACACGTCCATTTACAAAAAATACAATTGACGAGCACTTGGATATGCTGATGGTTTGTCACCACTTGAGCAAAGAAATTCCGGAAGACGTGGCTTTTGCCGATTCTCGTATCCGTCCAGAAACGATTGCAGCTGAGGATGTACTACAAGATCGCGGTGTATTCAGTATCATGAGTTCCGATTCGCAGGCAATGGGACGTGTAGGTGAAGTCATCACACGTACTTGGCAGACTGCAGACAAGATGAAGAAACAAGTAGGTCCATTGCCTGAAGATGAAGGTAAGGACAACGACAATTTCCGTGCACGTCGCTATGTCGCGAAATACACGATCAATCCAGCAATTGCCCACGGTATTTCGAAGTACGTTGGTTCTATCGAGCCTGGTAAAATTGCCGATATGGTGATCTGGCGTCCAGCTTTATTTGGCGCAAAACCAGAAATGATTATTAAAGGCGGGATGATTATCGCTTCAAAAATGGGGGATGCGAATGCTTCTATTCCTACACCACAACCAATCATCTTAAGAACCATGTTTGGCGGTTTAGGTAAAGCCGTTCACCAAACTTGTTTTGACTTTGTCTCTAAAATTTCATTGGAAAAGGGAATTAAAGAAGAGTATAAACTGGAAAGAACCTTACTTGCCGTAGAAAATTGTCGGAATATCTCCAAAAAAGATATGATCCACAATGATGCCACACCTGAAATTATCGTCAATCCAGAGAATTATGAGGTAAGTCTTGACGGCGAGATCTTGCGGTCAAAACCTGTTGATACAGTTTCGTTGGGACAACGATACTTCTTGTTTTAACCCTATAACTACTTTTTATGGCGTGATCCGATGTCACGCCATAAGCTATGAAAAACAATAGGTTGATGAAATCATCATGGGCTTATCAAAAGCGCATAAAAGAGAGGGAATACTGATTGCTCATGATGCTTCATTAAGCTAAAATACGATTTACGCTAATGAAAAATTTGAAGACATTTTTAGGCTGTTGTATAGCAATGGCGTGCTTAACCATACAATCGGCCTATGCGCAAAAGGGAGGTATCATGATTTATGGGGCACTGAATTACCACGAAACAACAGCTGGGCATCAATTTAGTGCCGCTCCGGTGGGTGCTGCTTATTTTTTCACTGACAACATGAATGCGGGGCTAAACTATGGATTCAATTCTGTTAAGGATAAAGCACTGGATTTTACGGATCATTCGCATGAAATAGGACCTTTCTATAGCAATACTTGGCCCCTGAGTGAGCATTTTATGTTAATTGGCCAGGTTGATGTGCATTATTTGTGGGGCGATCAACATGTCGCTACCGGTGGTACTATGGTAGATGGTAAATACAATGGCTATCTATTCAGAGTGTACCCGCTTGTGGGTATCGCCTTGGGAAAAGGTTGGGCATTAAAAGCTAAAGTAGCAGAATTGTCTTATAAAAAGAGAAATAGTAAAGATGCTGCAATTCCCAATGATCACGAACTCATTACGGGAATCAATGGATCTACAGTAGGTTTAGGCTTGTCTAAAAATCTATTTATTAAAAATTAAAAAATGATAATCACGGAAATCACAAGGAATATTCAGGGGGAGCAGATCACTAAGCGTCTCGATTTGCTTGCTATTGAATGGTATGAGTCGACCAAACGTATTCAACGTTTACGTACAGCGGAGGGAATGGATATTGCCGTCAAATTGTTGGGTAATACATCCAGCTTGCAGGATGGTGATGTCTTGTACGAAGACGAAGAGAAAATTGTTGTGGTAACGATCAAACCTTGTGAAGTCATCCGTGTCATGGCAATTGATTTCCTGCGAACTGCTTTTGTAAGCAGCGAAATTGGAAACAAACATTTGCCTCTATTTGTGGAGGCAAATGAATTGCTTATGCCTTATGAACGGTCAATGTACGAATGGTTAACGAAACAAGGATTTGACCCGCAGCGTGGCGAGCGTCAACTTTTACGTCAGCTCAATGCAAATGTCGATCCCAAGCATCATCAGAAGATGAAGTCTTCAACGAAGAATATACCGCTCTTGATCAACGACAAGACCTTCGTGAATTTGCAAGCGGCAACAGCCGGTATCGCTTTAATGCCCAATGATAGAGAAGATTACGCAAGGAGCTGATAAATCCTTGAAGATATATACTTATATAAAAAAATAATGTCAATGAAAAATACATTTCTAGGCAAGTTACTCCATCTCGCAGATCCTACATTACCAATTGGAGGGTTTACCCATTCAAATGGACTGGAGACTTATGTGCAACAGGGCTTGGTCTGTGATAAAGTTACGGCGGACAATTATGTGCGTCATAACCTCTGGTATAATCTGAAGTACAATGATGCTGCTTTGATGAAATTGGCCTATGAAGCAACTTCTTCGCAGGACATGGATGCATTGATCGCGTTAGATCAAGAATGTACAGCATTAAAAAGCCCAAGAGAAATTCGCGATGCCAGTAAAAAACTGGGTGTACGTATTTATAAAATATTCAGTCGTTATCAACAGCAGGATTTTATGCTATCCTGGGGTGAATTAATCCAAAAGAAGGAAGTAGATAGCCATTACTGTTTGATGTATGGCATGTTGGCGTCACTTTTAGAAATTCCTTTGGAAGAAGCATTACATGGCTTTTATTATAATGCCGCCATTACGATGGTGACCAACGCTGTAAAACTTGTGCCATTAGGACAGTTGGATGGCCAAGATATACTTTTTGGTTTACATGATGATATACTTGATCTCTGCAAAGAGACCTTAACCGTTGAACGGAATTTAGTGGGCTTATGCAACATTGGATTTGACATCCGTTGCATGCAACACGAACGATTATATTCTAGAGTTTATATTTCTTAAAAAACAATTAAAATGGAAAATAGAAAATATGTTAAAATAGGGGTTGGTGGTCCAGTAGGGTCTGGTAAGACAGCATTATTGGAACGATTGAGCAGACGGTTGATGAATGAAATTGATCTTGCCGTAATTACGAATGATATTTATACCAAGGAAGATGCGGAATATATGGCCAAAAATAGTTTGCTTCCCCGTGAACGAATTATCGGTGTGGAAACTGGCGGTTGCCCCCATACAGCGATACGGGAAGACGCGAGTATGAATCTCGAAGCTGTAGATGAACTGGCTAGCCGTTTCCCGGATTTGGAGTTGATTTTAATTGAAAGTGGTGGTGATAACCTGACTTCTACTTATAGTCCGGATCTTGCCGATATCACCATTTTTGTCATTGATGTTGCCGAAGGTGAAAAAATGCCGCGTAAAGGTGGGCCGGCAATTACAAGATCAGACCTGTTGTTGATTAATAAAAAAGATTTGGCACCCTATGTGGGCGCAAGCCTAGAAGTGATGGAACATGATGCACGTAAAATGCGTAAAGGTTCTCCATTCCTGTTTTCAAATCTAAAAACCGGCGATGGTTTGGAAGAGATCGTAGGCTGGATTAAAAAATACGCACTCCTTCAAGATATTGAGGAACCTAATTTACTACGTTAATTATGATTTGTTCTTTAGCTATTAAGATAGCACATCGCGAAGGAAAATCCTTTTTAAAAGATGCATATGCGACACAACCGTTTCGTATCGTTCCTGTTGGGCAATATCAAAAAGACAATGCAGCGTACTTGATGATTATGAGTTCATCGCCTGGTTTGTTGGATGGAGATGACCATCGTATTCAAGTTGATATTGCTCCGGGGTCTAAGTTACAGTTACAGACGCAGGCTTACCAGCGTTTGTTTCATATGAAAGGTCATTCGTCCCAAACGATGGAAGTGAATGTAGGCGAAAATGCTGTTTTTTCTTATGTATCCCATCCCGTCGTACCTCAGCATTCGTCTCATTTTTTGAGCCATAACATTGTACATCTTGCTTCAAATTGTCACTTATTGCTGAGTGAAATCGTGACCTGTGGCCGGAAAATGTCCGGTGAAGAGTTTATGTACAATCACTTTCAAAATCTGACAGAATGTTATGTCAATGGTAGGCTCGTGGTGAAGGATAATGTATTGCTTCAGCCAGATCGTATGCCTATACAAGGTCTGGGTATTTTGGAAGGCTATACGCACCAGGGAACGTTGATCTATCTGAATAGTGCCGGCTTGAATCCAAGCGACTGGATCGAGGCTTTCCATGAACAGTACGGGGAAACCAAAGACGTCGCGTTTGGGATTAGCGAATTGCAGCATGACGGTTTTATGGTTCGCGTTTTAGGTAACGGTGCCGAACAGCTTTATCTTCTTTTTAAAGAAATGCAAAGCGCACTATGGGGCAACATATTTTTGAATAACAACTAATTATATTCCAATGAAAAATAACATCCTAGCTTTTATACAAGCTTTTTTTAAAGGATTTGGGCAGATTATGTTTCAGGGTAACATTTGGACGGGTATCTTATTTATCGGAGCCATTATTTATGATTCGGCACTTATGGGCTTTGCAGGGGTTCTCGCTAACATCGTAGGCGTACTGACGGCCAAGTTGATGAAATTTGATGAGGATCATATCAATGATGGACTTTTCGGATTTAATGCTACGCTTTACGGTATTGCTTTGGTTTTCTATTTCCAGACAAACGTTTGGGTATGGGGAGCCTTAATCGTAGGATCTGCGTTGACCACCATTTTGATGGGGTTTGCATTGAAGAAGAATCTGCCGGTATTTACATTTCCTTTTATCTTAATTACCTGGATCGCATTGTATGTGTTGAGTATTCCAGAACTGGCCTTGCGGACTGTACCCGAGCATTTTGTTGATATTCAGGAAATGGATGACTTCCTAATTGAAGGCCATGCCTTTGGTCAGGTTATTTTTCAGGGTAGTTTAATTGCTGGATTGATCTTTTTCATCGGGGTTTTCCTGAGCAATCCCATGGGCGCACTTTACGGTTTCGCTGCTGTTATCATCAGTGTTTATATATCGCACCATGGCCATGAATCTGTAGATATGACCAATAATGGCATTTTTAGCTTCAATGCGGTTTTGGTTGGAATTGCCCTAAGCGGCCCCCGCGTTAGAGATGGTGTATATGTTCTAATCGGAACGATTATCGCAACATATTTCGATCATTTTTTGATTCACAACGGATGGACAACATTGACTTTTCCATTTGTTTTTGCGATGTGGGCTATGCACCCTGTCAAACTTATCGATAAATGGTTGGTGAATAGGTTTTCATCAGCTGAAGGGACTTCCTAGTCCTTTTTTGTGAACTAAAATTTTATGTATGTTTAAATTTCGTTTAATAAAACTATTCCCAATAATGCTCTTATTGGGAATTCATGTAAATACGGTGTACGGACAAGTCAGTCCGCCGGGATTAGGAAAAGCAAGGACCGCATCTTGGTCGGTTTTGGGCTTGCGTAGGAAATTAGACAGTGCTGGAACGAAGGAAGCATTGACCTATATTGGTTTGGGAACTAAAAGTACACCCGACGATTCAAATCCATTTCACAAGCAGGCTATTTGGGTGTTAAACCATGAGGTCTATCATAAATTTGCTAAAAATCAACAATATAGTTATGCGTTGAGTTATCGTCGCCAAAACGTTTACGATGAGGCTGCCCCATATCATAACGAAGGTGTTGAGCAAGAGTTTAGGTTGTATGGACGATATGCGTATACATTGACCCTTAATGATCGTTTGAAATGGAAAAATACATTAAGGCAAGAGTTCCGAAAGTTCTTTACAGCCGATTTTCAAAAGACAGAAGAGAATTTTCAATTTAGGACCCGCTTGAAGTCGCAGCTAAATTTCAAAATTTCGGCTAAAAATAAGCAGGAATTGGCGTTGAGCGCTGAAGGACTTTTTGCAATCAGCAAGCTCTACGAACCTGTTAGTACCTGGTCTAGCTTTGGCTATAAAGAGACCCGTTTGGGTTTTTATTACATGACAGATATTCCAAAGACACCTTTGCGATTGGATCTGGGTTATATGAATGACTTAATTAAAGGCTATGACAAAGTAGATTTTGGGGTTCATTATTTAGCCGTAGATTTAATCTGGAATTTACCTTACCGTAAAAAGCATTAGCCCGCCATAAACTTATGTTTCCGATAGTCACTGGGTGAATACCCAGTGATTTTTTTGAATAGCCTGGTGAAATAGGAGGGCGATTGAAATTTCAATTCAAAGGCTATACCGGCAATATCTCTCGTAGCATCCTGCAGCAGAATCTGACTATGTAAGATACTTATTTCACTAATCCATTGCTTCGGAGGTTTATTTGTCGCTTCCTTTACACATTTATTGAGGTAGTTTTCTGAAATATGCAATAAATTGGCGTAGAATAACACGTTTTTATGATCGATATGAAATTTTTGTACATATTCGCGGAAACGGAAAGCAATATCGAGCTGTCGGCTCATCGGCGCCTTAGTCTCTATATCCGATTTTATCACCTTCAATAGGATACACTGCATCATGGATATGCAGACTTCCATTACGCGGCCATCGGTAAAAAGTTCCTCTTCCAATAACATCAACATTTGCTGGATCCAATGTGCTACATGTGGTTTAAGTGTGGTAAAAGGATGGGAATTGAAAAATTTAATATCGTTTATGCCAAGCTCAATATCAGTTACAATTTCATTTTCATAAACCACGAAAAAACCTTCTACATCATCAGAGATTGCCAGCGTAGCCGTAATATTACCTTGTTTGATGTTAATGACTTGATTTTCGGTTAAGGTATAAGATGCGCTTTCGAGATGTTGGGTCAGGGACCCCTTCGTTACAAAAATGAGAAAATTAAACGTCGTACGATAGGGGATGACAGGCATCAGGATACTGCGGAGGTAATTCTCGATTCGATAGACTTGAATTTTATTCTCATTGAATAAATTGTGCTCAGAAACATCCGGTAAAAATAACTTTTTGTACTCGTAATTGTTGATGATCTTAATCGAATTTTTCATAGTTTTAAAGACAACCTACTTACCAATGAAATCAAAAAAAAAGGAATAGTTGTATGTATGACAAATATACTTAAAAGTTTGCGGAAATTAGGTTAGCATCCGATGCTTTCCAATCAAGTAATTATTGTGTTAACTAAGTGAAAAAGCTTATTTAAGACAAATTGTCCTGATTCCCTTTTATAAACTCCGACGTGAAATGTTGTTGCTGTTTTTCATGGCTGAATTTCTCCCTATTATAGGACGCTGAACTACCTTTGGGTATTGATAAGGAGGTCCATTTATCATCCAAACATATTTTCCCAATATAGAGCATCTGACCGATGTGGTAGGGATAATGTGCTAGCTGCCGCAAGATCGCTTCCATGACGGTATGTCCTTGATTACGGATATAAATGATTTTAGCGAGATCTTCTTCTTCGAGGGATTCAATTGCTTGAAACAGACAGGACCATCCAGCATTCCAATAGGTAATAAGCTCATCGCGATCTACCCAACTGTTCTCAAACTCCTGGTCGCGGTTTCTATTTTGTTTTTCGCCATCTGTGGTGAGGAAATCGGTCCATCGGGAAAGCATATTTCCACCTAAATGTTTAACAATTAATGCAATGCTATTGCTCGAATCATTGGGTTGCCAAAAGAGTTGTTCAGTGCTTAACTGTGCAATGTTTTATCACCCAAAGATTTATAATATTGAAATTGCTTGATACAAGTCGCTAAAAAATTGTCCATTGCGTCGAAAGTTTGGCATTTATATGAATATTAATATACAAAAATGTCCTGAAACCGAGACCTAAAATAATTTTTTTAGCTGAAATCTGGTTTTGCTATCGATGTCATTAATTTCCTGATACAGTTTTTTGAGGTGATAAATGTGTGAATTTATAAGGAGAAGGAGAAGGAGAAGGAGAAGGAGAAGGAGAAGTGTGAGCAAAAATGCTAATAAAAGCAAAGGTGATACTGGGGTATGTATCACCTTTAAGCTAACTAAACATTAAACATAAATAAACAGTCTTTTTTAAAGACCACACTAAAAATTACAATACTACTTTGCCACTTGTTGATTTGTCAACTTGGACATTTTTTGGTTGATTTTTTAACGCAATTCTTGCCGATGTAGAAACATTTCCCTGTAAGTTTTCTTTCACGCTGAGCGTAACATTTGCAGACGAATTGGCTTGTACTTGGGCATTTGTTGTCGAGAAACGGCTCATGTCAACCGATGCGGATGAATTGGTGTTCAAATTTAAATTTGAAGCGCTACCCGCAATTTCCTGCTTAGACGAACTGCTTGCCGATACTTGCAAATTTTTACTGCTGACATCTGTCGTTAACTTGCTAGAAGAGCTCGTTGAAAGGTTGATATCATCAGCAATTATTTTTTTAAGCGATATTTTTGCGGAGGAGGATACGTCTACAGAAATTTTGTTTGCCTTAATCGTTTCATCGGTATAGATCGAACTGCTGGATGATGCCGAAAAGCGTGTCGGTATCTTGCTTGAGTAAACAGTTACGCGATTGTTTCTCGCATTTCTGATTGAACTGTTTCTTTTATACTGTACATACAGTGTACCGTTTTTTACAGTCGTTTCGATAAGGGATAAATGTTCGGGATTATCTGCTTCAACAATAACCTCGTTGCGATTAGAGTGAATATAATCTACACGTAATGAAGTTGCCGATGAAATGCCATCTGGAGCAGTGATCTTACGTGTTTCGCGTTCTTGTGCCTGAGCTACATATAAAAATGAAATAAAGGCAATGGTTAAGATTCTTTTCATTATTTTTCTGTTATTAGTTTAAATTTATTTTTACTGAAAGTTTCATTTTAATTTCCCTTTTTATCGTTTCTTATGTGCTTATGCATACGCTCTATCGTTAACTGCCACCTATAGTATAATAGTAATGCCAAAACTTTAAATCCGTTTAAAATACTGATTAACACTAGTTTTGTTCCTGAGTGCTATTTTCGTTCATGCTCATTTTTGAACATCAACTGTTCGGTATCGGACAATAGTTTGTTTACCAGACTCTTCGTTTGTAGGCTGCTAACCAGAATTGATACTCTAATTGGGAAGCTGTTATAAATACTTGTCGCATCTTCTCCCGTTTTGTTGCAGTAGTTTCTGCTGCAATTTTGTCAACGTAGTTTTTCGCCTTGATAACGCCCTGTGCAAAATCCTCACCGCTATAAGTTGCTATCCATTTGGAATAGGGATTTCCCTGTGTATTTGCTGTCGATACAATGTGATCTCCGACCTCCTTATAAATCCAAAAACAGGGGAGTGTTGCCGCCATAGCAACCTCAATGCTCTCGAAAGCGGCTACGCTTTTAAGAAAATGAACATAATGATGGCAGGTTGGTTCGATTTTGTTGCTCTTGTCGGCAGGACTTAAACCAAATTCCCGAAAGTAATTTTCGTGTAATGCCCGTTCAACAAGTAGCGCATTGCGACCAAATTCGAAATAGTCCAATGCTTGTTGGTTATCCGTACTTTTTGCACCTATAAAGGCGAGCACACGGCCAAATTCTTCTAAATAGAAAGCATCCTGCTGCATGTAAAATTGAAATTTATCCAGGGGAAGACTACCATCACTAAGCTGAACAATAAACGGCATAGTGAGTATATCTGAATAAATTGATGTTATTGAATCCCAGGCATGATCAGTCCAGTTCATATTGAATAAGTTTAATCGGATTGTGGAAGTGATTTAATGGCCCATTTCCTTTGCCAATGATGAGGTCTTTGCTACCAGCTATTGCTGCGTGTATATAGGCCAATGCGAATTCAACCGCGCTATCGAGACCAACGCCTTGTGCCAAATGGCTCGCAATTGCTGAAGAAAGCGAACAACCGGAACCATGTGTATTTTTGCTGTTAATTTTTTGAGATTTGAATTCAATTGGTGGATTCTTGTGCTGGAACAATAGGGATGTTAATTCTTGACTTTGGAGATGCCCGCCTTTAATCAAAACGGATTGACAACCTTTCGCCAGTAGGCTATTTCCCGCTTTTTTCATCCTCTCGACATCGTCAATAACTTCGTCTACTAAAACACTTACCTCGTCTAAATTTGGTGTAATCAGCGTTGCCAAAGGAAAAAGAAGTTCAATGCAGGCCTGAATTGTATCATCGTGAATGAGCTTGTGCCCGCTGGTCGAGACCATGACTGGATCAAATACGATAGGCCCTTTATATTCTTTTAAATAGCTGCTAATAAGCTCCACAAGTTCAATATGGTGTACCATGCCTATTTTAATTGCATCGGGATAGATGTCGTCAAAAATAGCATCTAATTGGTCCTGGACGGCTGCTGTAGGAATGTCATAAATACGTCTTACACCTTGTGTGTTCTGAACGGGTAAGGCAGTTAACACATTCATGGCATAACAACCTAATGCAGATATGGTTTTGGTATCTGCTTGTATACCTGCACCACCGCTACCATCGAACCCCGCAATGCTGAGTACGGTAGGGACGCGGTATTTTTTATCTTTTGTCATTTTAATAGTTCTTTTAGTTGTGCACTGGCAGCTCTGGGATCTTGACTTTGGCATATGGCCGAAACGACTGCAATGGAGTCTGCACCGGCATTCCAGGTCTCTTCTGCAGTTTGTAAGTTCATCCTTCCGATAGCGATCAATGGTTTTTCCGTCTTATTCCGAAGTTGTTTTAAACCTGCAATTCCCCATTCAGTAATCGTATCCATTTTTGTTCTCGTAGAAAAAATGGGACTTACACCAAGGTGGTCGACAGCGTACATTTGTGGACTTTCCAGCTGCTGCATATCTTCTATGGACCAGCCTATGTTTAATTTATCGCCATATTTTTCGCGAATAGGGAGCGGCTGCAAATCATTTTGACCCACATGTACTCCCCATGCCTCGATTTTTGCAGCGATTGCTACGGCATCATTGATCACGAGCGGAATACCATAACGATCGGTCAGTTTTTTCAAACGCATGGCTTTATCCAAAAATGTAGCGGGATCGTCAGCTTTTTCGCGTAATTGAATAAGATCGACTCCACCAATGATGGCTTCTTCGGCGACATTGAGCCAATGTTGAGGATAACAGTCCCGCTCAGAAATTACCAAATATAAAGGGTAGGGAAAAAGCGGATTAATGCGCATAACATTTGATCTTGAGCTTTGATTTTAGACGTTCTGCATTGAGCTTATAGAGTTCATCATAGAGATTCAATTGCAGGGTACCCGGGCCAGCTGCTGTTTGGGCTGCGAGTTCTCCCGCCAAGCTCAAAATGGAAACGCCGGCAACAGCTGCTTCAACATATTGGTCTGTAACACCTAGAAATGCACCAATAAGTGCAGTAGCACTACAGCCAAGTCCAGTTACCTGTGTCATTAAAGGGTTGCCATTAAAAACTTCAACCCGGTATTGCTGTGAAAGGATATAGTCTACTTCTCCAGAAATACAGATAATGGAACCGGTTTGCTCTTGCAATAATTGGCCAAATCGGAGCGCATCTTTACTCGCTGTCGTGCTGTCGACTCCTTTTGTGTTCGGTTGGTTGAAATTGTACAGCGTCATGATTTCTGATGCATTTCCACGAATAACCGTTGGTTTGAGATCCAGTAGATTGGCTAATAAATCATTGCGGAATGCTGATATCCCAGCACCAACAGGATCAAGTACCCATGGCCGTCCAATGGTATTGGCATGTTCGGTAGCAACCAGCATAGCTTCGGCTGTATCTTCACTCAAGGTGCCGATATTAATAACAAGAGCTTGCGCAATATCGACAACTTCGCGTACTTCTAAAGGACTGTGTACCATTACGGGGGACGCTCCTAGGGCTAACAGTGCGTTGGCCGTATTGTTCATCACGACTAGGTTTGTGATGTTGTGTACAAGGGGTTTTTCGACCCTCAGCTGCGCTAATAAATTGATAATTGAATCTTCCATTCTTTTTACATATGCTAAGATGTACGGTGTAGCCTTGGAGGGAAGAAGAGCGATAGACTGCGCAGTAAAGGAGTATGCTGTACAGTGGATTTTTGCTTTTCCCTACGCCGGTATAAACCGAATCAGGTTCAAAGGGACTATCTCAATTCTATACAGAATACCCCCAAAGCCAGACCAAATTTAAACAAAAAAGAGGACTTTTCATATCCGTCATTTTTCGATCACTTAGCTTGTTAAATTAATAGGCCGGATTTTGATCGGCACTAATTTCAATATATTCAACAGGGGTATAAGTAACCCGGGCAAAATTTTTGGTCAAAAGTTCTGTTTCTAAAATCTTTCCACCCTGAAATTTTAAAAACTTCTCGCGCCAAATCTCATTTTTACGAAAGAACTGATTGTCTATTTTAAGAAATTGATGTTCTTTTTCAACGACATGGTATGCAAAATCCAGCTCCTGATCGATCCTCAATTCGCCCTCTAAACATTTCTCTGTAAACCAGAGGTTGATCTGGAAGGTGTAAGGCGTGTTGTTGGTGAATTGATAATCACGGTAGTTATAAAATACGGTAGCCCCACTGCCGAATGGCAAAACACGACCATCGTCAGGAAAAGGATCAAAGGAGTGATGATAACGTTCGCTGACGGTGAGTGGACTATGGATAACAAGCCAATGGATGAGATTGGATATTTGACAGATTCCACCGCCAATACCCGCCCTTGCTTCACCGAAGGATAACTCCATGCCGGGCAGATACCCTTTCTTTACGGTGGGGAGCCCCACGAGTTTACAAAATGAAAAGGTTTCCTTCGGTCTGATCAGAATGCTATTGATCTGTGCTGCTGCAATTTTCAGGTTGGTCACTTTGTTGATCTGCAATTGCATATTATTTTCGCCCAGCTTTTTTAATAATACAGACTGATGCTTTTTAATACGAAAGGGAAGTTTTTCAGCTGATTTAACTTTGCTGTATTTTTTGTCGTCAAATAGCCAGACGGCTTTTCGCTGCATTCTTCTTACCCATACTGCAAAAAAATAGAGCAAGGGGTGCTGTTGACTGATCAATTTTCTTTTTTTCAATACGATGTTTATTTATCGCTATCAAAATTAATGCAGAAATGTATCTTTTGCCGCTTTTTTTGATTTTGTCCTGTGTTTTTACTGTATAGGGGGTAGAACTTTTGTTCCATCGGGTGTATACTGGCTTTTCGCTCTATGTCTATAGCTGTTTTCTTGTTTGTACGTATTTGCCCGTGAGCTTCCCATGCCCGTTATAGTTCAGGTTTTCATACGTACAGTTTCCCAAATCTTTTACAATTGATTTTTGTTGCAATACCCCCTTGAAGTAGAATTCATCAACTGTTTCGTTGGCCCGGTAGGATCGCTTGATTTCCGCTGTGAGTTGGTCATTTTGATCGAAGGTTTGGCGTAGTATATAATCACTTGTTTTCGGATCGCTATACGCATAACGGACCCGACTTTCCCTTTGATCATTTCTGCCCGACAGCTCTTCACTCATGCGATTCTGTTTGTCATAACTGTAAATGGTCCAATCTATCCGTTGGTATAAAAAATGAATGGATTCACTTTTTACAACCTGGAGTTTGCTGTTCAAGTGGTCTATTGTCGCTGTTTGTAATGTTGGATCGTAGGAAACAATGGCGTTTGGGAGATAACGGTAAATGGTGCTGTTGCTCCATTTGCTGTTTTGAAGGTACTGTATGGAGTCGATAAGTCCGAACTGATTATAGCATCTTTTGCTGAAATAATTATTTCCGCCGGAAAGATTGTTGGATGTGAGCTCTTTGCCTTCTTCATATACAGTCGTCACAATTGCTCCAGTTTCCACCTCATTTTCATCGGAAAACTGCTGCATGACATACGTGCCGTCACATTGATTTTTACGCTGACTGTAGTAAAGAGGGAGAGCTGTATTGGCGATAATAGCCGCTGCATATTGCCTGGATGGAATAAATTGCACTTGTGCAATGGAGTCAAAGAAATGTTGGGCATTATATTGTGACGAAGGATTCTTTGACGCAACTTGTGTGCTGTTGCTTAATATGGATTTGGCTGCTGCCAGATAGGTATTACTATCGTATATGATCTTGGGTTTGCCTAAGCCATCAAACAAGATCATGGCATGACGTTGTTTCAATGACAATACATCGATGGTCCATTGTTGATTTTTAACGCTAAATGTAAGTTTTTTTGCATCGGTTTTTGTGACCAGTAACTTTGTTGTGCTAAAAGGTACTTGCTTGAAAATCGCAGCAGCATTTTTTTCGTGTAAACGCATGATAAAATCAGTTGATTTATCGGACTCATTGGTTACAAACAGAACTGCCTGTGTAGGGCTAGCTATTGTTAACGATTTTACTGTTTGCGATGCTGCAATGGGACTATAAAACAGCAATATCAACAACTGAATGATAATCGGATAAATGTGCAGTTTCGCGTTATAATTCATTTGGGTCGATATTGCTGTTGCTGACTTTGCTATTTAATTTAATACTTCTTTCAAAAATAATAAGGTGTGCTCCCAGGCACGTTTGGCCATCACGGGATTGTATTCCGCTGACTCGGGATTCGTAAACGTATGTCCAGAATTTGCGTAGGTAATTATTTGCCAGTCTGCTTTTCCTTCATTTAATTCCTTGACCAACCCATCGTAATCTTCTTTTGATACACTCTTATCGGCTGCAGGGTGCTCAATGAGTACTTTTGTTTTAATGGAACCATTGGGTCTATCGGCAGCTTTGGATAGGCCTCCGTGGATACTGATCACGGCATTGATGGGGAAGCCGGCTCTAGCCGCTTCTAATGCTCCTGAACCTCCAAAGCAATAGCCAATGATCGCAATTTTTGTCGGATCTGCGCCTTCTTTTTTCAGTTGTTCTAATGCGAGCTTGATGCGATGCTGATAAGCTTTATAGTCCGTCTTGTAGTGGCCTGCAATTTTCGAAGCTGCGGTGTTGTCCGCAGGAATATTTCCCTCACCGTAGATGTCGGCAATGAACGCGATGTAACCTTCTTTTTCAAGAAGCAATGCCGCTTGTTTCGCTTCGTTGTCAATTCCCTTCCACGCAGGAAGAATTAAGACAGCAGGGCCTTTTTTTGCCCTATTGGCGGTTACCATGCCGTTGAGTTTTTGTTCACCATCCTGGTAAGAAACCTGTTTTAATTGTTGGGCCTGCGTAGTCATCGTGACCATAGTAAGCATCAATAGTGTCATAACTGTTTTCATCTGTAAATAATTTGTTCCGCTCATTATTTTGTGTGATCAGAAATGAACCTAATTTGGAGTCCATCTCAACTAAATATAATTTTCAATGTACATTTTTTCCGCTGTCGTCAACCTGAAGTTACGACTTTATAGATTCAATAATACCAATAACATCGAGTTGTCCGAGACCTTGGTCGTGTGCTTTCCCGTAGGTATCGAGTAATGTCTTGAGGAGGGGATATTCGGCACCGGCTTGTTGCGCCAGTCGAATATCTTTCAGCATAAGATCTAGCGCGAAAGCAGGACTGTAGTTTTCTTCCACCAGTAAAGGCGTTTTGACTTTTATTGCGCCACTGCCACTGGCACTATCATTGATGATTTCGAGCATATCACTCCGTTGAATTCCCAGTTTATCTGAAAATAAGATCGTCTCTGCGAGACCTTGATAAATCGTTGAAAGAAAATAGTTGATCGCAAGTTTGGCGGCAATTCCCTGGCCATTTTCGCCAACATGTTTGATCGACTTGCCCATCTGCTCGAGGTATGGCCGGGCGCGATGAAGATCCTCCTGTTCACCACCGACCATAATAATCAGGGTGCCCTCTGCCGCGGGCTTGGTACTGCCGGCCACAGGTGCATCTATAAATGCGGCTCCTTTTTCTTTGAGTTTGGATGCGATAGACAGGGTGAGTTCACGGGATATGGTACTCATATCGACAAATAATTTGCCCTTGATATCTCCTTGAAGGATTTTTTCATACACTTCACTGACAGCTTCATCATTGCTGAGCATGGAGAATACAATATCAGCATGTTCGACCAATTCGGCTATACCTTCTCTGATCATTGATTGTTTTTCAAAGCCCGCTGCTTTTGCACGGTTTCTATTATAAACAGAAAGGGGGAATCCTGCTTTTTCCAGGTTTTTAGCCATGGGGTGCCCCATGTTTCCTAATCCTATAAATCCTAATTTTTCTATCTTCATCTAAAATTACATTAATAGCTCTTGAAATTTACGTCTATTAAAGATACAAATGTTTTGGTCATTCCACTAATACCCTGATTTCGTTACGAAGGAGCACTATTTTATCTTCCTGTTCCAGTTTTTTTAAAATTCGGGAGACAACTACCCGGGATGTGTTTAGGTCAGAAGCAATATCCTGATGCGTAAGGGTAAGTATTCGGTCGTTGTTCAGCTTTACTTTGGCTTTCAGATATTGAATGATTCGTTCTTCCATATTGGAAAAAGCTAGACTATCAATAGCTTGTAACATTTCGTCCATACGGCTTGAATAGCTTGATATGATGAAATTTCGCCAAGAGGGGTATTTTCCCATCCAAAGGTTGACAAGCTCATTTGGAATCATGGCAACCGTTGTTGTTTTTTCTGCGAGGGCACGAATTTCACTTTTTTTATTTCCGAGACAACAGGCTATTGACATCGTACAGGTTTGACCTTTTTCCAAATAGTAGAGCAGCAGTTCGCCTTTGTCTTCATCTTCCCGGACAATTTTTATTGCTCCATCTAGGAGAAGGGGCATCGACTTGATGTATTGATTGGTATCAATGATGAGATCCCCCTCATGAAACGTTTTGATGTGTGCGTTTTTGGCTATTGCAGTAATTAACTCTGGCTCAAGAATGCCTGTATAAGCTTGTTGGATTGACAACATACGGTATTATTTTAGTTAAAGTTAATTATTTACGGGCTTATTTTATCCCCTGGGGGTGGAAAAGAATGTTGGTGGAAAAGAATGTTGGTGGAAAAGAATGTTGGTGGAAATAATGTGTAGAAAGACCGGTTTTTTTGTGCTGTGTGTGGCGTATCCAGCAGCTAACATATAAAATCGTGAAATTCATAAATTTTGATTTATTCAAAACAGACAAAATGTTATTCTGATTATTTTTAGTGTTTTTTTAAGAATGTGATGAATGTGTTGTATTTATTTTATTTAATCTGTTTTTTTATTGCCTCTTTGTTTTAGAAGTAGCTGTTTTTCTGTGGAAGCTTAAAACTGATTTGTTTTGTATAGCGCTAGGGTCTGATAATCCTATTGTTAAAATTAGTTAAAAAGACAATCAATTCCTAATTTTGCGCCACAAAAACAAAACAATCACATCTAACATGAAAAAGTCTTTACTTTTTTTTGCCCTCGTTTTTGCTAGTTATAGTGCCGTTCATGGTCAAACAGCAAATACTAGTTCGGTTTCAGGAGTTGTCAAAGAAGCTACTGGACAAACGGTTAAAGGAGCAACCATTAAAATTACCCACATCCCAAGTGGACAAGTTGTAAGTGGCTCAGCCGATGCCCAAGGAAAATTTCAAATTTCAAATCTTCAAGAAGGAGGCCCCTACAAAGTAGAGGTAACTTACATTGGCGAAACGCCTGTTGTTTTCGAAAACATCATGCTGAAATCGGGGGAATCGTTGAATATCAATCCAATTTTTACGGCTGGATCTTCAACAAATTTGGATGAGGTTGTTGTTGTTGGTCATGGTGTTATTGATATTGCTGCGGGAAGAAAGACGCCGATTGCCGTTTCGACGATCCGTAAACAGGATTTAGAGGAAAGGATAGGCGCACAGGATATTACTTCAGCACTAGCTAATACCCCGTCGGTTTATATCACTGGTCAGGCAAAAGGTTTTGGTGAGTCTTCTATGACAACACGTGGTTTTGATCAGTCCAATACCGCATTTTTGTTGAACGGTCAGCCGATCAATGGTATGGACAATGGAAGTGTATATTGGTCAAATTGGTCGGGACTTACAGATATTGCTTCTTTAGTGCAGATTCAACGTGGTTTGGGATCATCTAAATTAGCGATTTCATCTGTCGGCGGTACCGTAAATTACGTGACACAATCTACCGCAATGAAAGAAGGTGGTTTTGTCCGCACTACTGTTGGTAACGATATGTTTATGAAGGCAACAGTAGGTTACAATACCGGTCTGATGAAAAACGGTTTTGCTGTTTCGGCTATGTTTACGCAATGGTCAGGTAACGGTTATATGGATCATACGGAAGGTGCTGGACAAAGTTATTTCTTGTCCGTTGGATACAAAGCAAATGAAAAGCACAACCTGAACTTCATGGTAACCGGTGCACCACAGTGGCACAACCAAGGATATACCTCAAAATTGTCGAACTATCTTGCTAATGGCAGACGTTACAACGACAATTATAAGGATGCAAATGGCGTGATGATGAATGCGCAAAAGAACTTTTATCATAAGCCGGTAGCCAACTTGAACTGGGATTGGACCATCGATGATAAATCATCTTTGTCAACTGTCGTTTATGCGTCGTTAGCTGCTGGGGGCGGTCAATCGTTAAGAAGTGATAAATACAACAAAGGCAAATATTTGGCTGCTGATGTAAACAATCATCAGTGGTTTGGTATAGTTTCCAATTATAACCGTAAGCTTTCAGAGTCCCTGAATTTTAATGTCGGTTTTGATGTGAGAGATTATAAGGGTACACATTATCGTAAATTGACAGATCCGCTAGGAAATACAAATGGTGTTGTATTGGGCGGTAATGTTAATTTCCCTAATAAGCCATTGGTTACCAATACATACTCAACAAATCCTTGGAAAGCTTTCTCAAGCAAACCTGATTCGCGTGAAGATCGTTTAGCTTGGGATTACAATCAATACATCCGTTACGGCGGTCTGTTCGGTCAGTTGGAATATGCGAAAAATGGTTTCACGGCGTTTTTCCAAGGATCGGTTTCTGAACAACAAAACAAACGTTCTGATTATTTTCAATACACGCCAGGTAATGAGGATTCTAAAGACGTGAACAATTTTGGCTACAATACCAAGGGTGGTGTAAGTTATACAATGGGACATCATAGTGTTTTTGGTAACGCAGGGTACTATTCCCGTCAGCCTTATCAAAACAATATTTTCATGAACTTTGCAAATGATATTAATGAAAATGCTGAAAATGAAAAAATCCTTGGTTTAGAGGCTGGTTACAAATTTGCTTCTCGATTCTTGGATGTGAATGTGAATGTTTACCGCACAACTTGGGAAAATCGTGTTACGGGTAGTTCGAGTTTAGCGACGGCAGATGATGTAAAAAAATACAATCCAACAAATGATCCTGGTATTTTGGTCGAAGGTGCCTACCTATATACAACCAATTACGGTGTAAAACAGGTGCATAGAGGGGTAGAAGTTGATTTTGAGGCCCGCCCAATCGAAAAATTGAGCCTAACAGGATTTTTATCGATAGGTGACTGGAAGTACGATGGCGCAGTAAATTCGGTCGTACGTAACGACAACCGCATCGAATTGGGTCGTTCTCAGGTGAATTTAACGGGTGAACACGTTGGTAACGCAGCACAAACTTCTTACGGATTTGGCGCTAAATATAAAATGTTTAAAGGTTTGTCTGTTGACGCAAATTACAGATACTATGAGCGTTTATATGCGTCGAATTATCGTAGGGAAGTTATCGATGGCCAAACCTATGGACGCTATATGAAATTGCCGTCTTTTAATCTTTTGGATGGCGGTCTTTCTTACAATGTTAAGGTAAGTGACAAGAACAGCATGAGTTTCCGTGTCAACATGAACAACGTGTTGAATAAGTTCTATATCTCGGAAGCTACTTCTAGCAACTTGGTGACAGATGTGAACAATAGTTGGAATGGTATTGATACGTCCAATTTTGTTTTGATCGGACAGGGTAGAACTTGGAATGCATCTGTGAAATTTACATTCTAATAAGATTTACGTCGAATACAAAAGGTCCACAATTATTTTGTGGGCCTTTTTTTGTTTTTTAATAAAAACTTAATAATTTTAGGTGATCTAATTGTCAACCTGATGTTGCATAAATTAATTTGTCTGGAAAATTTACAGATCGGTACTGTCCATTTTTCTGCTTTTGTTGTTAATTTGGATGGTGGAAATACAGGCTTTGCTTTATTTATTAACCAAGAAAATGACCCAATCTTTATTTTTCGAAAAGAAAAGAAAAATGAGGTATCTTTCCATGTAAATGAAGAGCAATTCTTTTGGATTGTAAAAAACAGCCAGTTTACACCAGGAGAACGTCAAGACTTTTTTGCTGAATTTGTTGAATTCCTGCGTTTGATGGAAGAGAAGGTTTCCAATTATGTTTTCAAAAACGAAAAATTAATCAAATTTACAAATTCGAGGGATATTGTCCGCTATAAATACTTATACCTGACAGGTGAAATTAGTTGATAAGAATACCCGATTATAATACCTGATCTCCCGTTAGATTTCTTTTGTAATGAAATTTAGCTTAGTTTTGGGTATGAAGCATATGTTTTCAAATCTAGCTGTCATTCTACAAAACAATACTTTTGTGGAATCAGATTTTACACTGCCAGTACCCGTACTTCTTGCTAAGTTTTCTTTTTTACCTATTTCATCATTTTTTCCGGAAGCGAGTTCATCTTTTTCCGCTGATTGGTTAGACACCGTCCAACAGAGCGCGATTAGATCTACATTGGAAGGATTTAATGTCGGAATCAGTGGCGATGGTAATCCTGTCGCTTTACTTGAGGAGGCGATTGCTTTGGACAACAATGCGCTTGCTTATAGTTATTTAGGGCTTTATTATTTTAAAATAGCCGCCTATGACAAAGCTATTGCTGCGTTTACAAGCGCTATTGAAAAGTATAAAGAAGAGCCATTTTTTTATGCGAGCCGTTGTTTAGTCTACAGACAGATCGAGGAAGATGAAGGCGCTTTCTATGATTATCAAATTGCTAAAAGACTGGATTTTAATTACCATAGTGTATTGGAATGGGCGGAGAATCAAGCTGAACTCACTTACTTTGAGGCCGATAATTTGGTTATTCAAGAGCTGGAATCGAAGCCAAAGCACCTGAGTACTGACGAAATAAATTCATTGGGACTTGAATATGTTCATTGCTATAGCTATCTAAAAGCAATCGGTCTTTATTCTTCTGCTATTGCGGAATCCGACAACAAGGATAGCAACCTGTTTGTTTTTAGAGGAAGTTTGTACCTGAAATTGACCTGTTTTGAATTGGCATTGTCTGATTTCAATCAGGCTATTGCTCTTGATGAGAATCGTTCTGCCGCCCATATATTTCGCGCTAAAGTGTTTGAATCCTATCGTAATTACCAAAGTGCGCTGGAAGACTATGCCAAGGCGGAGGAAATAGATCGTGATTCATCGATCGTATACGAAGAAAGGGCATCTTTGTTTGAGCGGTTGGGAAATTTTGAGGAAGCATTATTGGATTTTGATCGCCTTGTTACGCTCAATCCGGAAGATTTTTATGTGTATTCATTACGAGCCGATTTGAATGAAAAGTTGGAGGATTTACCAGGCGCACTGGCAGATTACTCGAAAGCGATCGATTTGAATCCATATTATTCTGATTTGTATTCATATCGCGCAGCAATTCGTGAAAAATTGGGTGATCCTATCGGGGCAAAAGCCGACCTGGATAAATTCAATGAATTGGAAGATGAATAAAAAAAGTCCACCTTTTGGTGGACTTTTTATACCTACTGCTCTAACTAGAGCAGCCTTTATTTAATGATCCTTTTTATCTTATTGGAACGGGTAATCAGTTTGTGCAATTTGTCATAATCCTCCGTGGCAATAGAATCGTGCAGGGATTGAAGCTGCTTGATATGTTCTTCGAGTACTTCGAGTACATTTTCGCGATTTTGCTTGAAAATAGGTGTCCACATATCGGGCGAACTTTTGGCTAGACGTACTGTAGATTCAAATCCCGAGCCTGCCAGCTCAAAGATACGCCCTTGAGATTTCTCTTTTTCCAATACTGTTAAGGCGAGGGCGAAAGAGGTCAGGTGAGAAATGTGGGATACATAAGCCGTATGCACATCATGTTCATCTGCATTCATAAAACAGCTGCGCATCTCCAATTGGTCGGTGATGGCATCGGCAATCTCGAAAGCATCCTCATCCGTTTTAAATGCTTCAACATACACCATCATTTTTCCTTTGAATAAGCCTGCTATTGCAGCTTCGGGTCCCGAATACTCTGTTCCGGCCATGGGATGGGCTGCAACATAACGGCCCCTATTGGGATGATCCTTTATTTTATTCAGAATATTCGTTTTTGTTGATCCCATGTCGATGACAACCTGGTCTGTGACCAGATCCAAGATTTGAGGAACAACATGTAAAATGGCATCAACAGGAATTGTGAGCACCAATACTTTACAGGTCTTAATCGCATCTTCTAAGCTTGCTGTTTCGTCAATGAAGCCGATATGCATCGCTTTATCTAAGTTCTTTTGACTCTTATCTACACCGATTATTTTGTCGCAGAATTTTGTTTCTTTTAGGCGAATGGCAACTGAGCCGCCGATCAAGCCTACGCCTACAATGGCAATGTTCATATATAAACAATTATATTAAGCGTATTTTTGTTCAAATGTTATACATCGAACGCTTCATACCCTGGTTGTTTGTTGATTAATTATTCTATCGATAATTTCAAAGCAGTTAAGCTGCGCCGAAATCGAATGTGTTAGAAATTATCTTTAATACGTTGGATTGATTCTTTGAGTACCTCTACCGTAGCACAGAGACTGATGCGTATATATTGATCGCCTTTATCTCCAAAAATTCCACCCGGTGTAATAAATACCCGTGATCTCTCCAAAACAGCATCACTCAGGGCATAGCCATCCTCGTATTTCTCCGGAATACGCGCCCATACAAATAGACCTACTTGGTCTTTTTGATAAGCACAGTCCAGCAAATCCATGATCTCATAAACCTGTTGGCGCCGTTCCGCATAAATTTTGTTTAGATCAGCATACCAGGAGGCATCAAGTTGTAAGGCTTTCGCCGCGGCCAGCTGAACAGGTAAAAACATGCCTGAGTCCATGTTGCTTTTGAAACGAAGCACTTGGTTTATACGTTCTTCGGCACCCACGAGCACACCAATTCGCCATCCCGCCATATTGGAAGATTTGCTCAGCGAATTCAATTCAATAGCCACATCTTTGGCGCCTGGTATACTCATAATGCTTTTTGGCGTATCTGTCAAAATAAAGCTATATGGGTTATCGTGGCAAATCAGGATATTATGCTCTTTGGCAAATTGAATCAGCTCTTGGTAAAATGCATCGGGTGCGGAGGCACCTGTTGGCATATGGGGATAGTTTATCCACATTAGTTTAACCTTTGACAAGTCTTGTTTTTTGAGCTCATTTAAATCAATAAGCCAATTTTGCTCTTGTGTAAGATTATAGGTAATCGCTTCAGCACCACTCAGCCGCACTGCGGCCGCATAAGCAGGGTAGCCAGGATTAGGTATAAGTGCCTGATCCCCTTCCTGCAGGTAGGTCATACAGATATGCACAATGCCTTCTTTTGACCCAATTAAGGGTAATATTTCGGTATTGGGATTAAAAGTCGCGTTATAATAACGTTGATACCAATCTGCAACGGCTTGTCGTAGGGCAGGTGCGCCTTTATAGTTTTGATAGCCATGCACATTTGGAAGTTGGGCATTCGTATTTAATGTCTCGATCACCTCCGGATGCGGGGGTAAGTCTGGACTTCCAATTCCTAGGTTGATTACACGCGCTCCCTGTTTGTTCAACTCATCTATTTCTCTTAATTTTTTGGAGAAATAATATTCTTCAGTGTGCTGCAATCTTTTGGCAACGTCTATTTGCATTTTATTTTAATAAATTTGGTATTTGAATAAGGCTAAATTAGGGAATTATCTATTAAAAGGAGATTTTTTTATCGATTTTTCAAGCTGAACAAGCTGAATGCTTTATTCTTGCGATGCAACAATTTTATAGTCCCCTGCCAGGATATGTGCTTTTCTTGATTAATTTGTTATTTTTGTTCAATTTCCTCGTCAAAAATCTGGAAGTTAGAGGAGAGACCGACGAATTACTTTTGATGTAAAAGTAATTTGTCTTAGTTCAACATAAATGAAAACATATTTTAGGCTCTTATCGTTTGCTAAACCCATTGAGAAATTTGCAATCCCCTATGTAATTTGCACGCTGATCACGGTTGTTTTTAGCACGTTGAATTTGGCATTACTTGCTCCTTTACTCCATACACTTTTTAAAACCGGAAAAGAGGCTTGTGAAGCAGCTATTGAAGTCGTGAAACCTGAAGCGTACACAGATATTTTAGCTTGGTTCAATTACTATGCATCGATGGCAAATGAGCAGTTTGGTGCCTATGGCGCATTGCAAAGGGTCTGTATTGCAATTGTGATCTCCGTATTTATCAGTAATCTGTTTCGCTACTTCTGTCAACGCATTATGGAGAATTTCCGTATTCATACTTTGCTCAAATTGCGTAGAGCGGTATTTGACAGTGTAATGGATTTACATGTCGGTTATTTTACAGGACAACGAAAAGGAGATATTGTTTCTAAAGTTGCGTCTGATGTACAGGTCGTGCAGTATTCTGTGACGGGTACTTTACAGGTGGTTTTTAAAGAGCCCTTGCAATTGATCGCTTATATCGTGATGCTTTTTAATATCTCTGCGCAATTGACATTCTTTTCACTCTTGGTCATTCCCGTCTCTGCATTTTTTATTTCTAGAATCGTTAAGAATCTTAAAAGCCAAGCGCATGCGGCACAGGAATCGTATGGAAATATGATTTCCTATTTGGACGAAGCATTGTCTGGAATAAAAATTATCAAAGCTTTCAATGCCGTTTCATTTATTAAGAACAGGTTTCATAATGAGAACGAACGTTACGCCAATATCGGTCGTGCTATGGCTAAAAGACAACAGTTAAGTTCACCTGTGTCCGAATTGCTGGGGGTAATTATGGTGGCTATTATTCTTTTGTATGGCGGCCATTTGGTGCTTTCAGGTGACAAGAGTTTAACGGCGCCCGCATTTATTGCCTATATCGCTATTTTTTCACAGGTGATGCGTCCGGCAAAGGCGTTAACAGATTCTTTCAGCGGTATTCATAATGGTCTTGCTGCGGGTGAGCGTGTATTGGAACTTATCGATGAACGGACGGAAGTGAAAGATCGCGCCGACGCGAAGCTTGTGAAAAGCTTTGAGAAGAATATTGTCTTTAATCAGGTGAATTTTTCGTATACCAAAGATAAAGAGATTCTACAGAACATCGATTTGACTATAGAAAAAGGGAAGATTATTGCGTTGGTGGGACCTTCAGGTGGGGGAAAATCAACTTTAGTTGATTTAATTCCGCGTTTTATGGACGTCACTGGGGGGCAAATTTTGTTTGACGGTATTGATTTACGGGATTTAGACCAGGATTCTTTACGGGACATGATCGGTGTCGTTAATCAAGAGTCCATTTTGTTTAATGATACGATCTTCAATAATATTGCATTTGCTAATCTTTCGGCCAGTCAAGAGGAAGTAGAAGCCGCTGCACGGATTGCGAATGCGCATGAATTTATTGTGAAAACGGAACAGGGGTATCAGACCAACATAGGTGATAGGGGCGGTAAATTATCTGGTGGCCAACGTCAGCGGATCTGTATTGCACGAGCTGTCTTGAAGAATCCACCGATCATGCTTCTTGATGAGGCGACTTCTGCTTTAGATACCGAATCTGAAAAATTGGTGCAGGACTCCTTATATAAATTAATGGACAATAGAACAACGGTTGTTATTGCCCATCGTTTAAGTACCATTCAGAATGCGGATAAAATTGTGGTTATTGAAGCAGGAAAGATCGTAGAAGCAGGTAGCCATAGTGAGCTGATACAGCAAGAAGGATTATACCGTAAATTAATCGAAATGCAACAATTTACAGATTAGGCTCCTTTTCTAAGAGCTATGTCAAATTAGTTGTTGTCACATTTTTTATTATAACTTTTGTTGCCTTTTCGGTACATTTGATTTAAGATAGGAGATACATTTAATGAACGCAATAGATAAATTGAATTTCTTGATTAACGATAAGAATTTAGCTGTCGAATTGAGAGATATAGCGGAGAAAGTTTTGCGAGAGGAGCGTATCACTTTTGAGGACGGCGTACTTTTGTATGAGAAAGGTGAGTTAGGCTACCTTGGTGTGCTTGCTAACTATATTCGCGAGAAACGCCATGGTGATCATACTTTTTTCAATCGTAATTTTCACATCGAGCCGACTAACGTCTGTGTCTATGACTGTAAGTTCTGTTCGTATTCCCGCTTAATAAAAGAACGGGCTGAAGGTTGGGAGATGGAAGTCGACGGCATGATGGATATTGTGAAAAAGTACGACAAGGAGGCTGTTACTGAAGTTCATATCACCGGAGGGGTTGTTCCTAAGCAGAACCTCGAATTTTATGCCGATTTTTTTCGCAAATGTAAAGCACATCGTCCCGAGTTGCATATCAAAGGACTTACACCTGTAGAGTATTACTATATTTTCAAGAAAGCAAAATTGAGCCATTACGACGGATTGAAGTATCTGCAATCCTGCGGATTAGATTCTATGCCGGGCGGTGGTGCGGAAATCTTTCATCCAGAAGTCAGAGAGCAGATTGCACATGATAAATGCACAGCCGAACAATGGCTGGATATTCATGAGCAGGCGCATAAGCTGGGCATGCATACCAATGCAACCATGCTGTACGGCCATATAGAGCAGTTTTGGCATCGTGTCGATCACATGGAGCGCTTAAGACAGCTACAGGATAAGACTGGCGGTTTTCAGACCTTTATTCCACTAAAATTTAGAAACAAGGAGAATCAAATGTCTCATATTCCGGAGGTATCCGTTATTGAAGACCTCAGGAATTACGCGATCGCTCGAATTTACATGGATAATTTTGATCATATTAAAGCTTATTGGGCAATGATATCGAGAGATACGGCCCAGTTGTCCTTGGCTTTTGGGGTCGATGATATAGACGGAACACTGGATGATACGACAAAAATATACAGCATGGCAGGAGCAGAAGAGCAAAAACCAGGGATGACCACACAAGAGGTTGTTGAGCTAATAAAAAATGTTGGACGCCATCCGATTGAAAGAGATACCCTCTACAATGTGGTAACCGATTATAATGATGTTGTTTTTGATCAAGTTGATCAAAAGAAAAGCTATTACGCATTACCTGTTGTCAATTCATAACTCATATCGCACGTTGAAAAAGACATTTTATTTTATACGACACGGACAGACTGATCTAAATTTAAGAGGTATTGTGCAGGGGCGGGGTGTTAATTCCCCACTCAATAAAATGGGCATAGCTCAAGCTCAGGCTTTCTTTGATCGCTACAATACGGTGCCTTTTGATAAGATATATACCTCCACTTTATTGCGTACTCATCAAACTGTACAGGGGTTCATTGATTTGGATTTACCTTGGGAACAGCTTGTTGGTTTGGATGAAATAAGCTGGGGAGTTTATGAAGGAAAAGAACAAACACCGGAGTTGCTAGCTGGTTTTGAAAAATTGGTCGCAGCATGGCGCAATGGAGAATTGGATGTCAGTATCGAAAACGGAGAGTCTCCTCATGAATTAATGGCGCGTCAACAAGTCGCCTTGGATCATATGCTCGCTCAGACAGATGAAAAAAACATATTAGTCTGTATGCACGGTCGTGCTTTACGGATTATGCTTTGTCTAATGACTGGTGTCGATGCCCGTTATATGGATGATTTCCCGCATACAAATACTGCTTTATATAAATTGCTTTATGATAATGGTCAATTTGAGATTGTAGACCATTACAATACCGCACACTTAGAAGCATTGATAAATGAATAAAATTAGAGTTTCTGCCGTATCGTATACCAATACTTATCCATTTTTGAATGGAATACGTAAATCGAAAGTGATGGAGCAAATCGACTTGAGCGTCGATTATCCAAGTGCCTGTGCACAGAAAGTAATCGACGATCAAGCTGATATCGGGATTATACCGACAGCTGCCTTATTAAGTCTACCCGAGTACTATATTAATACCGATTTTTGTATCGGCACGGAAGGTGCTGTCGATTCTGTCTTTATTTTTGCCAATAAACCCATTGAAGAGGTAAAAACTTTACGTTTAGATAAGCAATCGCGCACTTCAAATGGTTTAGCACGTGTATTGATAAAAAATTATTGGAAAAAGGATGTAGAATTGGTCACTGATGAATCTATAGAGCCAGATGCCTATGTTTTAATTGGGGATCGTACTTTCGGTAAGAAGAATGCAGTACCCTATGTTTATGATTTGGGGGAAGAATGGTTTAACTTCACCGGATTACCTTTCGCTTTTGCCTTATGGGTAAGTAACAAAAAACTTCCCGACTCTTTTGTAGAGGAATTCAATGAAGCTTTAGCGTATGGCGTTGAACATGCAACCGATGTGATAGCCGGTCTCCCAGAATTTGAGGACTTTGATTATACCAAATATCTGACAGAGCATCTTAATTTCCATTTGACAGCCAAGAAGCGCGAAGCTGTGCAATTGTATCTCCGGTATTTAAAAGAATTGGATTAACCTGGGGGCGCTTGGCCTGAACAGGAACGATGACATACCCTGAAAAATTTTAAATCAGAATCGCCAGGTAAGCCTTACACGGTATTGTGAAGGCTTACCTGGCGATTGATTTCCAAAGAAGAAAATACAAGAATTGAAGCCACCGTTTTACACTTGAATTCCAATTAACCAATGTTTTGGACCTTTAAGTACGTCCAATTTTTACTTTACGTCCTTTGATTTTTTGCCCATTTGCCTTGTTGATAATAAAAGGAGCAAGCTTTCTTTTAACGGCGACATAAGCGACCTTATCTTTCACTTCTATTATACCAATGTCGTCTTTTTCAACACCTTCCAAATGCAGGAGAAAACCTACAATGTCAATTTTATTGACTTTGTCTTTTCTTCCAGCACTAACATAAAGTGTGGCGAAAGGTGAATTTTCAGGAAGATCATAGTATTCGGGAAATTCCTCTTCAGGTATTTCCTCCGCTATATAGGGATACGCTTCTTCCGGCTTTAAGATGACATAGACATCACCCTTTGCCTGCATACGCGCAGTACGTCCATTGCGATGAATAAAGCCATCTTCTTTATGCGGTAGCTGATAATGAATAATGGCATCAACTTCGGGGATATCCAGCCCTCTTGCAGCCAAATCGGTCGTGATCAAAACATTGTTGGAATGATTACGGAATTTGAGAAGCGCCAGTTCACGATCTTGCTGTTCAAGTCCGCCATGAAAGGTGTCGTGAATAATATTGCGATTATCCAGTAGTTCGCTGATGTGATCGACGGCATCGCGATGGTTACAGAAGATAATCATTTTTTTCGTCCCAATCTTGCAGATAAGTTTTAGTAGTGCCTCCAATTTCTTTTGAACAGGGGCAACTACTTTTTTAATTGTAATGCGGGGTATATTTTGTGAATTATTCAAAAAATCGACAAGAATAGGCTCCTCTATCTGTGTAAAAGGCGGAATTGCATCCATCATCGTTGCAGAAGTCAATATCCGCGATCTGATGGCCGGTATATGTCGAATAATAAAATCCATTTGTTGCTGAAATCCCAGTTCCAACGATTTATCAAATTCGTCTAGCACGAGGGTATGAATACCGGAAGGATCAAAATTTCCTTCTTCGATATGTTGTTTTATGCGTCCTGGAGTTCCTATAATAATTCCGGGAGCATCCTTGAATTCATTTTTTTCAATACGGGTACTATGACCGCCATAGGCACAGGTGACTTTGTGGCCAGTGGCTACCTTGCGAAGCACTTGCTCTATCTGTAAGGCCAGTTCGCGGGTCGGCACTAAGATCAGTACTTGAACCTCCCGAACGATTTCCTTCAGTTGCTCTAAAATGAGCAATGAAAAGGCCAAGGTTTTGCCAGATCCTGTGGGTGAAAGTAAGATGAAATCATGATCTTTTTGGTACGATTCCACTACTTTTTCTTGCATCTCATTTAAGGATGAGATACCTAATTTATTTAAAATAGCTTCTAGCTGCATTCAGCAAAAATACAAAATACCGCTATTTTGAAAGGAACAAACTCGAATGAAAATTTTTTAGGCATTTTGTAATTAAAAAAACAAGGTAATCAGTCTATAAAAGATGATTACCTTGCCTTGATTTTTATCGGTATACTGAAACACGCGGTATAGTTGCCGAGTTATTAATTTTCCATAAGTATTGTTTTATAGGATATCAATACCTTCTTGTCTTAATGTTTCTTTTTTGTCCTCTTCCCAGATACTGACTTGAACTTCTCCAATATGTTGTTTTTTGAGCATAAACATACAGACACGGGATTGTCCGATTCCACCGCCCATAGATTCCGGTAATTGATCATTGAGAAGCATGCTATGGAAAGTCAGTTTGGATTTTTCAGTGCAATTTCTGATTTCCATTTGATGTGCCAAAGCGGTTTTATCGACGCGAATCCCCATGGAAGAAAGCTCAAAGGCTGAATTTAAGATGGGGTTCCATACGAGAATATCTCCATTCAATCCTTTGTGTCCAGCCTCATTTGCAGTACTCCAATCGTCGTAGTCTGCTGCGCGACCATCGTGTGCAACACCATTGCTGAGTGCCCCGCCGATACCATATAAAAATACTGCACCATATTCTTTTGTGATGGTATTTTCACGTTCTTTTGCAGTTAGATTAGGATATTTTTGCAGAAGTTCTTCTGCTGCAATAAATGTAATGGTTTCTGGAAGAATAGCTTTTATCTGTGGATACTTGCTTTCAACCTGTTGTTCTGTATAGCGTAATGCATCGTAAATTTTTAATACGGTATCTTTCAGTAAGGCCAAAGTACGTTGATCTTTATCGATTACTTTTTCCCAATCCCATTGGTCTACATATATCGAATGAATAGGGGTGTAATCTTCATCAGGACGCAGTGCTTTCATGTCTGTCACGATGCCTTCCCCGGGTAACATTTCAAGTTCTTTTAAACGGACTCTTTTCCATTTTGCCAATGAATGTACGACGACAGCCCTTTTTTCATTCAATGATTTAATCGGAAATGATACCGGGCGCTCAATTCCATTTAAGTCATCATTTAATCCTGTGCCGTCTAAAACCACCAAAGGCGATGAGATCGGAATTAAATTTAATGCTTTCTTTAGTTGTTGGACAAATGTATCTTTAACGAAGCTGATAGCAACTTCGGTATTTAAAAGTTTTCTTCCCTCCATATGAGTTAAATGAAATACCATGTGCGGATTGATACGCATGGTTTTATTTTTTATTCAGTTATTTCCTACAAAAGTATGAAAATATCACTGGTTAATCTGTTTGGTTGTGATTTTTAATATTTATCCATTAAAAAGTTGAAAAAATAAAAAAATTCTAACAAAATGAAGGTAGGTCAATATTTAATTATAAAACTAATAATTTGTTGGTGCAACTAAAAGTGTTTGGTTACTTACTAAAAGAGCCCTGAATATTTCAGGGCTCTTTTATTTATGGTGGATCGACGTGATTGATTAAACGGAGAAACTTTCGCCGCATGCACAGGTCCGGCTCGCATTAGGGTTATGGAATTCAAAACCTTTTCCGTTCAAACCATCGGAATAATCCAGTTCTGTACCTGCTAGGTATAAAAACGATTTTATATCCAAACAGACTTTCACGCCTTTATCTTCGAAAAATTGATCACCTTTTTTTTCTTCGTTATCGAAGTTCAGCTTATAACTCAAGCCCGAACAACCGCCACTTTCCACAGCAACACGCACAAAGTAATTGCTGTCATATTGCTCATCCTTCATGATTTCCTCGATACGAGTTTTTGCTTTGTCAGTAACTGTAATCATAGTAATATCCTTTGTATAGCACAAAGATACATACAATCTTGTTATATTTCGCCTGTTATAAAGTTTTTAGAATGTCATAAATTAATCGATCAGGCCAGCTTTGAAAAGTTGCCAGATGGGGGATTGATCGCGGATTTTGCGAACCGCATCTGTGACCAATTGAGCGCATTGTATAATATCCTCTTGAGTCGTAAATATGCTTAAGCTAAAGCGAATGGCCGATAATGCATCTTCTTTGGAAACATTCATAGCCATTAAAACATGGGACGGTTCTCTGGATCCGGTTACACAGGCTGAGCCCGAGGAAAGGGCCAAAGCAGGACAGGCAGTCATTATTTCGCTGGCTAGGATGTGTTTAAAACTGATGTAACTGGTGTTGGGTAGGCGGGGTACATTTTTTCCATGAATGATGATTTCAGGAATACCACCTAAAAGTTCTTCCAATAGATCGCGGTTTCGTTCGACCGTATGATAAGATGTTGGTTTAAGCAGAGACAGGGCTTTTCCAAAGCCGACGATAGCTGGAACGTTGTACGTACCGCCTCTAAATCCGCTTTCCTGACCACCGCCTACAATCAGCGGAGTAATCTGTATCGGCTTCGATTTGCGACGGATGTATAAGGCACCGACTCCCTTCGGGCCATGAAGTTTATGCGCGCTCAGGCATAAAAGGTCAATCGGGACTTTTTGTAGATCAATGTTGATTTTTCCAATAGCCTGCGTAGCGTCACAGAAAAATAAGATGTCTTTCTCCTTACAAATAGTGGCGATTTGAGTTAGCGATGTGCATACTCCTGTCTCGTTATTTGCCGCCATGATGCAAACGAGTATGGTCTGGGAGCTCATCGCATTTTTTAAATCGTCTATACGAATCATGCCTTGTGCATCGACGGGGAGATAGCTGATCTGCGCTCCTTTTTTCGTCAGTTGTTCACAGCAGCTTAATACAGCTTTGTGTTCTGTTGAAACGGTGATAATATGATTTCCCTTGGATTGATATTTGTCAAATATGCCACAGATTACGGTATTAATACTTTCTGTTGCACCTGAATTGAAAAATAGTTCTTTTGGTGAACAATTCAGTGCTTCAGCTATTTGCGCTCTAGCCAGTTGGACGGCGGCATTGGCTTCACGCCCCATTTGGTGATAGACACTCGATGCATTCGCATAGTTTTGGATGAAGTAGGGCGTCATGGTATTCCATACCTCATCCAAAATTCGCGTTGTTGCGTTGTTGTCCAAATAAATCATATCCTTCATCAGGATAAAGATAAGGATAATGAAGGTTATGCTGAAGCCTTCACATCAACTTCCTTTTTTTTGACATTTGGATCATATCTCAAGCCCGGGGTCAACCAATACATCAGTATGATACGGGAATAACGGTAGTTGAATGGCGACATTAAAACAACGCTCATGATAGCAACGGTTGCATAGAGTATAAAAGAAGAATCATTGCCTGTCAGGATATAGGTTGCCATACAAGCCGTAACCATTTCTGCAATGGAGAACGCATAGGTAACATACATGGCACCATAAAAATAACCTGGCTCACGCTCGTAACGAAGTCCACAGTATTCGCAATGGCTATTCATTTTTTGTACTTTAAGACCATAGGCAGGACCTTGGTACACATGGCCGATCCGGCATCTTGGACATTTCGCTTGCCATGCAGCTTTAAATTCAGATAATTCGTATTTAACCTCTTCCATAGTTATAGTTGTTTTCTGAACTCTTCTGGTGTGAGCCCAGCGGATTTTTTGAAAAATTTAGTAAAGTATGAGTTGTCATTGAATTGCAGCTCATCTGCAATCTCATTGATATTTAAGTTTCGATTGACCAATAGTCGCTTCGCTTCGAGTACAATCCGGTTTCGTATAATTTCACCTGCTGATTGTCCGATGTAGGATTTGCAGATCGCATTCAGATGATTGGGTGTAATAAATAACTGATCTGCGTACACACTGGGCAATTTGGTAGATCTGAATTGCTGTTCAACCAATTGCTGAAAACTATTGAATATTTTGTGATTATATGGCGTACTGTGCTCTTGATGATCTTTTTCTGTAGAAATTGAGATATACAATATAAATTGGAGCAGAAGTGTACGGATATAGTCTTCCGATTGACCTGCCGCTTTTGCGGAAGCAATTTGTTCAAGAATGTGAATAGCCTGCTTGCGAAATTGTTCCGCAATAACAAAAATAAGCTGCTCAATTTTACCCTGTAAGAAGCTGAAGCGTTCCAGGTAATCGGTTCTTAAGAGAAAAGACTGAAAATAGTCAATGGAAAAATTGACAACATAGCCTTCTTCGTCACCTGTAAAGTTCCAGGTATGAACTTGACCTGGTACCATAAAATAGATTTGATAAGGTTCAATGTTGTAATGATTGAAATCAATAATGTGTTCTCCTGAGCCCTTGGTGAATAGCACAAAATGGAAAAAATTATGTTTGTGAGGAAATACCATATCCTGATGCTTGATGATATATTCTTTTAGATCATCAATATGAATCGTTGTTTTGTTATTGAGATCAATGCTACAACTATCAATAATCGGAATGGTATTTTTTCTATTCATATAGCAAAATTACGCTAAATATTCTTTTAACAGTGGTGTTTATTTGGTCTTTTATGGTGTTTTTCAATGATTTTTATATTTTGATACGGTATACGATATGTTGGAACAATCCTTGTGCCTAGAGGTTTAAAATATATTTTACAACATGGAAAGTAATTTAAATAGTTTGGGGAGTAGATTTGGTCGTTTGACCGATATTGTCATTGAGTCTATTCCGGGGATTATAGGTGGAATTATCCTATTGATTCTTGGGAAATATGTGATCAATTTTGTAGATCGCTTATTACATAAACGTTTCGAAAAGAAGAATGTAGATCCCTCTATTCGGGCATTTATCTCCAGTATTGTAAAGATCGTCATGTGGGTGATGTTGCTCCTCACCGTCGCAAGTCAGATTGGAATACAGACAACTTCTTTTATTGCTGCTTTATCCGCCTTTGGGTTGGCCGTTGGTATGGCGCTGCAGGGAAGTCTGAGTAATTTTGCCGGCGGAGTGCTGATTTTGATGTTTAGACCATTTGAGGTAGGGGATTCCATCTCGAGTGCAAATGGTACCGCAGGTACTGTAGAGAGGATTGATATTTTGTATTCCACTTTAATAGGCGATGATGGTGTACGTGTTTTTAGCCCAAATGGCCCTTTGGCCAATTCGGTTATTAAAAACTATACGAAAATTGTGCAACGCATGTTTGAATATACCATCAGTATCTCTTATGATAAAAATGTGAAAGAAGCGAAAGATATTATATTAAGAGTTCTCCGTTCGAATGAAAATGTGTTGACAACTCCAGAGCCAACTGTTTTTATCAAAGAATTGGGAGACAGTGCCATGGTTTTAACCGTTCGTGCGTGGACGAAAAGAGAGCATTATGTCGCTGCTCGAAACTCAATGCAGGAAAAGATTATGTTGGAGCTGGAAAGGAACGATATTAGTTTATCTTCCAATCCGACACAGATTAGCATTGTTTCGAATTCAAGCGACCTAGGGACTGCAAAAGCTTAGTCCTGATCTGTTCCCAAGGCGTGTAAAAGGACAAAGTACCGGTAGGCAATGATAGCCTGCTGGTACTTTTTTAATTTCAAGGGATCCATCTTACCATATTTTGGTAAGATGGCTTTATTTAAGCTGTTTAAAATCTGAAAAAATCTTCGTTTCATTGATATACCTCTTTATTGATAATCTGCGGCATTTTTTCGCCTTTAATTGCTGCCAGTAAGTTACTGGCGGCCATCATTGCCATATTATCCCGCGTTTCTTCTGTAGCAGACCCGATGTGTGGCAATACACAGACATTTTCCATATTTAACAGTGGATTTTTCGGATCCATCGGTTCAGGATTTGTCACATCAAGTCCGGCACCCCATAGTTGGCCAGTCTCTAGAGCTTCTGTTAGATCTATTTCATTGACCAATCCGCCTCTGGCGGTATTAATCAATATAGCGGAGTTTTTCATGCGCGCAAATGTCATTTTGTCAAACCGGTTTTTAGTCTCCGCTGTCAACCCGGCATGGATTGAAAGGACATCGCTCCGCGTGAGCAGATCGTCGAAATTCACATATCGTGCGCCAAGAATTTGCTCTGCTTCCTCATTACGGCTCCGATTGTAATAGATAATATCCATGTTATACGCTGCTTTGGCTTTTCTCGCGAATTCAAAGCCAATTCGTCCCAGTCCATAAATACCCAGTGTTTTGTTGTTGAGCTCGATGCCTAGGTTTGCCGTTGGATCAAAACCTTTCCATTCGCCCTGCAAAATTCTCTTGTGGTTGAAAAATGCCTTCCGCGATACCGATAGCATTAAAAGGAATGCGACATCAGCTGTTGCTCCCGAAAGTATGCCTGGCGTATTGCTTACAGGTATTCCATGCTGTGTTGCGGCAGCGATATCCACATTGTCATAGCCGACACTCATGAGGGATAGGGCTTTAAGGTTTGGGCAGTTTTGGAAAAAATTAGCATCAAACTTTTGCATCCCACCATTCAGCACGTAATCGGCCTGTTGGCTCGCTTCGATAAGCTGCCTTTCGGATAGGGGATCAGCTGAATCGTGTATCGTTAGATCGTGACCGGCAGATTTTAATAAATCTATACCTTTTTGTGGTATTTTTTTAGTGATAAATATCTTCATGCAAATAGCTGTTCTTTAGCTTTCTTGTGATTGATTTTGGTAAACCAATTTGTGTTTTCTTCTAGTCAAAATTAATGATCACTCATCGCTATAACAACAAAAAAAACCATATTGTTGTTTCAATATGGCTCATTATTCTCTATTTTTTGAACTTTATTTTTTACGGAGTATGTAATCTAAAATAGCTTTACCCTTATCATCGGCAGAGATGGCAGAATTGGACAAGATGATAACGCCACTTTTTTTATCGGGCGATAAGGCTAGATAGGAGCTGCTTCCGGCAGTTCCGCCATTGTGCCAATAGACCGTTAGGTCGTCAATCAGGTTCATATGCCATGCGAGTCCCAAGTCGGTGTCTGGAGGCAGAAAAAAAGTAAACAATCTGGTGTTTGCCATGGCGTTTTCAAATGGGGTCTGCGGCATCTTGAATTGCGCATTCGCAAATTTAAGCAGATCCTCAAGAGTCGATTTTAATCCGCCAGCGGGACCAAAAGCGTCAAACGACCAGGGAATTACTTCTTGACCATCTTTGTTGTATACTTTAAAGGTATCTTTTCTTTTAGGATCCAATACCTGAAAGGTATTACTCATTTCGAGTGGCTTGCAGATGATGTCTTTTACGAGCTGATCATAGCTTTTTTTATAGATACTGCATATAATGTCTCCTAATACGGCGTAGCCAAGGTTGCTGTACTCATACTCTTCACCTGGTTTCTTGTTATTTTTAAAGCTTGCGAGGAAACTATAAAGTGCTTTTTTATCGTATGTTTTGTAAGGATCGTTTTCGTTAAATCCTTTGACTTTGTCGAGATTGTCAGGAAGTCTTGGTAAGCCAGAGGTATGATTGGCCAACATTTGAAACGTTATTTTTGAAAGTTCTTCATTTTTCTTGAGTGTATCAGGAAGAAATAGCGCAATAGGCTGATCTAAGGTTATCGTTCCTTCTTCGACAAGATTTGACAAAAGTATAGCGGTAAAAACTTTACTTAACGAACCAATTTCATAGGTAGACGTTTTTGTAGGCGCTGTTTGGTTGCCTTTGGCAGTCTCACCATAGAAATAGCTTTTTGTTTGTCCATTCTTTAGAATGCCAATTGCAAGTGATTGCGTATTTTGTTGTTTCAAATAAGCATTTGCAACAGAATCGACAAAAAGGTCGTCATTATCGACTGATTTCTGTGTGGCAGGTACCACAATAGTTTTTTCCACTTGAGGCTTGATTGCCAGAGGAGTGAATTTTAATGTATTGAATTTTAAGGTTGTGTCCGTTGCAAAAAGAACCTCATACGATTGGCTGTCGAAGTCCATCTGATAGGTTGCAAGTCCTTTTTCAAATTCTTTTATCGTTGAGCTTTTTACTCGTCCTAAGGGATAGAGCTCCTGTAGTACTTGGGTAAATTTGGCTAGGCTAAATTGTTGTTTGAAGGAATCACTGGCCAAATTATAGGCGGAGTCTGTCATCTGGGAATTGATAAAAAATTCCAACTTATTGTAAACTCCTTTATTGATCTGTTCTGCAGGATTCGTTTGGGCAAAGGAGTAAGATGTGATGCCCAGCAATACTATTGTAATAAAATGTTTCATAACGATTGATGGGCACAAATCTACGGAATGTTTAAATTCCAATCAATTGTTTTAATCGGGCATAGCCTGATTTACTGATATTGAGCTTTTCGCCTGATGTCAGTGCAGCAATATACGAATCCTTTTCATAAGGTTCCAATTTGGCCAACTGATCCACTTTAATGATAAAAGATCGGTGTATACGGACAAATTGATTCGGATCCAAAGATTTTTCAAAAAATGCCATTGTTTTATTTTTCAGGTACATGCCATCTTTGGTATGAATTTTAACATAGTCGTCATAAGACTCCAGGTATTTGACGGTATCAATCGGAATAATCTTGATCTGGGTGCCTGTTTTGACAACAATACGGTCGATTTTTGTTTCGTCCTGCGCTGTAAGCACTTCGTAGTTGGGTTGAACTTTTTTCTCAGGTGCGGAGTAGCTTGCTCTGAATTTTTCTAAAGCTTTTTTGAAACGTGTTGGTGATACTGGTTTTAATAGGTAATCCAAGGCGTTCTTTTCGAAAGCTTTCAAGGCGTATTCGTCAAAAGCGGTCGTAAAGATGACCGCCGGAGGGTCGTCAACGAGTTCAAGCATTTCAAATCCGGTCAATTTGGGCATTTGTACGTCCAGAAAAATTAAATCCGGTTCGTGCGTATGGATAGCCTTAACAGCTTCAAAGCCATCACCACATTCCGCCACAATGGATATATCGGCTTCATTTTTTAGGTAACCCGCAATAATGGAGCGTGCAAGGGGTTCATCATCGATAATTACGACTTTAATCATATTGAGGTATTTTTAGGGTGCTAATAAATATGTTGTCCTGAATTTGAGTTTCCAGTAGATCATTTCTTCCATAAAGGAGATATAATCTGCGTTGAATACTCGATAGTCCAAATCCAGTGCCTTTTTTTGGTTTTGACTGTTCTTCGGTATCGAATGGGTTGGTAATCTGGATCAGCAGTTGGCCATCATTCGAATGGCATTTTATTTTAATTTCTACTTGATCCGTTACATTATATAACCCGTGTTTAATCGCATTCTCCACCAGTGGCTGAATAATCATGGCAGGCAATCTATTGTTAAAAATTTCTTCTGAAGAAGAGATGGATGTATTGAGTCGATGACCGAAGCGTACTTTTTCAATATCGAGATAAAGTTGAAGGTGATCGAGTTCTTCTTCAAGTGTGATAATTTGATTATTTTCTTTTCTTAGTGTTCCTCTTAAAAAGTCCGATAGCTGGAACGTCATGTTTCGGGCTTCATCCGGATTGGCGCCAATAAGTGCTATAATGGAATTGAGGCTATTGAAGAGGAAATGAGGCTGTAACTGTTGTCTTAGATTATACAGTTCGGCTTCCCGAAGTAAATTTTCGGATTCCTGCTTCCGTTTGATATTGTTAATATTGTCTTCCTGAATATTCCAGACAATGTTGATAATGGCAACAGAAGTCAAAATGAGGAAGTTAACGATGCCCCGATAAGGTAATGTTAAGTCCAGCAATGGGGTAAAGGTCGATTGGATAAAGTAACTCATCAAGAATCGGCTTAATGCGATGCTTATTGCGCCCATGATTAAACCGATGATGAGTACTTTCCAAATCTCCCGGGGTTGTGGGGTGTAGAAATTGAGTGCTGATGACATGCCATAGCAGCAAAACATCATCACCATACTGTTTATAAATGAATCCTTGAATGCAAGTTGCTGATCAAATCCAGAACGAAGCATCAATAGGTATTGTAATGCAAGATATCCGATAAATACGGATACACAGATAATGCCAATTAGTCGACTTTTAACACTGAGGAACAGCTTGCTTTTCATCTATTAAGCATTTTTTATGGTTAAATTACCTAAAATACAGGTGCCTGTTATATAGATTTTTTTATCTGTATCGGGGTTATAAATCGTTTGGAACCGACGGTCATCGACAGAGCCTAAGACCGAGGCGACGTTACTAAATACTGTCCAATGTGGGGGGATAATTATACGTGCGCTGCCAAACAATTGGAACGTATCGATCACAATTGGCTGCTGAATATCTGCTTTCGTTAAATCTAGCTCTACGCTTCCAAATACATTGGTCAAATTGCCCCCTCTAAAGTTTTTGGAATAAATGACTTTCTTTTGGCCCGCAAAGATGCTGTTCAGATTGAGGTTGTCCTCAAATGACTGGTGAAAGGAACCTTTCTCTTTGTCGCCAAAAGCCTGCTGATTAGGCGAGGCTTGTTGGCTTGAACCGTATTGTTCATTAAATGGTCTTGATTCCTGATCCGTAATGTTGCTCTCAGTTGCGCCCTCTACAGGTACACTGACTCGCTTATCCCAGTCGTAAGAGCCTTGTGGCGGATTAGGGTAAGTTGGGGGAACCATCGGCGGTTTCCTTTTGCTCATGATAAAGTAGATCCCGAGCGAAATGATGATGATAGGGACCGTTACAGAACCAAAGTCTGTACGCATCATTCTTGAAATAAGGCTCGCTCCGCCTATGATCAATAGGATAATTGCCGATTTTTTCTGAAATTGGGAATTTATGCCAATGACCAATCCAATAATGATTAATATCGTTTGCCAGCCAAATAACCAATCCGGAAACCAGCTTCCTAAATTGAGGTTATTCAATAATAAGAATATACCTACGATGATCACAATCGCTCCTACAATATTGCGGCTATTATTGCTGTTTGGTATGATGGGTTCTTTTTCCATAATGTTTTTACTATTTATGACTCAAAGATAGAGGCACAAATATATTCTACATATTTGCTTTAGGTAATACAACTTATATTTTCGGTAAATGTAATGATTTCGTCGGTAAAAAATCTTGTTGTTTAATTTTTATCTAGCCTATGTTAGGAAGGGGAACTGCCATTTTTATGCGTAATTGTCTTTTTTTTTAATATTATTTGGTGTATTAAAATGAATTATTATATATTTATCAAAGATTAAGATTACTTTAAACTTAAATAACAACCAATGGGAGATTTTGAAAACAAAGAACGTGAAGAAGTTTTTTCAAAAAAGGTGAGAGCAGGTAAGCGTACTTATTTTTTTGATGTAAAAGCAACTCGATCGAACGATTACTACATTACTATCACAGAAAGCAAGAAACGCTTTGAGGATGGCCAGTTTATTAAGCATAAGATTTTCTTATATAAAGAAGATTTTGAAAAGTTCGCTGAGGGTTTGACAGATGTAGTTAATTACATCAAGTCTAATCAGGAAGTAATCGAGAAACGTTATGAGCCTAACTTTGATGATGCATACGCTGAAGAAGCGGGTGTTCGGTCAAAAGATGATTTTTCGTTCTAGTATTGTAGAGCGAAATCTGAATGAAAGAAAGAAATAAAAGCCACTGACGTGGCTTTTTTTGTTGTTTTTTATATCCGATGTTGCACTTGGCGACCAAAGTGATGGTTACAATGGTATATTTCGCAGGAAATCATTTAGCACGGCATTGAATTTTTCGGGTTCCTCGAGATTCGGCAAGTGCCCGGATTCTTCAAACTCCATATAGCGGACGTCGGGTATATTTTCGATAAGGATATTTGTTTGTTCTTCGCTCATCATCTTGTCGTGTTTCCCTTTTATAATCAGTGTTGGGATAATAATGGTCTTCAACGAATGGGTTGTATCTGTTCGTGAAGCAAGAGCAAGTTGTGTCGCACAAATGCTGGCGACTTCATTTCTGCGAATACAGCTTTTGATGAGTTCAACAGCTTCGGGGTTTTCACGGATTGTTTTATCGTGAAATACATTCGCGATAAAGCCAATGGCAAACGGTCTTCTGCCATATTTTAATAGCGCCTGAATGGAATCAAAACGCTTTTGTTTGCTTTTGTTGTCGTCGGAAAGGGAATTCGTGTCACAGAGGATAAGTCCTTTGAGTTGTTGGCCGATCAGTTCATAGGTCCTGAGTGCAATGTAGCCGCCCATAGAAATTCCACAAAGGACGACATGATTGAGGTCGAGTTTACGAATAAATTCCACTAGATCTTTGGCAAAAACATCGACGGAGAAAAAACCATGTCCATTGGTGCTTAGTCCATGTCCGCGAACATCAATGGCGATGCCTGTATAATCTTCGTCGAGTTGCAGGAGCTGCTGTTTCCACGTGTTTTTGTTGAAGGGAAAACCATGGATGAAAATGACTGTTTTTGGAGCGGGGTATAATTTGCTAGGGCGAATATAATAGGAGATACTGATATCTCCGATGCGAATTTTACTGAGTTTTAATTCTCTTTTGCTCATGAATGCTAACATTTGTCCGTGTCTGAAAAAAAAAGTTGATATTTTAAATATAATATTATCAACGAGATAAAAGAAATGTTGTTGTATAAAGTTTAAAAAAGAGAAAAAATGTTTGTTAAATCGATAAATATAACGATATTTGCATCACCAAAACGGAAAAGGATAACAGATTTGTTTTGGTTGCCTAGCGCTCCTAGCTCAATTGGATAGAGCATCTGACTACGAATCAGAAGGTTAGGGGTTCGACTCCCTTGGTGCGCACGAATACAGGTTCTGTATCTTAAAAAGGCATTCCTAGCTCAATTGGATAGAGCATCTGACTACGAATCAGAAGGTTAGGGGTTCGACTCCCTTGGAGTGCACAAAGAAAAGCCAGTCAATTTGATTGGCTTTTTTGTTTTTAGTAACGTTGTTGCAAAGCTGTCGATGGTAAAGGGAACTTCTTTTTGAAAAAAAATTTGTAAAAAAACGAATTCTGACTATATTTGCGTCACCAAAACACATGGGACAGAGTTCTAAACGTAATGGTTTATTGCGCTCCTAGCTCAATTGGATAGAGCATCTGACTACGGATCAGAAGGTTAGGGGTTCGACTCCCTTGGAGCGCACAACTGAAAAGCCTAGTCATCATCTGTGATTAGGCTTTTATTTTTTAACTCGTTTTAATTTCTTAAATAAAACTATGCTAAACCTTGTAATATTTGGCCCTCCGGGTGCAGGTAAGGGAACCCAATCTGCAAAGCTTATTGAAAAATATCAATTGGTTCATGTTTCAACTGGTGATATTTTTAGAGCACACATTAAAGGTCAAACGCCACTTGGTCAACAAGTGAGCCAGATTATTGCTGAGGGAAATTTAGTGCCAGATTCGATTACGATAGCAATGCTGGAAGAGGAAGTAAAGAAAAATCCGGATGCAAAAGGATTTATTTTTGATGGATTTCCTCGTACTGTTGCTCAAGCTGAAGCATTGGATGCTTTTTTAGAAGGTATCAATACATCAATCTCGGTCGTAATCGCACTGGATGTGAATGAGGATGAATTAAAAGCACGCATCGCTAAACGTAAGGAAATTTCTGGTCGTGCGGATGATGATGCGGATAAATTGGTGAAGCGTATCGATGAATATTTCACAAAGACGATTCATGTGTTGCCGTATTACGAGGCACAAGGCAAGCTTTCTAAAGTGAATGGTATCGGCGATATCGATTCTATCTTTAAAAGTTTGACTGATATCATCGATAATTATTAATTAAGATAAGTATTTTCTAGACTGTAATAAATTGTAATGGCGCAAGGTTCGAATTTTGTTGATTATGTGAAAGTGTGTTGTCGTTCTGGACATGGTGGGGCAGGTTCGGCTCATTTGCACCGTGACAAGCACACCGCTACTGGTGGACCCGATGGTGGTGACGGCGGTCGTGGCGGACATATTATACTGAAAGGAACGACTAATCTCTGGACGTTACTCCATTTAAAATATCGTAAACATATTATCGCGTCAAACGGTGAGTCTGGCGGTAGTTCTTTGCGTACCGGGGCAACCGGACGTGATGAGATCTTGGAAGTGCCACTGGGTACGATTGCAAAGGATGCGGAGACGGGAGAGGTATTGTTCGATATCACAGAAGACGGTGAAACCAGAATATTGGTTCCGGGTGGAAAAGGCGGGCTGGGCAATTGGCATTTTAAGTCGCCGACACAACAGACACCACGGTTTTCGCAACCTGGTCTTCCGGGGAAAGAGCAGTGGATGATTCTCGAATTGAAGGTTCTTGCTGATGTTGGATTGGTGGGATTCCCGAATGCAGGTAAATCAACGTTGTTGTCCGTGGTCTCTGCTGCGAAACCAGAAATCGCGAATTACCCCTTTACAACACTGGTGCCTAATTTGGGTATGGTAAGCTACCGGGATAACCGTTCTTTTGTTATGGCCGATATTCCGGGTATTATCGAAGGGGCTTCGGAAGGAAAGGGATTAGGGTATCGTTTCTTGCGGCATATCGAACGAAATTCTGTTTTGTTGTTTATGGTGCCGGCCGATACAGATCGGACAATCCGGGAGGAGTACGCCATTCTATTGAATGAACTGACTGCATATAATCCCGAGTTGGCAGATAAACCTAAATTGCTGGCTATTACCAAGTCTGATATGCTCGATGATGAGCTGGAGAAGGAAATGGAGCTGGAGCTGCCGGAAAATGTACCCTATATTTTCATTTCGTCGGTGACCGGTAAAAATATATTGCCATTGAAAGATATGATCTGGAAAGCAATTAACTCTTAAGTTTAAATACATAAACAGAAAAGGCGCCCNNGGGCGCCTTTTCTGTTTATGTTAATTACGAATTTCTATCCTTAAACTTTCATTGCCCCCAGTTTTAGTGGTAACGGCAACTGGCTGATTTAAGAAACGCATTACAACTGACTCATTCAGCCACCAACTTATCCCTAATCCCAATTTTCAATCAGTTTTTAGTCAGTATTTATTCACTGTTTATTCAGTCTTCACTGAGCAAACACTGAACAAGCACTGAACGAACACTGAACAAGCACTGTTAAAAAGACGAATTTGATTCCTCCGTATTTCTAATTTTCTGCAACTAAAAATTAAAAGAAAAAAGCTGCGATTACGAAGCAAAAAGATCGCTGTTCTGTAGTAATAGGTCATTTTAACGGGAAGATGAACTAGCGCACAGCATAGTGCTCCAAAAAATGTATGTTTTTTAAGTTTTTTTATTAATTTCAACCTATTATTTAATCCCTGATGGACGACTGTTTTTCAGTTCCATCGCCAAACTAAATCTAAATGAAAACAGAAGACGAAAAGTATTGTGTAGAGTGCGGTAAGTTAATCAATATCAAGGCGGAGGTGTGCCCATTTTGTGGTGTGAGACAGCCTATTTTTTATGCTAACCAACCTTTTCAACAGCAAAACAACACCTTTCAGGATGACAGGTGGTTACCAGCACTGTTATTTTGTTTTTTTCTCGGCCCTTTTGGAGCGCATCGATTCTACTTGGGGCAAATTGGTACTGCTGTTATTCAGCTGCTTACCTTGGGGGGATGTGGTATCTGGTATCTAATCGATTTGATTATGATTATTGTCGGAAAATATAAAGATGCCAACGGTAATTATATCAAGAGTCCAATTAACAATAATTAATGATTTCGCTCGTCCTGAAATACCTTAAATGTCATTGGATATATTCGTTGGTGCTAGGGTATTTCGGGATTGCCATTGGCTTGTATCTTTTTACAGATATCCATATCCTTATTCCCTGTCTTTGGAAGAGTATCAGTGGTTCTGATTGTCCCGGTTGTGGGTTAACAAGAGCCTTTATCGCCTTGCTGCGGATGGAATGGCAAGAAGCTTGGTTAGAAAACCCGCTGATTTATATGCTTGTCCCATTATTGACTGTGCTGATTTTGAGGGACTTTATTCGGTTTCGGGAAGTCCAATCAATGGAAGGATAAAAAAATAAAAAATGTTTTCACTTTATAAGTGATATGTCGTAACTTTGTCTCCCGTGAAAATTAAAGTAGAGTCTTTACTGGTAGGTGCCTTAGGAAACGGTTTGTCAATCGTAATGATGCATTGTTAATTGATATTTAGCCCATTTGAGGGCTTTTTTTATATCCAGTCAAGAAGGCTTTAAAATTCATAAAAGTAAGGATACACATTTTTATAATATTACATCGATAATGACCAACTACAGCAAATTGCCTGCAATTTTAGTTTTAGAAGATGGTACAGTTTATCACGGTAAAGCCGCTGGTAAAATTGGTACGACTACTGGGGAGATCTGTTTTAATACAGGAACAACTGGTTATCAAGAGATTTTTACAGATCCATCTTATTTTGGACAAATCATGGTAACGACCAATGCGCATATTGGTAACTATGGTATTGATGCGGATGATACCGAATCAAATCAAATTCAGATTGCTGGATTAGTTTGTAAAAACTATAACATCAACTACAGCCGCAAAATGGCTGATGAATCGATCCAAAGCTACTTTGAGGAAGGAAATTTAGTTGGTATTTCTGATGTGGATACCCGTTCATTAGTGCGACATATTCGTGATAAGGGGGCGATGAATGCGATTATTTCTTCAGAAACATTGGATGTTGAAGAATTAAAACGTCAATTGGCGGAGGTTCCTTCAATGGATGGTCTGGAATTGTCTTCGAAAGTAACGACAGCTGAGCCTTATTTCTTCGGTAAAGAAAATGCTTCGTTGCGTGTTGCAGTTTTGGATTTGGGAATCAAGAAAAATATCTTGCGCAATTTTGAGGCTCGTGATGTATATACAAAGGTTTTTCCTGCGAAGACAACATTTGAAGAAATGGAGCAGTGGAATCCGGATGGTTATTTCATTTCCAATGGTCCTGGCGATCCAGCACCGATGGATTATGCTATCGAGACTGTAAAAGCTATTTTAAACGCAAATAAACCGATGTTTGGTATTTGCTTAGGTCACCAGATTTTAGCATTGGCAAATGGCATCCGCACAAGCAAGTTGCATAATGGACACCGTGGTATCAACCACCCCGTGAAGAACATTATCGCCAACCGCTGTGAAATTACGTCGCAGAACCACGGTTTTGGAGTTGTGGCTGAAGATATCCAAAATTCTGAGAACGTCGAAATTACACATGTTAATTTGAATGATCAGTCTATTGAAGGTATCCGTATCAAAGGACAGAAAGCATTTTCGGTGCAATATCACCCAGAATCATCACCGGGTCCGCATGACTCGCGCTATTTGTTTGATGATTTTGTAGCAATGATCAAAAACTAAATCGCACAATATTCTATAAAAAACCCTTCAGATTTTGAAGGGTTTTTTATTGTTTTTAGTTGAACAGTTATGCCGATGGAGCATATTTTATTTCATAATAAATAGGGGAATAAATACATTTTTTATTATATTTGATTGTGAAAAATGTCTGTAGATAAGAGTGTGTCTTATCTACACTAAGTAATGAAAATAAATTATAGTCTAATAAAGAGATGAGTTTAATTATCGATGTTCATGCGCGTCAAATTTTGGATTCGCGCGGTAACCCTACAATTGAGGTAGATGTTACTACACAAAATGGTTTTGTTGGTCGTGCAGCTGTTCCTTCAGGTGCTTCAACTGGTATTCACGAAGCAATAGAATTACGTGATGGTGACAAGTCAAAATATCTAGGAAAAGGTGTTTTGAAAGCTGTTGAGAATGTAAACACTAAAATTGCAAAAGCGCTAGAAGGTGTAGATGTTTTCGAGCAAAATGCCATCGATAAAATCATGATTGATTTAGACGGTAGCGAAAATAAAGGAAACTTAGGCGCAAATGCTATTTTAGGAGTTTCTTTAGCTGTAGCGAAAGCTGCTGCACAAGAGTCACGTCAACCATTATACCGTTATATCGGTGGTGTAAATGCGAACACGTTACCTATTCCTATGATGAATATCATCAATGGTGGTTCGCACTCTGATGCACCTATCGCATTTCAGGAATTTATGATCATGCCTGTGGGTGCGCCTTCATTCTCTGAGGCTTTGCGTTGGGGTACTGAGGTTTTCCATACGTTGAAAAAAATCTTACATGACAGAGGTCTTTCAACTGCAGTAGGTGATGAAGGTGGTTTCGCGCCAACTTTTGAAGGTACTGAGGATGCTATCGAAACAGTTTTGAAAGCGATTGAAATTGCCGGTTACAAACCTGGTCAAGATGTTTGTTTAGCGTTGGATTGTGCTTCTTCTGAGTTCTACAAAGATGGTAAATACGATTATACTAAATTTGAAGGTGATAAAGGAGCTGTGCGTTCTAGCGAAGAGCAAGCAAGCTATTTGGCTGAATTAACAGCTAAATACCCTATTATTTCTATAGAAGATGGTATGGCTGAAGATGATTGGGCTGGTTGGAAAACATTGACTGACAAAATCGGTGACCATGTTCAATTAGTAGGTGATGATCTTTTTGTTACCAATACAAAACGTCTTCAACAAGGAATCGATACTCATACAGCAAACTCAATTTTAGTGAAAGTAAACCAAATTGGTTCATTGACTGAAACAATCAATGCGGTTACTTTAGCTCAAAATTCTGGTTACACTTCTGTGATGTCACACCGTTCGGGCGAGACTGAAGATGCGACTATCGCTGACTTAGCTGTAGCACTGAACTGCGGTCAGATTAAAACTGGTTCTGCTTCACGTTCTGATCGTATGGCTAAATACAACCAATTGTTACGCATTGAGGAGGAATTGGGTGGTAATGCACGTTTCATCGGTAAAAACTTTAAATACGCTAAAAAATAAGCGAAAGCTTATTTTTTATATAAAAAGCCGAAGTATTTTCTACTTCGGCTTTTTTTGTGGGCAAAATATGCTGAATGATTTTTTCTATAGTTGGCTTTAGCACCGGAACTGATATCATGTCTTAGAATAATGTATTTCCTGTGTTTTTGTTGGGATAGGTTAGATCCAAGTCGAATGTTGTATTCAGTTTTTTGATAAAATGTGTTGCCAGTAATGGCGATTCTATCTCAATATTCTGGTGGATAAAGAAATACAGTTTTTGCAACCCGTTTTCGCGCCATAGTTTCAGCACATCGATCCATTGATCTAGGCGATCGTAATCTGACGCGTGGTTGGCACCTACATACCGTATAAAAGCAGTCGGTGTGGTTAAGCGCATATGGAGCATGTCTCTACGGCCTGCGGTATCGACCAGTACGTTGGTCACGTTGGTTTCCTCCAGCAGCGCATAGAGTTCTTTTGTTACTTCGGGTTTGGAAAACCAATCTTTATTTCGTACCTCTAAGGCTAGAGGGACTTCTTTTGGCCAGTCATGAAGAAATAGTTTTAGACGGGCCATATCCTTTGGACTATAATTGTCGTGCATCTGTAAAAAGGCCATTCCCAGTTTCTCATCGAAATGAACAATGGAATCCGTAAACAACTTCACTTTATCACCCGTATTTAATAATCTGCTAAAATGGCTGATGGATTGTGGGATTTTTGGGAAGAACTTGAAGTTGGAAGGTGTTTTCTTTTTCCAGGTTTCTACCTGGTCTATGCCGGGCGAATTGTAGAATGTGGCATTGAGTTCAATGCTGTTAAATTGCGTGGAGTAATAAGCAAGTTCGTCTTTTGTACCTCTGGGGTAAAAGCCTTTTAAATCTTGTTTATTCCATTTTGCACAGCCTACAAATACCTCAAAAGATTGATCGTTTTTGAAATGCTGTAATAGGGTTAAGGTTTCCGGTGGAGTAGGAGGAAGGGTAAAATCGATTTCCTCCGGATGTTCAACTTGGCCGAATTTCATATTAGTTTTTTCTTAATTTATAATCAAATAATAGATGAGCCAACAGTGCCAATACCGTATAACATGTGCCTACGACAATAACACCGGGCCATTGGAAGTGTTGCCATGCTTGTGCAGCAAAAAAAGTGCCTGTTGATCCGCCAATAAAATAACTGACCATATATACGGTGTTTAGTCGGTTGTTGGCCCCGAGGTTCAGCGCATAGAAATCGCTTTGATTTAGGATGTGCATCGACTGTAGACCAAGATCAATGAGAATAACACCAAGAATGAGACCCCAATAGGTATAGCCAAAGAGGGTAAATAATAACCAGCTGAATAACATCAATAAGATCGCATATAAGATGATTTTTGCTTTGCCTATATAAATGGTTAGTTTATTGACAAAAGCAGCGGCAAGCGCACCACAGGCACCTACGAGACCAAAGGCTCCTGCAGTTGCGGGGCCATCAAAAAAAGGTGGGGCCGAAAGATGGAAAACAAGCGTTGTAAAAAAAGCGGAAAAAGCCCCAAATCCCATGGCTCCGCGAAATGCAGCCAACTGTAATACAGGTTGTTTTCTGGCAAAGTTCCAGACTGATCGCATCAATTCCTGGTAAGAACCTTTAAAATTAGGCAGCACCTCTGGTAGCTTGATTGCTATGGCGATGGCTGTAATGACCATAATTGCTGAGGCTATCCAGTACATTTCGCGCCATCCGAAATAGGAGCCGACAAACCCGCTTACAACTCTAGATAGTAATATACCGAACAGCAGGCCCGACATGACCATTCCGATCGCTGAAGCCTGCTTTTCTTTGCTCGCAAGCTCAGCGGCCATGGGCACAAAAACCTGCGGAATAACGGAGGTGAAACCTATCAGAAAGCTGAATAGCAGGATCGATAGGATAGAAGTGGACATGGCCATACCGACTAAAGAAAAAATAATGAAAAAGAAATCGATCAAGATCATTTTTTTTCGCTTAAACATATCCCCTAAGGGGACGATCAGTAACAGGCCAAAGGCATATCCGATCTGCGTTAACATGGCCGAATTACTGACCATGGCCTCGTCAATATGTAGGTCTTTGGCAATCAGGTCCAATAGTGGTTGATTGTAATAATTATTGGCGACAACCAAGCCTGTGGCGATGGTCATCAGCCACAAGGTTGCTTTGGATATTTCGTTTTCGGAATCTATTGTTTGCGACATGAGCGACTAATGTAATTCATCCCAGAGATCCTGAAATTTCTGTTTCAATGCTGCAACTTCCTGTTCCAATTGTCCAATTCGTTCGAGTAAGGTCTGGTCGTTCGAGGAGCTGCCTGCAGGAACGCTATTTTCATACGCTTCCAGGTTGATATCTCCTAATAAATGAATATAGCGAACTTCTTTATGCCCTATTTGTTTAGGCAGGGACTTCAAGTAGCCTTCTTGTGCCAATTTTTCCAATTGTTCATTGATTTCGCCCAATGATTCAAATTCATAAAGTCTTCCAGAGTTTGAATTAATTTCCCCGGCGGTCATTGGTCCTCTGAGTAGTAATAAGCAAACAATGGTTAATTCGGAAGGAACCAGTGGAAATTGTATGGCAAAATTGTGTTTATACTTTGTTACGCGAGATCCTCCGCCAACAACTGTCGAGATTAAGCCCTTTTTCTTTAATATATCCAATGTAGCGATAATATCTTCTTCTGTATATTGTACAACCGGTTTGCGGGAAGTCTTTTGATTACAAGCAGCTTGTAAGCTGTTGATTGTCATTGGATAATATTCTGGGGTTACTTTTGATTTTTCGATTAGTGAGCCTAGTACACGTTGTTCCATGGCAGACAATTGGGGCAAATGAGTTGTTTCCATTTATCTTGAAGAATATAAATTTATGATTGAATACAAGTATGCTGTTATGCAACGTAACATTGGCTTGCAGTTTGTTCCTTCTCAAAGATGCCCTTTTTCTCCTACAACTCCAAAAGATCTTTTTCTTATCTTCGCATGAGTAATAGAAGATTTTAAGGTGCTTAAGATAGCTTTTCGTCAAGAATTTGTCCATCCCGTCAAAGAGGGGCATCGATTTCCGATGCTGAAATACGAGTTGATTCCTTTACAGTTAAAACATGAAGGGCTGGCAGATGAGTCAAGTTTTTTCAGTCCTGAACTAGCAAGCTTTGAGACATGCTGTTTGGTCCATGATCCAGTGTATGTAAAGCAGTTGTTTGAGCTTACTTTGGATTCGAAAATGATCCGTAGAATAGGTTTTCCATTAAGTCAAAGCCTTGTTGATCGGGAGCGATATATCTTAGATGGGACGATCCGAAGCGCCGCATATGCACTTGAGTATGGTGTTGCTTTTACCATTGCAGGGGGGACACATCATGCCGGTTATGATTTTGGTGAAGGCTTTTGCCTGATGAACGATCAAGCGACTGCCGCCGGGTACCTGTTGAAGCATAACTATGCAGGTCGTATCCTTATTATTGATCTGGATGTACACCAAGGAAATGGTACTGCGCATATTTTTGAAGGACATAATCAGGTGTTTACCTTTTCAATGCATGGCGAGAAAAACTATCCCTTTGTCAAACAGCGTTCCCATTTGGATATCGGCTTGGAAGATCAGGTTACTGATGCGGAATATCTCACTTTATTGGAAGAAAATTTGGTTGATGTGTTCCGGAAATTTGAGCCTGATTTCGTTTTCTATCAGGCTGGAGTAGATATTTTACAAACAGATAAGCTGGGGAAATTGAATTTAAGCAGCAGTACCTGCCGTCGAAGAGATGAATTGGTCTTTCATATGTGCCATAAACACCATATCCCTATTCAGGTAAGTATGGGGGGAGGTTATTCTCCTGAAATTAAAGATATTGTCAATGCACATTGCCAGACTTTTAGAATAGCAATAGATTTATATAATTTATAAGATAAGAAATATGTTTTTTCACCAAGATGCAACTTTTGAAGCGTTATCCATTCATCGTGTAGGCAATAAAGCGCAAGATGAATTTTATATTTTGTCGGATGCCCCGGTATCTCTTGAAGGAGATGAAGTGTTGCCTGGACTATTGATGCAGTATTTTATGAGTCCTTTTGCAAAGGTGAATGAGGTATATCGCTTATATCATCCGAATGGAGAGCTGGAACTGAATGAGATTTTCTATTTTGCAAGACAGTATTTTAAGGAGCAGCTTCCATTTCACGATTTTTCCCAACAAATTTCAAAACACCTTTATGAGGTATCCAGCCATCCAAAAATTAAAGCTGGGGAGGTGTACGTAGTTGCCTTAAAGAATGTACAGATCGAAGGGGAAGAACATGATGCCATTGGTATATTCAAATCGGAGAATAAAGAGACTTATTTGAAAGTATATCCGGAGCAAGGTGCTTTTATGTTGGAATATGAGCAGGAGGCGATCAATATCAATAAACTGGACAAAGGCTGTATTATTATCAATGTAGAAGAAGAAGAAGGTTATAAGGTGCTGGTTCTCGATCAGACAAACCGTCAACAGGAGGCAGTATACTGGAAAGATGAGTTTCTACAGCTGCGCGTGCGTAACGATAACTTCAATCAAACAGGGAATTATCTAAAAGTCTATAAGAACTTTGTTCAGGAAAAACTAGATGAGACATTTGAACTGGAGAAAGCGGACAAAATTGATTTGATGAACAAATCCATGAATTACTTTAAGGAAAAAGAAACTTTTGTCCAAGAAGAATTTGAGGAGGAAGTACTGGGCAATCCGCAGGCTATTGCTTTATTTCAGGACTTTAAAGCTGGTTTTGAAGACGAATTTGACTCCCCATTTCAGGCAAGTTTTGAAATAGCAGATAAAGCGGTGAAAAAAATGGAATCTTCTTATAAGTCTGTTTTAAAGCTGGATAAGAATTTTCATATCTATGTTCATGGCAAACGTGAATATCTTGAGAAGGGGTACGATGAGGATAAAGGCATGAATTATTACAAGGTCTATTTTGAGAACGAAAGTTAATCGTTTTATAGCTTATTTGAATGGAGAAACGCGATAAAATAGCTGTTTTCACGGTAGTATTACTTCTGATTGGAATTTTTATTTTCTCCTTGGTTGAGCAACATAGCCAATGGATTGAGGCGTTTTATGCACGCGGGTTTTACCGTTCCTATAGTCATGTGCCAAGATTTATTTTTGGGTATGTTCCCTTTAGTTTAGGTGATCTATTTTATGTCCTAGTCGTTGCATTTCTACTCTATTCAATTGCTAAATTAATCGGAAATTTATGGAAAGGAAGATGGAAAAGTTCTTTTCGTTCGGTTTTGACTATGATCAATTTGGTATTAGGTCTCTATTTTTTCTTTTACCTATCATGGGGTATGAATTACTATCGTGAACCAATCAGTATAAATGCCAATTTGAAAGTTGATAGCTTAAAGTTAGCGGATTATCTCGTGGTTTTGAATGGGTTTTTGGACAGTACAAATAATCTGCGGGAACATGTGAATCCATCCGAATGGGAAGAGCATAAAGAAACTATTCAAAGGGATTTGAATACATGGGTACAACAGGATACGGCTTTTGCAGATTTCCTGTCAAGAGGTCAAATTAGGGCAAAATCACCCATAAATAGCAGGATAGTTTCTTTTTTTGGTGTCTCAGGTTATTTTAATCCGTTCACTCATGAAGCACATGTTAATAAAGCCATGCCGGTAACCTTTTTACCTTTTACTACAGTGCATGAACTTGCGCATCAACAGGGAATTGGTTTTGAAGACGAGGCGAATTTTATCGCTTTTGCTCGCTTACAGCGACATCCACAGATCTTTTACCGATATTCGGCTTATCTACAGACCACACTGTATATGTTACGTGAACTGCAGGTTATGTATCCTGATTTAGGAAAAGATTACAAGGGAAGATTAAGCGTGAAAGTATGGAAAGACGTGGAAAAAGAAAAGCAGTTTTGGAGTCAATACACAGGTTGGGTCGACGATGTGATGGGATTGTTTTATAATCAATACCTCAAGCACAACAATCAACAGGAAGGCATAGCACGATACGATCGGATGACACGGTTGGTGTTGGCCTATGAGCTTAAAAGAAGAGGCTGTAGATAATAATGAGCCCATTAAAAAAGGCGTATTAGAGAATAATACGCCTTTTTTATGGATTAAGGAATTTTGTTATTGTGTTGAAATTAGTTCAAATGTACCTTCAGTTCCGGCACTGCCCGAATAAATTTGCCCTTGAGGCAAGCCTCTCAATCCGGTGGGAGCGGTTTTAATCCGATCATAGATGTTTCTCAAGTCCGTGTTTGCATTGACAGCCCGCCCACCTGCTGCAACATCTCCATAAATATAATTAGGCGCTTTTTTATTTGTTGTCTGAGGTTTAAGGCTACCAGTTGTTAAATTGACTTTAATTTTTCCTCCGTTACCATTCGGAAAAGTTTTGGTGCCATTAAAAGCGTCATCTCCCTTTGCAATGATATAAAGAGAACCTAATTTTTGAAAATTAGCATTGATGTCAAAATTTGCACCATTATTCTTTCCATCTGTTCCATAGATGGTTGCTTTATTTCCAATTTCAGCATAACCAATTGTTAGCTTGACATTTTTCTTACCATAGAACGAAAGGGTAGAATTGTCTTTCATGATTAAGGTATCGATGTGCATGACAACAGTAGAGTCTCTATTATCGATATTTTTTTTCGCTTTTTTGCCAATTTCCAGTTTAGAAATATGTTGTGTTTCTTGTGCTTTCCCAGTGAAGGTCATTGCAAAGCAAAGAAAAAAGCCTAGAATAAATTTAAATTTCATAAAACTTTTAATTAATTGTAACTAACTAGTAGTTTGACAAATAAAAGGTAAAAGAGTTTAAAATTTAGCGAGATATTTTACAATTAATTTGGCAGTTTTCTCTGATGCGCCAGGAGAACCTAGCTTTTCGGCTAAAATATCATAGTTTTCCATCACACTTGCACGGTGAGCTTTGTTATTGATAAGTTCACCTACTTCATAGGAGATATCGTATGCCGTGCATTCGTCTTGAATCAATTCCCGTACTGATAAGAAATTGTTAATTAGATTGACTAGTGAGATAAATTTAACCTTGATGACTAATTTGGCAATCCATACCGATATTGGGTTAGCTTTATAAACGACAACCTGAGGTACTTTCAAGATACCTGTTTCGAGTGTAGCCGTTCCACTCGTTACGACTGCGGCTTCTGCGTTATGGAGAATGTCGTAGGTTTGATTGAAGATTACGGGAATATCAATACCTTTAAAAAATTGCTTGTAGTAGGCTTCATCAAAATTAGGCGCACCGGCAATGACAAATTGATGTCCAGGAAAGAAAAATGGAAGTTCGGCCATGATGGGAAGGAGGTTGGCAATTTCCATTTCGCGGCTTCCGGGTAAAAGGGCGATCAAGGGTTTTTCTGAAAATCCATGCTGCTCCCTGAACTTTGGGTTGAATTGATAGGCTGAAATCGCATCCAACAGCGGGTTTCCAACGTAATCAACGGGCATGCGCCACTTTTTATAAAAATCTACCTCAAAAGGCAGAATACAAAACATATGGCCGACAATCCGTTTGATTTTCTTTACGCGGCCTTGATTCCAGGCCCACACTTTAGGGGAAATATAATAACATGTTTTGATGCCATTTTTTTTTGCAAAATCAGCAATTTTCAAATTGAAGCCAGGGAAATCTATAAGAATGACGGTATCCGGTTTTTCTTTCAATAGATCATTTTTAACAAGTTTGAGATTCCTAGATATCTTGGGCAGATTTTTTAAAACCTCTATAAAGCCCATAAAGGCCATTTCTGAAGTATGTATCAGCGCTTTTTTTCCCGCCTCTGCTTGCATGAGATTGCCCCCTACGATTTGGAAAGTCGCATCGGGGTCTTCAATTTTTAATGCTTTAATAAGATTGGCACCATGTAAGTCTCCTGAAGTTTCACCTGCAATAAGATAGTATTTCATATGTCAATGATTTTATTCTTTATGATCTTATGAGATATCTTTTTTTCGTTAAAACTGCGTTTAGTCTTAACCATGGATATTTCATTCAAATGATCGTTTTTGAACTGTTAAAGATAAGATTATTCTAGGTATATGATGAATTCGAGCATATTATTCCATATCTTTAATTAAAGATGTTCAAGTTTTGAAGAAAATATCCGAAGTATAAAAGGTAAATAGTAATTTTGTCTTATGCAACGATTGTGGTCCTTAATAAGAAATAAGTATTTGTTAGCCGCTTTGGCTTTTCTCGTGTGGATGTTGTTTTTTGATCGAAATGACTTTGCCACGCAGTATAGTTATCAAAAGCAGAAAGCGAATTTGGAAAGTGAACGCTCCTTCTACCTTAAGGAAAATGCGGCTATCATTAAAACAATAAACGATATTCGATCAAATCCGCAGGAAGTACAACGTATTGCACGTGAGAAGTATAAGATGAAAAAAGATAATGAAGATATTTATGTGATTACTAAAGTAGCACCTAAAGAGAATCATTAAGATCTACGATATGATATAAAATGAGAAACAACGGCCATCATGTTTACATGACGGCCGTTGTTATATAGTATATAGATATGGGTATTTTAATTTGCGGCTTGGGCTACTAGACCAATATATAAAGGTTTCTTTTCATCATTAGCCTTGCCTATGAGTATTAATGAATAATAATAACCTTCAACCAATTTAATGTCGCTACGTGTTGCGATAGTTTTTCCGGCTTTATCACGAGCGGTGACAGTGAATGTGCCACTCTTTTGAGCAATAAATCCCTGATGGGCACTTGCTGAATTTTGTGTTTCTTGTGCTCTATTGGTCCATTCTGAGGGGGAAGCCTGATCGCCTATTTTCAGGGTAACTAAATCTGTACCTTCAGCAAGATTAAAGAAGCGTAAACCAGACTCTGTATTTTTGATGTCTTTATTGATTCGATCTGTTGTGATCACCTGTACGGGTTTGGCTTTAGTTCCAAATAAAAAGGATGTATAGATGGTGCTATCTTTGATTGTTACAGTTGTATCCGTTAATTTCGTGTTATATTCAGCGGAGACTGCAATTCTACGTGCTCCTGTAAATAGCCCAATTTGAGCATAACTCTTGAATCCCAATGGATAATTAGGGTTTTGAAGCGGGCCGCCGTCTGCAAAATATATAACTGCATTGGCATCCGTGTATCCATTAACCATGGTAAGCAATGCGGCAGGAATTGGCTGGTCATCGTTATCTTTTAGACAGCTTGTTAAAAAGAATGCCGCTAAAGCAATAGCAATAAAATTAAATAATCTATAGTTTTTCATAACCGTGTAATATTAAAATTTGTTTTTGTGACTCACATTGCGCTTGTGTTGTCTATTATACGGAGATGACTGACACTTTGCTACAGCGATTTGTAAAAATAATAAAAATCCATATTCAGACCTCGTTTTTTATTCCGATGACCGTTGTAAATGAATATATAGAGTAGTTGGTTGGACCGACAGCGGATCAATAAGGGTTTCTAGGCAAAATTTAGTCGGTGTGAGGGGAGGGATTTGGTTATGTCCGCTGCGCATTCTGATTCTGGTTCGTGTTTGGTTTAGCGCGAGGATTTGGATTGTTAAACTAGTAATCCTAATTTTGAAGTATGAACAATAGAATCAAAAGAATTGCGAAGGGAATGTTTGAGCAGTTTAGGCATCGTAAAATTACGGAATCTGAATTTGTACAGGCGGAGGCAAAAGCGAGGAATCTAGGAGGCTATATGGACGACTTCAACGTATTAATTGCGATGTGTAAGGACACCATTACGGGGAAGTATAAAATGGACAAATGGAATTTATCGATTATTATTGGAACGATACTTTATGTGGTTTCGCCAATTGATGCAATTCCCGATTTTATTCTCGTGGGCGGGTGGATCGATGATGTGGCCATTGTGGGTTATGCGATTCGCAAACTCAGCGCTGAGATGGAACAGTACAAGCGTTCAAAGTTTCCTGTCGAAACGAGATAAATAAAAAAAGCTACTTTTCTAAAGTAGCTTTTTTTATTTATTATTGAAGTTCAATTAGTGCTTAAAGTGTCTAACACCTGTTGTCACCATGGAAATTCCTTTTTCATTGGCCATATCAATTGATAATTGATCTTTAATTGAACCACCAGGTTGTAACACGGTTGCTATTCCAGCTTCCGAAGCAATCTCCACACAATCAGGGAAAGGGAAGAAGGCATCAGATGCCATTGCACAGCCTTTAAGGTCAAAACCGAAAGAAATTGCCTTCTCAATAGCTTGTTTCAATGCATCTACTCGAGACGTTTGCCCTACGCCTGAAGCAAACAAAGTACCATTTTTAGCAAATACGATTGTATTTGACTTGGTGTGTTTTACAATTTTGTTCGCAAAATAAAGATCCTCCAGTTGTTCTGCAGTTGGCTCTACTTGTGTTACCGTAACCATTTGTTCAGGTCCTTCAATCGTATTGTCTTTATCTTGAAGAATGACGCCATTCAATAAAGTTTTGAACTGTTGGCCAGGTAATGTAACCTCTTTACGAACCAAAATAATTCTGTTTTTCTTTGCGGTAAGTATATTGATCGCTTCTTCAGAATAAGAAGGTGCAATCAACACTTCGAAGAATAATTTATTAATCTCTTCAGCTGTTGCAGCATCAACTTGACCATTCGTTATTAAGACTCCACCGAAAGCTGAAACAGGATCACATGCTAAAGCATCTAACCAAGCTTGTTTGATTGTTGACCGTGAGGCAACTCCACAAGCATTTGTGTGTTTTAAGATCGCGAATGTAGGCTCTGTGAACTCATCAATCAAAGCAACGGCAGCATCAACGTCAACCAAATTGTTGTAAGATAGCTCTTTACCGTTCAATTTGTCAAACATCTTATCTAAGTCGCCGAAGAAAATACCTTTTTGGTGCGGGTTTTCACCATAGCGCAACACCTGCGCTTTTTGCTCAGATTGTTTAAAAACCTGAAGCGGATTTTCTTGATTGAAATAGTTGAAGATTGCCGTATCGTAATGCGAGGATGTATTGAATGCACGTTTAGCAAATTCTTTACGTTGTTCCAACGACGTATTACCTTCTTGGTTTGCTAGTATTTCTTCCAATTCTTTGTAATCATTTTTGGAAGAGATAATAACCACATCGTTAAAGTTTTTAGCGGCAGCGCGTATCAATGAAATTCCACCGATATCTATTTTCTCGATAATATCTTGTTCCGATGCACCGGAAGCAACAGTTTCTTCAAAAGGATACAAATCCACAATAACCAAATCGATCTCAGGTATTTCATACTGAGCAAGCTGTTGTTGATCCGACTCAAGCGGGCGGCGCGCCAAGATACCGCCAAATACTTTTGGATGCAATGTTTTTACACGGCCTCCTAAAATAGAAGGGTAGCTGGTGAGGTCTTCAACTGGAACAACATCTATACCTAAATCTTTGATAAATGTTTCTGTTCCACCAGTGGAATAGAAGGTAACACCGTATTTGTTTAATAATTCAACTAAAGGAGCGAGGCCGTCTTTATAATAGACTGAAACCAATGCATTTTTAATCTTTACAGGATGGTTCATTATGATGGATTTGTTTCGTGGCGCAAAGATAGGTATTTAAAATCTTGATATCAATAAATCAAGTACTTTAAATAGAAAGGAGAATCTGTTTACGAGATTCTCCTTTCTAGATTGTTTTAATTTTATACCAAATTGAGCTTTAATTTTAGCTCTTCAGAAATTTGGTTGGTGATTTCCCAGATTGGCTCTGGTTCATCGGTATTGTTAAATATGACCTGATCGCAAGTGTCCTGATACGGCAGTAGGTACTCGTTGTAGGAGGGTAGAACATGGTTTACCCATTTGTACATGACATCATCTTCAAAGTATCCCCGTTCAACCAGATCACGGTGTAAGCGTCGTCTTAACGCGATATCCTGATCAGCGCTTAAAAATATCTTATGATTGATTAAATTATTTATCTCTGTATAATAGAAAATGAATAGACCTTCAATAATTAAAATAGGTGCCGGTTTAATCTCTAATATTTTGGGTGTTAATGAAGGGTTGTTAAATGTATACTCTTCCTTATATATTGTCTCACCGTTAAAGAGAGCCTTGATATCTTTATAAAAAGCATCTCTGTCGATTGATGTCGGAATATCGAAGTTATAGAGCCTGTTTTCCTCCTGAGTTTTAGTATTGGCAGGGATGTAATAATCATCTTGGGAAATTAAGGTCACCTCATGTGGGTTAAAATGTTTTAAAAAGCTATTTAAAAAAAAAGTCTTCCCAGAACCACTACTTCCGGCAATTCCTATGACATACGGTTTGTTATTCATTCTTACTATGCTATAAAAGCTATCTTATTCTGTTAATTTTCTAGAGGTAATCCATACGCAATTTCAACCTGGAAGCGTTTATCAAGTGCGCCTATGCTCGCGGCGGCAGATTTTGACAACACGACAATTGCATTTTGGTTTTCGGCATTATCATTAAATTTACCAACCACTTTTGCATAAGTCACACTTTTGGTCATTGGGTTAGTAATTTTTAAAATAGTACCTACTGGAGCTGACTTATGAAGAGCGAGGTTGCTTGTACCTTGAGATGATAGCCCATCAATCCAGACGCCAATACCACGTTCGGACTTTTCACGTATTCCGTAGCGGTTTGTTGAAATTTGATTTTCTTCTTTATCATCACCGTCAGTAGAATCGGGGCTTACAATTTCGATTCCTTTAGGTTCAACTAATTTTGGTCGTTCAGGAGGCAGGGGCTGATTGGGGATCATGAGTTTCATTCCACCGCCAATAACATTATTTTTTAAGTTATTTGCTTTTTTGATGTCTTCAACAGAAATACTGAACCTTTTAGATATGGCATAAAGTGTCTCTTTCTCACCAACGATATATTCCGTGAAACCTTCTTGCTGCTGCGGATTACGCGGATTTTGCACTGTCATATTTCCACGGTCATTGTTTACTGTTGATTTCGCTTTACGACCTGTTGGAATCTTAACAATTTGACCCAGGCTTAATGTTCCATTACCGTTTATTTGGGTCAATTGGCCTACCGTCGTTTTATACTTTTTACTTAACTGGTAATAATTATCTCCTTTTTCAATTTTGAACAGCACGTATTCTTCACCATTGATTGCTTCTGTTCCTACTGAATCAGGGATAAAATCAGCGCGTAAAGAAGTTGAGTTTTTTGCTTCAACTTGTTGAATAGCTAATATCGCGATGGATAGAATAGCTATCTTTTTATATGTCTTTAATTCGAATAAAACTTTCATATATTTTGCAATTATACTAAATACGAAACAAACTCCCGTTTATTATCTGTCAAAAGGAATATTTGTTCGTGAATAAGAAAATAGATGTTGAAGAACTTTAGTCCTAGTTTGGAAACTGCAAGAGTAGTTGCTGTTATTTTTTCTTTTGTGGATTGCACTAACCTGATTTGATAACAATTATCTTTGTCTTTTTCATAGAAAACCCAAATAAAGTGGTCATTTACCCTATTAATCCAGATCTCGCCATCAATTGGGAAGTCCTTCAAAAAAAGGGGTATTTCACCATTGTAGATGATAGGATAGACGAGCGCACTGGCATAAGGTTTAATGGAATTCTCATTTTTGCTTTCAATCAACATCGTTTGGAGATTCAAAAATAGTTGTAATCCCTCTGCTATTACTTTGGGTCTAATAAGTAGTCCTTGGTCAACCATATTGATAAAAGTATAGTTGAACCAGGTTTCTTGTTGTTGTGGATTGTAACAATTGATTAGTTGTATGCCTGCATCAATTGGTGAATTATGCGCAATCTTCTTTAGTATCAATTTTTTACATTGGATTCCGCCTAATACCCATTCTTTGGCAATTGCCTTGAAGTCCCGTAAAACGTAAGTTCCTTCAAAAGTAATCACATTAAAATAGGGCAGGGTATCATCTGGATTTCTTGTCTCTACCGCAATCAATTTATTCTCCGCATCGATTTCGATCCGCCAAATCGGGTATGTAAAAATGAAATTGAATGCTTTTGAAATTGTGTGATTCGCCATGTAATTTTCAACCAAGAGGGCAAATTTACTAAAAGCTTTTAAATTATGGTTGCTGGGATGGTGATTAATGAAAAACGTCCAGACAAGCTGGACGTTTTTTCTGAGAAAAGGATCTCTTAAAATTTAGAGCCAATTGTCAATACCACATTGGTTCGTTGATTTTTTATATTGGCTATTGGACTTGTATTGCCAAAGTACTGTTCATCTATAAGGTAAGGTCTTTCTTCATATTTTATGGCATTATAAGCTCCTGTCAAATCAATATACATTCCCCGACCGAGTTTCGCACCAATACCTAAAGAAGCCGTATAGTTGGTATAATCTACATCTTTATAAGGATTGCCACTATAATTGAAACCAGCTCGACCACTTAATACATTATCAAATAAAACTTCACCACCGATTCGCGCATTAAATGCACCTTGGTAAGTATCTTTAATGTTTTGGTTCATGTTCTTTTCTAAACTTTTACTGTAGTTGCCAACATCTTTAAAACGCATGGCGGCATAATCTACCCATTCAACATCTGCGGTTATTAATCCTCTTGAAAAAACTTGACTAGCACCTACAGACAATTTATAGGGTGTATTCATATTGTATTCCAGGTAACTATGTCCTGCGTCATCACTGGTTCTGTATTCCTTGAAAGATTTATCTTCATCCCGATTAAAATAGCGGAATTCCGAATTGCTATAAGTTTCATCCCGAATACTCATAAATGTTGGCGACTTGGCTGTAAAGCCCATACTGAAAGTAGGTGTGAACTTATAGATTACCCCTAGTTTGAAATCTACACCTGTACCATCAGTTACTTGTATATAGTCATCAAATAACTCATAATCCTTGCCAAGAATTTTATTTTTTTCGACGTTTTTTGGATCTAAATATTCAGAACCTGGATTACGTTTTGCCAAATTTTCGGCGTTCAATGTTCTTCCATATTCAGTATACCAACTTGAATTGTCATAACTATAGGCTGTAAATCCTAAAGCTGCCCCCAAATATAATTTGTTGCTATAGTTTGCACCAAAAGATAATACAGATTCGGATTTACTGCCTTTTTCCAAAATAGAATTTACCTGATCAAAGCCATCCTTTCCATTAAAATTATCAAAGTCAGTAATAGGGAAATATCTTCCGTTATTGCCTGTTTCTTTATCAAATAATAAAGAGTTATTATAAACTTCCTGGCCCCAGCCATTCATACCGCCAGGTGACGATAGCTGGTCAGAATAAGCGTCAGAGATCGAACTTGTGTTATTTACTCCTCGATATTCTAGCAGATTATTATAGACATAATTGCGATTATAAGCAATACCGACATTGAAATTTAACCAGCCTTTATCTAAGTTGCCTCCGTTGCGATAAGTTGGCAAGTGAAAAACAATTCCAGCATTATCCAAGTTGAAATTATTCTTACTGCTATTTGAATTTTGGCCAAAATAGTCGGTTTTATTTTTATTGTTAAGGTATCTGGCTGTTACCGATACGTCAGACTGATTGAAGTAGCCCAAGCCGGCGGGGTTACTCGTAATCGAACTAATATCTCCACCTAATGCGGTAGAAGCGTTTCCCATGGCTTTAAAACGAGCTGTTCCACCATTGTCCCCTTGGGAAAATAAAAGTACATCTTTCGTATATTGCGCTTGAGTAGTCCCTGCTGCACCTAAAACGAATGCAGTTCCAAAAAGTAATTTTTTGATTGTCATATGCTGAAATGTCGTCAATAATAATCAGTAGCATACAAAATGTTGTATGCTACTGTTCAAATGCTTTTAACTATCGAGTACGTCCTCCACTTGATCTTGAGCTACCGCCTCCGGAGAAACCTCCACCCGAAGATCTCGAGCTACCACCGCCAGAGAAACCACCACTAGAAGAGCGGGATGAACCACTATCATAGCTTCTTGTTGGAGGCGTATAGGTTGGTCTTGACGTCGAGCTTGGGTTGCTAGAACGTGTTTCCATGGAACGGCTCATCGGACGAGATACCTCCCCAGAGCTTGTGCGTGACCGCGTGCCATTATTATAGTAGCCACCTGTACTGCGTGTACTATTCGGGTAGGAACCGTTTACTCGCTCGGATGTTCTTGAACGCGTACCGTCTGAATAACCCCTGTTTGATATGCCATCGGAAGTTCTTGTTCTTCCTCCTGTTCTATCGTATGATGAACTACGCGATGAAACTGAACCATCCGTATTTCTCGATCTGCCAGTTACAGATGTGATTCTTCCTCTCGAATCACGCGCTACGCCAGTGCGATCATATCCGCCGGAATTTCGGGCAACGCCGTTACGGTCATACCCGCCTGAAGTCCGGGTTCTTGATGATGAACTTCGCGTATTATAGTTATCTCTGTATACAGATCTACTTGAAGCGTAACGAGGTCTCGAATTGCCCCAATAACCACCACCCCAGTATCCATTTCCGTACCAGCCTGATCCCCAGTAGCCACCGCCATACCAGCCACCCCAAGGTCTATAGCCTCCATACCAAGGAGATCCCCAGCCCCAGCTAGATCCCCAACCCCATCCAAGGCCGATCGACCACGATGATCCCCAACCAGAGTTCCATCCCCAGCCCATTCCAAATGATGGTCCGTATCCGTACCAACCACCGAAGCCATAGCCATACCATGGGTCAAAAAATGGGTCGAAATAGGTCATCCCTGGAGTTGCGTAATAAAAACGGTTGATACGATTAGCGTATTCGAGATCTTCATAGGAATCACTGTTGTAATCCTGATCGGAATATTCATCATCATAATAACCACCTTGTGCCTGTCCATTTGGTTGGGCCTGATCTGCATCCGTGTAATAATAATCTGGGCTTTGGTAAACCTTTTGTCTCGCTTGCCCACTATTGCCATAGACATCGTCGCCATAGATTTGCCTACTCGTACCGCAGGAACCCAGCATGAACGCTCCTGTTATGGCAAGTGCTCCGATAAATAATCTATTTTTTTTCATAATATCCTAAATCGTTATTTTCGATTATACAGCCTTATTTACTATCTTAGACGCAAATTTCTCGACGGGGTTTAATCGAAGTAATCAAAAATACAAATATTTTTTATTGAACGCTTTTCGTATTAGAATTGCAGACGAGATTTAACGTAAGAATGTTACAATAATTTATCAATTTCATATGAGTAAAGGAATAACAAGTCGTGCAGAAGATTATTCGCAATGGTATAATGAGCTTGTGATCAAAGCTGATCTCGCTGAAAATTCAGCTGTACGAGGCTGTATGGTGATTAAACCATACGGGTACGCCATCTGGGAACGGATGCAAGCGATCTTAGATAAAAGATTTAAAGAAACAGGTCATAGCAACGCTTATTTCCCTTTATTCATTCCCAAATCGTTTTTTTCAAAAGAAGCTGCGCATGTGGAAGGTTTCGCTACCGAATGCGCGGTAGTAACTCATTATAGATTAAAAAACGATGGTACAGGTAAGATCGTAGTGGATGAAGAGGCGAAATTGGAGGAAGAGCTAATTGTACGTCCGACTTCTGAGACGATTATATGGAATACCTACCGTGGTTGGATTGAATCTTATCGTGATCTTCCAATTTTGGTCAACCAATGGGCCAACGTCGTACGATGGGAAATGCGTACACGTCTTTTCTTGCGTACTGCGGAGTTTTTGTGGCAGGAGGGCCATACAGCTCACGCAACCAGAGAAGAGGCTATTGAAGAAACCGAACGTATGCTTGATGTCTATGCGGAATTTGCTGAAAAGATATTGGCTGTGCCTGTTGTACGTGGTAGAAAAACAGAAAACGAACGTTTTGCGGGTGCCTTGGATACCTATTGTATTGAAGCATTGATGCAAGATGGAAAAGCATTGCAAGCAGGAACTTCTCATTTCCTCGGCCAAAACTTTGCAAAGGCGTTTGACGTGAAATTTACGTCTAAAGAAGGAAAATTGGAGCATGTTTGGGCGACTTCTTGGGGTGTTTCTACACGTTTGATGGGTGCATTGATTATGGCTCACTCAGATGATCAAGGATTGGTATTGCCACCAAAATTGGCACCAATTCAAGTTGTCATTGTTCCGATTTTTAAAACTGATGCAGAAAAAGCACAGATCGATGAATTCGTGAATCAGTTGACAAAAGAATTACGGGTGAACGACATATCCGTAAAATACGACGATCGGGACACTCAACGTCCGGGCTTTAAATTTGCAGAATGGGAGTTAAAAGGTGTTCCTGTACGTGTCGCAGTCGGGGCAAGAGATATGCAAAATGGTACGGTAGAATTAGCGCGACGTGATACCCAAACGAAGGAAACGGTTGCTCAGGAGGGCTTGGCCGGTACTATTGTACAATTGCTAGATACTATACAAGAAAATATATACCAAAAAGCATTAAATTTCAGGACATCGCATTTCACTGAAGTGAATTCGTATGATGAGTTTAAAGAAGTGCTGGAAGGTAAGGGTGGTTTTATCTCTTGTCATTGGGACGGAACAACAGAAACAGAAAAACGCGTAAAAGAAGAAACCAAGGCAACAATTCGTTGTATTCCTTTGGATGCGAAAGAAGAGGAAGGTGTTTGTATCTTTACCGGGAAGCCTTCAAATCGTCGTGTACTCTTTGCAAAAGCCTATTAATAGTCTTATCAGAATATGAGGATACTCATTTTGGGATGTGGTTGGCTTGCAGAATCTTTTGCGCTACATATGAAGTATCAAGGCCATGAGGTTTGGGCTAGTACGACAACATCTGAAAAATACCATCGGTTGAATGCCGATGGTATTTTTTCATTTATTCTAGACTTTGATTATGAAAACTTTCCAGCAAGGATAGATTTACCTACTCAATTTGACTTCGTATTAAACAGTATTCCGGCAAGTCAGAAAAATAGTGTATCGATTCTTGAAAACAGATTTTCGAATATTAAATCATTTTACAGGCACATTACTTGGAAGAAACAAGTCTTTCTGAGCTCTATTGGAATTTATCCGGATAAAGATGCTGTATTTGATGAATTCTATGCAGATACAACCGAGCTCTCATCAAAACTCTTGCTTGCTGAAGCATGCATGTTGGGATTGGCTGATACCATAATTTATCGATTAGGAGGTTTGTTTGGTAAAAACCGTGTTTTTGCCAAATATTTTTCCGAACGTATTTGTACGACGGGTGAACAGCCAGCCAATTTTGTTCATATCGATGATGTGATCAGACTGTTAGAGGCGGCATCTTGCAATGTGCTTAAACATACTGTATACAATGTTGTTGCTCCCTTACATCCTAAAAAAAAGGACGTAATTCTAGCGTCGGCAAAAAAATATGGCTATATTTTGCCACTTGCATTCGAAGCAACTAATACGATTCAAAAAATAGTTAGGGGTGAATTACTTCAAGAGGAACTGGAATATGAATATGTCCTGCCTGATCCTTTGCAATTTTAATTCATTTTTATTTTAAAAAGAAAAATGAATTTGTGACTACCAAGGTGAAAAAATTAAATAATTTCATTATTTTAACATCAATTCTACTATGGGAAATTTAAGTAGGGGGTCATATTTGCGGGAATTTACCCATATCGAGAAATTTTTGCCAGATATTGGTGTTTTCCTTTGAACAAACCGATAATAGATTAGTATTTTAACAGCATATTATAATAGAGCCATGACAAATGTAGAGAGACATCAATATATCTTAAAACAATTAAAGGAAGTCGGCGTAGTTCAGGTAATTGATCTATGTGAGGAATTGGGCGTTTCCTCTGTGACCATTCGGAAGGATTTGACCTTGTTGGAAGATAGTGGATTGTTGTTTAGGACGCATGGCGGGGCAACACAATATAATCCTTATACGACTGATCGTACCGTATTTGAAAAAGAGAAACTTCGTTCGGATGATAAAAGCAGGATCGGGAAAAAAGCGGCTGAAATGATTGAGGAAAATGATTCCATCATTATAGCTTCAGGAACGACCATGCAGTCGCTAGCAAAGCAGATTGTTCCTAAAGGAAATATTACTGTAGTGACTTCGGCATTGAATGTTGCAATGGAATTGATCAAATATCCTTCGGTTGAAATCATGCAGATGGGGGGGACGCTTCGCAAGACCTCAACATCCGTAACGGGAAAGTATGCAGAAAATATATTACAGGATTTTTATTGCAGTAAATTGTTTTTGGGTGTAGACGGGATTGACCTGGAGTACGGGGTATCAACGTCAAGTGCGCAGGAAGCTCAATTAAATCGCATTATGATCGATACGGCTCAAAAAGTTGTCGTTCTTGCAGATTCTTCCAAATTTGGAAGAAGAAGTTTCGGACGAATTTGTGGTTTTGATAAAATTGATATATTAATTACCGATGACAAAGTAAATACAAGCTTTGTGGAATCGTTAGAAAAAGCTGGGGTAAACGTCATAGTTGTTTAACACAGTTTAACAAAAAAAACTCAAAACTATGCTCGACTTTTTATCATAAAAAATGTCCCCAAAAGAGTGTTTAACTTTTTGGGGACATTTTTTCTATGGATAGTTTTTTTAGCTCAGTGCCGGCTCCTGCTGGCTTAAACAGTGGAAACTTCCCAGCCCCCAAATAATGTCAACGGAATTTATACCGATGACTTTACGTGTAGGGAAACAGCCTTGGATAATATCCAGTGCTCTTTGGTCATTTTTATCGTTGAAGATCGGTACAACAACGATATCGTTTGCAATGTAGAAATTAGCATAAGAAGCAGGCAATCTTGTTTCGTCATAGATGACCGGTGCTGGCATTGGGAGCTCAATGATATGCAGTGGCTCGCCATTTAAGAGCCTAAATGAACGAAGTGTTGCTAGATTTTCTTGAAGTATCTCGTAGTTTTCATCCGTTGGATCTTCCTCGACAACTGTTAAAACGGTGTTTTCGTTGACGAAACGTGTGATATCGTCAATGTGTCCATCTGTATCGTCTCCAACGATACCGTCTCCAAGCCATAAAACCTGTTCCTGACCGTAAAATTCTTTTAAATAAGTTTCTATCTGCTCTTTTGTCAGGTGTGGATTTCGGTTTTTATTCAATAGACAAGCCGTTGTTGTCATGATTGTTCCTGCGCCATTAAACTCAACTGAACCGCCTTCCATGACGATATCAGGGACAAATAGAGGAAGGTTGAATGTTGTGGCAATACGTGTCGGAACAATATCGTCCAGGTCGAAAGGAGGGTATTTTCCACCCCAGGCATTATAGCCCCAGTCAACTACTGCTTTTTGATTTGTTGCTTGGTTAATAATAAAAGCGGGACCGTGGTCTCTACACCAAGCATCGTTAGTCGGATTAAAGTAGAATTCGATATTGCTAAAATCTGTTGTCACTTCTTTGAGTGCGGTAATAGCAAAATTTTGCATTTCCTCATTAGCGACGTTAATCCTTACTTTTTGCCCTGCTGCTACGGCTTTAATAAATTCGCAATAAGGTTTGTATATTGTTTCGATCTTCCCGGGCCAAGATTCCTCTTTATGTGGCCAGCTCAACCATAAGGCTTCTTGCTTTGCCCATTCTGCAGGAAAAGAGAAGCCCTGTTGTTTTGGGGAATTGTCAAAATAGTCCAGGGTGAATGTTTTTTTTTGTTCCATACTTATTTTAGCGGGATTAAAAAAGCCATTTCAGTTTGTTTCAGCACAGTGGTATGCCTTCGAAACTGAAATGGCTAGCATATCCAATATTAGTCTTCGTCAATAAAACGTTTGGTGATCGGCGCGTATGTTTCGATTCTTCGGTCTCTCAAAAATGGCCAATGTTTTCTGAAATAGTCCGATTCATTTAAATCTAGTTCGACGACCTCAATTTCTTCTTTGTCATGTGAAGCAAGGTAGAGTAATTTACCTTGTCCATTCGTCACGAAGCTTCCACCCCAGAATTTCATTGCACCATTTTGTTCAAATCCCACACGGTTAACGGATACAACAGGAACGCCGTTTGCAACGGCATGGGAGCGTTGTATTGTTTGCCATGCATTATATTGATCTTTGTTGGTTTCTTCATCTTGGTCTGTTGCCCATCCGATAGCAGTAGGATAGAATAAAATTTCGGCACCCATCAATGCGGTAATTCGAGATGCTTCCGGATACCATTGATCCCAGCAAATTAAGATGCCTATTTTTCCAAATTTTGTTTTGAATACTTTGTAGCCTAAATCGCCTGGTGTAAAATAGAATTTTTCGTAAAACGCAGGGTCATCTGGAATATGCATTTTGCGATATTTTCCTAAATAGGAACCGTCTGCATCCAATACAGCGGTTGTATTATGGTACAGTCCTTCTGCTCTTTTTTCAAATAATGAAGCGATAATGACGATACCTGCTTCTTTAGCAACAGCCGATAGGGCGTCCGTTGATGGACCCGGAATAGCTTCAGCCAGTGCGAAATTGTCATAATCTTCCACATCGCAGAAATATAAAGAGGTAAATAGTTCTTGCAGACACACAATTTGCGCACCTTTTGCAGCGGCTTCTTTTACTTTAGCGATAGCTTTTTCGAGATTCTCTTGTTTGCTTGCGGTACAGCTCATCTGTACAACTCCAACTTTTACTTTGCTCATTCTTTAATGCTTATTTTAATACAGCACAAAGATACTATTCTTAATTTGGATTTGGTCGGTAGGAAAAACAAAAAGAGCTCTTAGAGCTCTTTTCGTAATCTTGCTACCGGAATGTTCAATGCTTCCCGATATTTTGCAACCGTTCGCCGCGCAATATTGTAGCCTTTTTCTTTGAGAATCTCAGTGAGTTTCTCGTCAGCCAAGGGTTTCCGTTTATTTTCTTTTGCGATGCACTCCTCCAATATTTTCTTAACCTCTTTATTGGATACTTCTTCACCAGAATCCGTTTGAATAGCTTCAGAGAAAAACGATTTTAAGAGAAATGTTCCAAATTCTGTTTGTACGTATTTTGAATTTGCTACCCGCGACACAGTTGATATATCCATATCGATTTTGTCGGCGATGTCTTTTAATATCATTGGTTTTAGCTTACGATCATCACCTGTGAGGAAATACTCATATTGGTATTCCATGATTGCATTCATTGTTTTTAGTAGGGTTTGTTGACGCTGTTTTATTGCATCAATAAACCATTTGGCTGAGTCAAGTTTTTGTTTGACAAATTGCACAGCCTCTTTCATTTTTTTATCCTTTTGATCCGATTTCTCGTAATGTTCAAACATGTGTTGGTAATCACGACTTATGCGGAGCTCAGGTGCATTTCGGCCATTTAAAGTCAAATGCAGTGTTCCATCATTATTGCTGATATGGAAATCCGGGATAATATGTAGTTGCTTGCCTGCTACTGCGCCAGAATCTCCTGGTTTTGGATTAAGTTTTAGAATTTCGTTGACTACGTTTTTTAAATCTTCTGATGAAACGCCTAAAGATTTTTCTAATTTATCATAATGCTTTTTAGTGAATTCTTCCAGGTAATTCGCTACGACTTTAATAGCGAGTTTGATTGTGGGATTTTGTGTGTCCTTTTTTTGTAATTGGATCAATAGGCACTCTTGCAGATCTCGTGCTCCAATTCCTGCAGGCTCAAAATCTTGAATTACCTTTAGCATATCCAATACTTCCTGTTCATCGGTCATTACATTTTGGCCAAAAGCGAGGTCGTCGACAAGATTGATGATGGGCCGGCGTAAATAGCCGTCATCGTCCAGACTGCCAATAATTTGCTGGCCAATTAAAAAGTGCTTGTCATCTAAAGCTAAAAGGTCTAATTGTTGTTGTAACTGCTCATAAAAGGAGTGCTGAATTGCAACAGGCATTTCTTTTCGGTCGTCATCGTCATCTCCGTAGTCATAGCCATTGCCATAATCTTTGAAATCATCTTCCTGGATATAGTCTTCTAAACTAAAGTCTTCTGAATCGAATCCGTCTTCATTGTCAAAGTTGTCATCTGGATCTTTATCGGGGTATTCTTCTATAGGATCGGTCATATTAGTCAAGCTACCATCTTCTAACGCAGGGTTTTCTTCTAATTCTTCCTTGATTCTCGCATCTAATGAAACAGTCGGAACCTGCAACAATTTTATAAATTGTATTTGCTGCGGGGACAATTTCTGTAATAGCTTTTGTTGTAATGTTTGTTTTAACATGCTAATAGTTGACTTTTTTACATCTAAATTTAAACAAATATCATTATTATTTTAAAATAAAATCGATAATAAATAAAAAATGGGTATAATATTTGTGGAACGCGGGAAAAAGTTGCAAAGAAATTTGAGACTAGGCCTTTTTCTACCTATAGGTCTTTTGTTGTTTAATCGTGGCTGTAATTTCCAAAATCCACCCTTTCGAATTATGTCGTATTTTACAGTTGTTTGGCAGGTGTTTTTTATTGTTAAAAAATGTAAATAGTTGATTACAGCGATTTATTTAGTTGTATATTTAGCCCCTGAAAATAGATAAAAAGGCATATTGGACAGGTGTAAAACCTTTTGCTGGTCGGATGTGTTGAATATAAGATAAATTTCCATTTATGTTTAAACGTATTAAGAATAGGATTCTTCGTTATCTTGTTATAGCAGTATATTTTATCATTATATTGGTGTGTGCTATACAATTGAATTTTTTGTGGCTCTTTGGTTATTCTCCAACAAAAAAGGATATCGTTATGCCTAGTGTTAATATCTCTACGGAATTATACACGGCAGATAGTGTTTTAATTGGACGGTATTTCGACGAGGACAGAAATCCAATTCCATTTGATAGTATTCCGAAGTCTGTTACTAATGCGTTGATTGCAACTGAGGATGTTCGTTTTTATAGCCATAATGGTGTTGATTTTTTTGGTCTAGGATCAGGTATTATCTCTACATTAAAAGGGGATAAACGAGGCGCGAGTACAATTACGCAACAGTTAGCTAAAAATCTTTATCGTACTCGTTATAATAAGGCCGGTGGATTGTTGACGCGTCTTCCCGTGGCGGGTCTAGTGATCACGAAGTTTAAGGAGTGGATGACGGCTTATAAATTGGAGCAACGTTATTCCAAAAATCAGATATTGGAGATGTATTTAAATACAGTATCCTTCAGTAATAATGCCTATGGGATTGAGACTGCTGCAAAGCGCTATTTTTCGAAAGGAGCGAATCAATTGAATCAGACCGAAGCTGCTGTTTTGATTGGCATGTTAAAAGGTACGACTTTATATAATCCTATTCGTAATCCCGAAAATGCTTTTGTGCGAAAAAACACCGTTTTAAGTCAAATGTATAAAGGTGGTTTTCTGAAAAAAGAAGAGTATGATAAACTGGTTAAGGAGAAGATTGTTTTGAATACAAATAGTCAAGATCTTAATGCGGGTGGAGATTCTTACTTACGTGCTGCAGTAGCTAAATGGTTGGAAAAATGGTCTGAGGATAACAATTATGATATCTATACAGACGGTTTGAAAATTTACACGACGATAAATTCTAAACTTCAAAAGCATGCTGAAGAGGCTGTGGCGAAACAAATGATTGAATTACAGCAACGTCTAAATAACACCTGGGAGGGCCAGGAGCCTTGGCGTGATTTATCAGGTAAGGTTATACCCAACTTCTTGGATAATTTGGCAAAGAAAACTCCTTATTATGCTTTTTTGAGTAAAAAATATGCGAATACCCCTGATAGCATCAATTACTTCCTAAATAAAAAGAAGAAGATCGAAGTTTATAATTGGAAGGATGGTGGTAAGATCCAAAAGGATATGTCTACAATGGATTCTTTGAAATATTATGCCATGATGTTAAATGCAGGCATGATGTCTATGGATCCGTACTCGGGTGAAATTAAAGCATGGGTGGGTGGGATCAACCACCAATATTTTAAGTATGATCACGTGATGCAGGCGAAGCGACAAGCGGGGTCTACATTTAAACCTTTTGTATACTTGGCTGCTTTGGAGTCAGGGATGTCTCCGTGTGATAAGATTACGGATAAACCTGTTACGATCAAGATTGATAAAGGAGATTCTGTTGAAGTTTGGGAGCCTAAAAATGCAGATTGGAATTTTTCCTATCGTGAAATGTCGTTGCGTCATGCGATGGCGCGTTCCATTAATTCGGTTACGGTTCAGTTAACTGATATGGTTACGCCCGCGAAAGTTGTTGATGCGGCACATCGTTGTGGTATTACAAGTAAATTAAATCCTGTTGCCTCTGTGGGGTTAGGACCTAATGATGTTTCTGTTTTTGAAATGGTGAATGGGTACTCGACGATGATGAATCACGGTGAGCGTGTCTCACCTTTATTGGTGTCTAAGATCGAGGATCATGATGGTAATGTTATTGCCACTTTTCAGGCGGAGCGTAAACAAGTGGTGGATAAACAAGATGCCTGGTTGATGACGTATATGCTGCGGGGTGGTATGGAAGAACCTGGAGGTACATCTCAGGGATTGTGGGAATGGGATTTATTTGATAAGGAAAATGAAATCGGAGGAAAGACAGGTACTTCTTCCGAATATGTAGATGGTTGGTATATGGGAGTGACTAAAGATTTGGTGACAGGTGTTTGGGTTGGCTGTGACGAACGGAGTATTCACTTTAAAAATTCTCATTCGGGAGAAGGTTCTCGTACAGCATTACCAATATTTGGGGTGTATATGGAGTCTGTTTATAAAGACAAACAATTGGGATATACGCAAGGTAAGTTTCCTAGTCCTACTGTTGAAATTACGAAATCTTACAAATGCGAAACTCCGCGTTATAGTGATCCGGAACCAGAGCAAAGTGATTCGACACAAGTAGAAGAGCCCGCTGATGAAGGATTTATCGGGCCTGAGGAAGAGGGAACGGAGCATCCTGTTGAGCGTAATCATACTGAAGGTGCTGATAGCGGAACGAGTAGCGTGGGGTCATCCTCGTTGGAGGAGCTTGGTAGTCAAAACTGATAATAGTTAAAGATATATCTAAAAAATAAAGATGGCCGCCTAGTTTAACTAAGGTGGCTTTTTTTATGCTAGGCTGCGTGGTTGGAATCTCTCTTGGTGAACGTTTGGTGTTGCTGAGGGAAAAGATTATTCCAATTAGGATTATATTTACGGATGAGCCTTTCGACTTGCATGGTTGTAAAATGTTGCAGTTCACTTATTCTCTTATTGGCGGTCTCCGAATTTGTGAAAGATTCTGTGTAGATTATTCGATTTAAGCTAGGGCCCTGGTTGAAAATAAAATTATTGGACTGCTGTAGTTCCATTACTGTACTTAAGATGTTGGAACTGAGACCGATTTTAAAGTGTTTCCGATTGTTGTCAGTTGATATATATACAATAAAATTGTTCATAATGCTAAATTATTTGGACGTTTAAAATATATTTACTAATTTTATTGGCACAATATTACTAATAAAATTAGTTTTTGCAAAATATTTTTTTGAAAAAATAATATGTCAAATATTTCGTCCAATCTGAAATTCCTTCGAAAAGGAAAAAAAATCACCCAGCAACAATTTGCTGATCTTATGGAAATTAAGCGTGCGTCTGTCGGTGCATACGAGGAAGATCGAGCAGAGCCTAAATATGAGTTATTAAAGAAGATTGCCGAATTCTATGGTTTGACTATGGATGAGTTGGCAAACGATGTTATTGATGACAAATGGAAGCCGGTTCCTAAAAGCAATGCCTCAAATTTAAGGGTGCTTAGTGTGACTGTGGATGCAGATGATCGTGAAAATATCGAACTTGTTCCGGTTAAGGCTAGTGCGGGGTATTTAAATGGATATGGTGATCCAGAATATGTTGCTGAGTTGCCAAAGTTTTCGCTACCTATGTTTGGTCAGGGGACATTTCGTGCTTTTGAAATAAAAGGGGATTCGATGTTGCCTTTACCTTCTGGTTCTATTATTGTGGCCGAATACGTAGAAAATTGGCATGATATTAAACCAGGAAGTACCTATATTGTCGTGTCGAAAGAAGATGGTGTGGTGTATAAACGCGTTGCTTTTAAATTTAAAGAGGATAAAGGTTTGAAGCTTGTTTCTGATAATAAGACCTATGAGCCTTATTGGGTAGAGACTGCTGATATTCTTGAAGTGTGGAAGGCTAAGGCTTTTATCAGTACACAGCTGCCCGAACCTACTCCGGAGCCAACCATAGAAACCCTGACAAGCATGATGGCGCAAATGCAGAAGACGATTAATGCAGTGGTGGATGGTTCTAAATAGTGGAGAATTATCTACGTATTTTTATTATTTAGTCACGCTGTGAAGATGATTGCAAGGACTGAGGAGCGATCGATAGCTTATTTTTATAGGGACTGTAGGTATATTGAATATAAAAACAATCTATCTAAGTTTGTTTTTTATTTTATAAAATGCTATATTTGCATATCTGAAAGGAAGGGGGCTCGTATTGCCCCCTTTTTTTAATTCAATTAATTTAGCATTTCTAGAAACAGAACAATGCAGCATATAGAAAAGAGAGTTATTGAACTCATCGCGGAAAAAATTGCAGATCGCGAGGATTTGTTTATCGTCAGTGTGAAGATGCGCCCAAATAAAATTCTCGAGATTCTTTTGGACGGAGATAATGGTGTGAATATTGATGATTGCGCACAGGTGAGCCGTCATGTTGGTTTCCACTTGGAGGAGGAAAATGTAGTTGATGATGCTTACCGTTTAGAGGTTTCATCTCCAGGTATTGATGCTAATTTTGTTAATATCCGACAGTATCAAAAGAATATAGGTCGTACAGTTCAGGTAAAGTTGAACGATAATACAAAAGTTGAAGGTACATTATTGACCGTAGACGAGATGAAGATCAATGTTCTTCAAAAGATAAAAGAAAAAGGTAAAAAAGCACAAGAGGTAGAAAAAGAACTTCCTTTTGATCAAATAAAAGCAACAAAAGTGGTAATTTCATTTTAATAATAATGAGTAACAGCAACATCAATCTGATAGACTCTTTTCAAGAGTTTAAGGAGTTTAAGAATATCGATAGACCTACTGTTATTACAGTATTGGAAGAGGTTTTTCGTAGTATGATCCGTCGTCGTTTTGGTACGGATGAAAATGTGGATGTTATCGTGAATCCAGATAACGGAGATTTGGAGATTTGGAGGACGCGTGTCGTTGTTGAAGATGAGTTTTCAGAAGATGATGACCTTGAAATCGAATTAGCGGAAGCTAGAAAGCATGATGAAGATTTGGAAGTAGGTGATGATTTTATTGAACAGATCACATTGGAAAGCTTTGGTCGTCGTGCAATTTTAGCGGCACGTCAGACGCTTGTATCTAAGGTTTTGGAATTGGAAAAAGACGAGGTCTTTAAGAAATATAAAGATAGAGAAGGAGAGTTGGTCATTGGTGAGGTCTATCAGATTTGGAAAAAGGAGATCTTGGTATTGGATGAGGACGGGAATGAATTAATTCTTCCTAAATCAGAGCAAATCCCAGCTGACTATTTCAAAAAGGGAGATGGCATTCGCGCAGTTGTGCATAAAGTAGATATGATGAATAATAATCCGAAGATTATTATTTCACGTACTGCACCTGCGTTCTTACAACGTTTATTTGAACTTGAGGTTCCTGAGATTTTCGATGGTTTGATTACGATCAAGAAAATCGTTCGTGAGCCAGGGGAAAGAGCAAAGGTTGCTGTTGAGTCTTATGACGATCGTATTGATCCTGTAGGAGCTTGTGTTGGTATGAAGGGGTCTCGTATTCATGGTATCGTTCGTGAGCTGCGTAATGAGAATATTGATGTAATTAATTTTACAACAAATCATTCGTTGTACATCGCTCGTGCTTTGAGCCCTGCAAGAATTAGCTCAATCAAAATCGATGAAGAAAATAAGACTGCGGCTGTATATTTAAAATCGGATCAAGTTTCTTTAGCCATTGGACGTGGGGGACATAATATTAAATTGGCTGGTAAATTGACTGGTTATGAAATAGATGTTTATCGCGAAAATGACGAGTTTGATGAAGATGTCGATATCGAAGAATTCAGCGATGAGATTGAAAGCTGGGTTATTGATGAATTGAAGCGTGTCGGCTTGGATTCAGCGAAGTCGGTGTTGTCTCTTAGCGAGGAAGAGCTGGTTAGACGTACCGATTTGGAAGAGGATACTGTTCGTGAGATTGTACGTATTTTACAAGCTGAATTTGAATAAAATTCAGCTCGTTAATTTTTTTCTATCTAACATTCGGAATAAATTGTTTATGGATGGAAAAAAACATATTTTTGTAATTATATTAAAATAGTTTATATTATAGATGACTGAAGGAAAAGGAACAAACTTGCTTAAAGCAGCAAAGGAACTCAACATCGGGATACATACCGCCGTGGAATGTTTAGTGAAAAAAGGATATGATGTAGAAGCAAAGCCTAACACTAAATTGAGCGGAGAGATGTATGGTGTGCTGTTAAAAGAGTTTCAGGGAGACAAATCACTGAAAGATGAAGCTAAACAAATTGTGATTGGCAAAATTCGTCGTGAGGAGTCGCCGTCCTCTTCTCCTAAGGAATCATCTAAGAATGAGGATTTCGAAGATCATGATGAATCCAAGGAAATCTTGGTCAAGAATACAGTAGAAATCCCTTCTGTTAAGGAAACTACTCCTGCAAAAGTGGAGGAGCCCGTTCATCAAGGTGGTATGAAGGTGGTTGGTAAGATTGATCTTGACGCATTGAATAGAGGCGGAAGTAAGGTCAAGAAGGAAGAACCTGTTAAGGAGGAACCAAAAACCATTAAAGAAACGCCTGTAGAGGCTAAAGCTGAAGCTAAGGTGGAAGAAAAGAAGGAAGCCGAAGTCAAAGCGCCTATTGTTGAAGCGAAAAAAGAAGAACCAAAGGTTATTGAAAAGAAGCCGGAAGTTGTTGTACCAAAAGCTGAAATAGAAAAACCCGAAGTAAATAAAACTGAAGTAAAAGCAACTCCGGTTGTAGAGACAAAAACTGAACCTGTGAAGGTAGAAGACAAGAAAAAAGAAGAAACAGCGCCGAAAGCTGTGCCAGTAACTCCAATAGTGGAGCCTGCGAAAAAACAAGGAGATGAAATTATTTCTGCTCGTGCGGAAAGATTGACAGGTCCTAAAGTCATTGGTAAAATTGAATTACCATCTGCTAGACCTTCCCACAAACCAGTGGCTTCATCTTCAAATGCTGGAAATAATAATGAGAAACGTAAGCGTAAGCGTACGAATCCAAATGGTCCAGTAAACCCAAATGCGGGGCAAGGTCAAGGTCATAATAATCAAAACCGTGGACCGCGCGATGGTAACAATCCCAACAACCGGGACCAACAAGGAGGTAACCGAGGTGGGAATCATGGCCCTAACAACAACCCGAACAATCGTCAAGGGCAAAACAACAACCAACACCCAGGTAGACCGGGACAAGGAGGTAACAACCAACACTCAGGTAGACCAGGACAAGGTACGAGACCGCAACACGGTAATCGTTTTGACAATAGAGGTAAGGGAAGACCTGTTGAGAATAAGGAAGAACCTACTGAAAAGGAAATCCAAGATCAAATCAAAGCAACACTTGCTCGTTTGAGTGGTGCAGGTAAATCTGGTAAATTTGCGCAACGTGCCAAATTGAGACGTCAGAAACGTGATGATGTTGCTCAACATGCGGAAGAAGCTGCAATGGAGCAAGAAATGATGGCAAAAGTATTGCGTGTTACAGAGTTCGTAACTGCAAACGAATTAGCTAATTTGATGGACGTTCAGGTAACCCAAATTATTGCAACTTGTATGAGTTTGGGTATGTTCGTGTCAATTAATCAGCGTTTAGATGCGGAAACTTTAACCATTGTAGCGGATGAATTTGGTTATCAGGTAGAGTTTATCAAACCTGAGGATGAGGAGACTGCTGAATTGGAGGAACCGGATACAGAAGAGAACTTGATTTCAAGAGCGCCTATTGTAACGGTCATGGGACACGTCGACCATGGTAAGACCTCTTTACTGGATTATATCCGTAAGGCGAACGTTACTTCTGGTGAGGCGGGTGGTATCACCCAACATATCGGTGCATACGCGGTGAAATTGGAGGATGGTCGGAAGATCACTTTCTTGGATACTCCTGGTCACGAGGCTTTTACAGCGATGCGTGCCCGTGGTGCCAAAGTAACAGATATTGTTATTATTGTTATCGCAGCTGACGACGCCGTCATGCCGCAAACAAAAGAAGCGATCAACCACGCGCAGGCAGCAGGAGTTCCAATCGTATTTGCATTTACTAAAGTAGATAAACCGGGAGCAAATCCTGATAGAATCCGTGAGCAGCTTTCTGCGATGAATATCTTAGTTGAAGACTGGGGCGGTAAGTTCCAAGCGCAAGAGATTTCAGCAAAAACGGGGGAAAATGTTGACCTATTATTAGAGAAAGTTCTATTGGAAGCTGAGATGTTAGATCTAAAAGCTGATCCGAAAAAACGTGCTGTTGGTTCAGTAATTGAAGCAGCTTTGGATAAAGGTCGTGGTATCGTGACAACGGTGTTGATACAAAGTGGTACATTACGTGTTGGAGACCCTATTTTAGCGGGATCGCATTCAGGTAAGGTGAAGGCTTTGACTAATGAAAGAGGTGAACGTGTTAAAGAGGCGGGACCTTCTGTTCCAGTGCAAATCTTGGGTATGGCCGGCGCACCAACAGCAGGGGATAAGCTTTATGTTCTTGAAAGCGAGTCTGAAGCTAGAACTGTAGCTAACAAACGTCTTCAGTTACAACGCGAGCAAGGCATGCGTGCAACTAAACATATTACCTTGGATGAAATCGGTCGTCGTTTGGCTATCGGTAACTTTAAAGAACTTAATATTATCGTTAAAGGTGATGTGGACGGTTCTATTGAAGCATTATCAGATTCATTATTGAAATTGTCTACTGACGAAATTCAGGTTAATATCATTCACAAATCAGTGGGTGCAATCTCTGAATCAGATGTATTGTTAGCTTCTGCTTCCGATGCGATTATCATAGGTTTCCAAGTACGTCCAACACAAAACGCACGTAAGTTGGCAGAGAACGAGCAAATTGATGTACGTTTATATTCGATCATCTATGATGCGATTGATGAAATCAAATCTGCGATGGAGGGTATGTTGGCGCCGAAATTTGAAGAGAAAATCGTTGCTGAGGTTGAAATCAGAGAAACCTTCAAAATTTCTAAAGTGGGTACGATTGCCGGATGTATGGTTAAAGAAGGTAAGATCAATAGAAATAATGATATCCGCATAATCAGAGATGGTGTTGTAATTCATACTGGTAAACTGGCATCGTTGAAACGTTTTAAAGACGATGTGAAAGAAGTTTCAATGGGTTATGAATGTGGTTTGAATATTGACCGTTTCAACGATATTCAAGTAGGAGATATTGTTGAAGCTTACGAACAAGTTGAAGTGAAACGTAAATTGTAATCACTTAGTGGTACACTAATAAAACAGAAAGCGGCATTGATTTTAATCAATGCCGCTTTCTGTTTTAACGTTCGTATAGTTCTATTGGAACCTGATCAGGATCAAAGAAGAATGTAAAGCGTTTATTTGTTAACTCGTCTATTCTGATCCCTTCATGTGATACACCTGCTTTTTCGAGCTTATTTAATTCGATGTCGAGATTATCGACTTCGAATGCAAGATGTCTTAAACCGGCAGCTTCTGGAAAGCTGAGCCGATTAGGCGGTGATGGGAACGAAAAAAGTTCTATAATGTAATGATCGTTGAGTTTGAGGTCCAGTTTGTAAGAATCACGTTCCGCACGATAATATTCTCTAGCAATCTCCAGGCCCAGTATGCCCGTGTAGAATTTCTTTGAACGTTCATAATTGCTACAGATAATGGCAATATGATGTATCTTGTTGAGGTTTAATTTCATCTTTAAATACTTATCTCATGGCATTTGTTATATCTTTTGTCCGTTTAGGATATGGAGCATATACAGACTATTTTACCATGTCTCTCCTATTATTTTGCTCTTTCATATTGTTTAGGCCAAGGAACTTCAGCGTCTAATTCTTTGGCAAAATGTAATGGAAGGTGTGGATCATCAAGAAATCCCCGTGCGATTAAGATTAAATCTGCTTGCTTTCGCGTAATGATCTCGGATGCTTCAATAGCAGTTTTAATTAAACCTACAGTGGCAACGTTATTCTTGGTATTCTCCTTAATAGCGGTGGCGAAAGGGAGCTGATATGCTGGTCCTACATCTATTTTTTGATAGGAGACCAATCCTCCACTTGAAACATCAATCAGGTCTACCCCCAATGCATATAGCTGTTGTGATAAGGCTATGGATTGCTTTAAGTCCCAGCCGGCTTCGGCCCAGTCAGTTGCTGAAATACGTACCCATAAACTTTGGCTTGTTATTTCTTGTTTTACTCTTTTCACAATTTCAATAAGAAAGCGTATTCTATTTTCAAAGATCCCGCCGAAAGTGTCTTTTCGTAAGTTGCTCAGTGGTGAAAGAAATTGATGGATCAGATATCCATGTGCTGCATGGAGTTCAATAATTTCATAGCCGGCTTGGATTGCTCTTTTCGTCGCTGTTCCAAATTGTTCAATCAGATTTTCAATGGCGGAAACATCAAGTTCCTGTGGTTCATAATCTCCTGCATGGAAAGCTATTGCAGATGGAGCAACTGTTTGCCAGCCCTGAGGGTCCGTTGGTGAAAATTGATTCCTGCCAAGCCAAGGTTTATTGCTGCTTGCTTTGCGGCCTGCATGGGCAAGTTGTATGCCAGGTATGGAATTATTTGCTTTAATGAACTCGGTTATTTCTTTTAATTTTTCGATATGCTGGTCGTCCCATAAACCAAGGTCTCCATCACTGATTCGACCGTCAGGGCTAACTGCTGTTGCTTCTTGTATTACTGCTGCAGCTCCGCCGATTGCAAATTGGCCCAAATGAACCAAATGCCAGTTATTTGCAAAACCATCTTTTGCCGAGTATTGACACATTGGGGATACAACCAAACGATTTTTCAATTGTAAATTTCCGATGTTTACTGATGAAAATAATTGACTCATAATTGCTTGTTTATAGAAGATAGGAGCAATGAAAGCTCCTATCTTAATCAATTTCTTTGTATCATAAAAGAAAGCTATTAAAAGGGCTGTATTTGACCCTGATGAATAGCTATTCGATTATTAGGGATTTGTAGACCATAAAGAAGCTGATTTTAACATGGCTCTTCTTGGTAGTTTTAAATTAGCAATGATCAGCTCCGCGAAATCTTCAGGCTGAAGAACTTTTTCTGGATCACCATCGGTAAGTCCAAGATCTTTGGACATATCCGAGGCAATCGTACTAGGCATAAGTGTACATACCCGAATATTGTTTTTCCGTACTTCCCGCATTAAAGAATCGGCGAAGCCGATGACGCCAAACTTCGATGCACTATAAGCGGAAGTGGTGGCTGCGCCATTTAATCCGGCAGTCGAAGATACCATTATGATATCGCCTTGATTTTTTTCAATCAGTTGCGGAAGAATAGTTTTTGTAACAAAATATGTACCCAGGAGATTCGTTTGAATGATCGATGTCCAATCGGCAACATCCATGTCGAGCACAGTGGAAAACGATGCTACTCCCGCATTGTTAACTAATATGTCAAAGCTACCGAAGGTATTTTTCAATCGCTCGATCTCCTCCTGTACTGCACTATAATTTGATACGTCAAAGACGGCATAAGTGACCTCAGTGCCCAGCTCGGCAAGTTCCGTGGCCGTATCCTTTAAAGCAGCTTCATTTCTACCGGTAATCGCGATATGAACACCTTCTTTCGCTAATGCATAGGCAATCGCTTTCCCCAATCCTCGCGCACCACCCGTAATTAAGGCTCTTTTTCCTGTTATATTTTCCATAATATAAAAATAGGCATGATCTTTTTTATTCCTGTCAGATGATCCTAAGAAAGGCAATTTATTTTGCCTTTTTTAGGATATTTTCGATAATGGGGTAAGTATTGTTGCGTATGTCTTCAAATTGGTCCACATGACGCCATTCTGCTTTTGTGATATCTTCTGCAGTTTGCGGAATCAATTTAGGGACTTTGTTGACTCCCATTTCATACCAGTTCGTTGCTTTTAAGACGAATTCTCCATTTCGCAAAAAATAGGTATGGTATGATGTGGTGATTTTTTTTCCTAAGTAGTTGATTTTGATGCCACATTCCTCTTCAACTTCGCGTACAGCTGCTTCCCGCATTTTTTCATTTTCTTCCACTTTACCTTTCGGAAGATCCCATTTTCCTAATCGGTAGATAAAAAGATAGTCTCCATCACCATTTTTCACCAGCCCACCTGCAGCTTTAATGAGCTTAATTTTATTTTTTAAGTTTTGAAATACGGTTTCAAAATCCTTGTTGATGTAGAGATATGTTTTTGGAACTTTATCAATTTCAGATTGTTTGAAAAGTTTTTGGAGGTCAATCTCTTGAAAACTAATTGTTTGTGGGTTTTTGATTTTCGATGGAACAAAATCTGCTAAAATTAGCACGGTTTCGTTCATATAAATTTTATAAATTTGCGCCATGAATAATTTAAATGAGGTTGAACAAAAAGTTGCTGAATCCTTATTGCAAATTAAAGCAATAAAATTGCAACCTAAAAGTCCTTTTACATGGGCGTCGGGTTGGAAGTCTCCAATTTACTGTGATAACCGTATCACTTTATCTCATCCTGCGATTCGTACATACATTCGTCAAAAGCTTTCTAAGCTTATTCAAGAAGAGTTTGGATCAGTGGATATGATTTCTGGAGTTGCTACGGCAGGTATTCCACAAGGCGTTTTGGTAGCACAAGATTTGGGACTACCATTTTCTTATGTCAGAAGCTCAGCTAAGGATCATGGTCGTCAGAATTTAATTGAAGGTGAAGTAGTTAGCGGTCAACGCGTAGTTGTAATTGAAGATCTAATTTCGACAGGTAAGAGTAGTTTAGTGGCTGTAAAGGCGTTACGTGAGGCTGGCTGCAATGTTGTTGGCTTGGTGTCTATTTTTACTTATGGATTGCAACAAGCTACTGATAATTTTGCTGATGCAAAATGTCCTTATTTCAGTCTATGTAATTATGATGCTTTGATTCAGGTCGCTGCTGAAAATAGTTATGTATTGGAAGAGGATATTGAGATCTTGAAAAAGTGGCGATTGAACCCGGCTACTTGGGGCGACAATTTTCAATAAAGAGGATTAATTTATCGTTATGACTACTATTCAGAATACAACAGAAATCAACAAAAATGTCGGCGAGGTGTATGCGTTTTTGGCGGATCTCAACAATCATGAGCAGTTGATGCCTGAAAATATCTACAATTGGTCTTCGACTACGGACGAGGCGCGATTTACAATACAGAATATGGCAAAATTGGCTCTTCGCGTAGAAGAGCGTGTTGAGAATCATCTTATTAAGTTGACTCCTTTAGAGAAGGCACCTTTTGACGTAACTCTTCGTTGGGAATTGCAAGTTATTGCTGATACAGTGACAAAGGCAACCTTTATCATAGATGCTGATCTCAACATGATGATGAAAATGATCGCTTCTGGGCCGCTTCAAAAATTGGTTGACTTTCAGGTCAACAAATTAAAAGAAAAGCTAGGGTAGGTTGGTTCATAGCGAATATAAAAAAAGCTCGATTAGTAATAATCGAGCTTTTTTTATGCTAGTCTTTCATTGACTTTTTTCCAATTCACAATATTCCACCAATTTTTAATATAATCAGCTCTTTTGTTTTTATAGTGCAGGTAATAAGCATGCTCCCATACATCAAGACCTAAAATGGGAATACCTTTTACCTCTGCAACATCCATTAAAGGATTGTCTTGGTTTGGAGTAGAGCTAATTTTTAAGTTACCTGAGTCATCCAAAAGCAACCAGGCCCATCCCGAACCGAATCGTGAGGTTGCTGCAGCGGCAAACTGTTCTTTGAATTTGTCTAGAGAACCAAATGTCTTATTGATCATAGTCAATAATTTTTCGGATGGCTGGCTCGGCTTATCGGACAGACTTTCCCAAAAAAAGTTATGGTTCCAGGCTCCTCCAGCATTATTCCTTGCTTTTGGAGAGTACTTAGATATGTTTGCTAGAAGTTGCTCCTCTGAGGCTTCCTTGATGTTTTCAGCAAGAATGGCTTCGTTAACGGCATTAATATAGGCCATATGGTGCTTTGTATAATGGATTTCCATCGTCAACGCATCAATATTAGGCTCCAAAGCGGCATAACTGAATGGTAATTTTACTTGGGAAAACTTTAAGGTAGCGGCATGTAATTCAGTAGCTTTCGCGGAAGCAATATCTTGTAATATTGATCCAGATACAGCGATGCCTAGCGTAGCTTTTGCTGCATTTTGAAGGAAGTTTCTGCGTGTTTGCATATAATCTTATTGTGATTAGTTTTGATATAAATATAACGTGAAATTTTGCAAATATTGTCCAAGAATTGTCTGTTAATTGTAATACAACAAAATTGTTATAAATTCATCTGTAGAGCAGCATACTTTGTTTCGAATTTTGATGTACGGTAATTTTGCTACCCCTAATTTCTATTGTTTTAAAGGCATTTCATGGCAGTTATAGGACAGGTTGGCTAAAGAATTATAATTGTTTATAAAATCAAATTTAGCTAAGTTTGATCTATGTATACATTAAGGATTTCAAAAATCATCCCCCAACCTAATAATAACCTTACTTTTCAGCTTGAGTCTATAGCAGGAGACTATCCTTCCTATAAAGCTGGGCAGTTTATTACGCTTTCTTTTGTGTTTGGTGACCGTGAGGTACGTCGTTCTTATTCTTTTAATAGTTCGCCGGATAATAATGAGCCCTTAAGCATCACTGTTAAGCGTGTCGAAAATGGGGAAATATCTCGACTGCTCCACCATACTATTGTGGAGGGGGATATCGTCAACGCGATGGAACCTCAGGGTTTGTTTGTATATGAACCTGAACCGGAAAAGATTCGGACCTTATTTTTGTTTGCTGCTGGAATTGGCATCACACCCTTGTACGCTATTCTCAAAACAGCGCTTCTTGCGGAAAGTAAGTCTAAAATAGTGTTAATTTACAGTAATAGTACGCTGGAATTAACACCGTTTCGATCCGAATTGGAGGGTTGGGCAGACCGATTTCCTGATCGTTTAACAATTGTGTGGATTTACTCCAATAGTAAAAACTTGATGAAGGCCAGGTTGAATAGAGATTATATACATGCTATTGTTAACGATCATTTGTTTGGAAATAAGGAAGATGCCTTGTTTTATACCTGCGGTCCTGTGATTTATATGGATCTATGTCGTTTTACCCTTTTGGGGATGGGATTTGATTCCAATCAGATAAAACGAGAGACATTTCTATTGCCCCAAAATGAAGAGGATGATGATGACGAGACCGAAAAGGAAGTTGATACAACGACCTATGCTATCGAATTATATTTTCAAGGTAAAACCTATAATCTTGAAGTGCCATATAACAAATCTATTTTGGACATCGGGCTGGAACATAAAATTAAGTTGCCGTATTCTTGTAAATCCGGTATGTGTAGTACCTGTATTTCACAGTGTACAAGAGGTAAAGTAAGAATGGATTATAATGAGGTTTTAACAGATCGCGAAGTTGAACAAGGAAGGATACTTTTGTGCACGGGGCATCCGGTAGAAATGAATACGGCTATTGAAGTATTATAATTTAACATCTGTATTTAATCCGAAAATACAGTGTGTTGTTATAGGGCGTTATAGCTATTTAAAATTGCATATACACGTAAATTTACCTAAGTTTGAATATAACCGTTTTATAGCTAACTATTATGGGAAAATTACTCTGGAGCCCAACAGAAGAGCAAAAATCTCTAGCTGAGATCAATAAGTTTAAACAATATGTGGAGAATGAGCATGGCTTATTCTTTCCATCCTATCAGGACCTTTGGGCATGGTCAACGACGGAACTGGCTAATTTTTGGAAGAGTATAGCCGCCTATTTTAATTTAAAATTTCATTCAGCTCCTACAAACATTGTCGAGTTACCGGCAGATTCCACAAGCTTTATTGGGACAAAGTGGTTTAGTGGGGCTACTTTGAATTATGCTGAACACGTATTTCGGAACACAACGGAAAAGCGTCCTGCATTAATCTTTCAATCTGAACAGCATGCTAAAAGAGAGGTGTCATGGACTGAGTTGGAATCCATGGTTCTCAAACTCCAAGTCTATTTGAAAGAATTAGGTGTACAAAGTGGAGATCGTGTAGCTGGTGTATTGATTAATGGCATCGAAGCAGTTGCGTTATTTTTGGCTGCTAATTCCATCGGTGCGGTTTGGTCCTGTTGTTCGCCCGACTTTGGGGAGGCAAGTATTCAGGAACGTTTTGAGCAGATTGAACCCAAAGTACTCTTCGCAAATTCCAGTTATTACTATAATGGACGTCTTTTTGAAAAGGCGGAAAGTATTCAGCAACTTTCGCAGCGGCTACCATCATTAGTGGCTTGTGTTTTGATTGATGATCCTATTTGGGAAGAGATTCTGAAAAAGGATCTTACACAAGTTAAGCTCCAATTTACGGCAATGCCTTTTGATGCTCCAATATGGATTTTGTATTCTTCGGGAACTACCGGGAAGCCTAAAGCCATTACACATGGAGTTGGTGGTATGCTGCTGGAACATATGAAAGCACTTGGACTGCATCAAAATGTGCAAGACGGCGATCGATTTATGTGGTATTCTACTACAGGATGGATGATGTGGAATTATGCGCTTTCGGCCCTTTTAATGGGAAATACATTGTGTATATATGATGGAGCTACGAATTATCCCGACAAATTGAGTTTATGGAGGTTTGCACAAGAAAGTAAGGTGGATCATTTTGGCGTTGGGGCTGCTTATCTCATCTCCTGTCAAGATCAAGATTTAAAATCCATGGCTTATCAGCCGAAAACAATAGGGTCAACAGGCTCACCACTTCCGCCAGATGTGTTTGAATGGCTAAATGTACAGTTTCCAAAAAGTCAAATTGTCTCATTAAGTGGTGGTACAGACGTTTGCAGCGCCTTTCTTTCGGGGTGCACTTTGCGTGATGTTTATGCAGGAGAGATTCAATGCCGCACCTTAGGAGCTAAGATAGAAGCATTTGATGAGAATGGTCATCCACTTTATGGGGAGGTTGGAGAACTCGTTATTTTAGCTCCCATGCCCTGCATGCCCATCTATTTTTGGAACGATGGGGCGAATAAAAAATACTTCGATAGTTATTTTGATAAATATAGCGGTGTTTGGAGTCATGGTGACTGGATTAAGATTACTGACCATGATGGAGTAATTATGTACGGGCGTTCAGATGCAACTCTGAACCGTGGCGGCGTACGTATTGGTACTGCGGAGATCTATAATGTTTTAAATAGAACCGAGGGGGTCTTGGATAGTTTGGTTATTTGCGTAGATCATGAAAATGGATCATCTGATATGTTGCTTTTTGTTCAATTGGACACTGGCTTATTGAATGACATGTTAAAAAGTGAGATTAAACGGGTGCTTCGGCTGCAATATAGTCCGCGACATGTGCCTGACGATATTTTTCAAGTAGCGGCTATTCCTTATACGTTAAGCGGCAAAAAACTGGAGCTGCCTATTAAGAAAATCTTTTCGGGGATACCCGTAGAAAAAGCGGTGTCAGTAGACATTATGCGGAATCGAGAATCTTTGTTGGACTTTGAAGCGATTAGCAAAATCTGGAGAAGATCCTAAATATAGCTATAAAATAGCTAATTTAAAAACCCCTCAGATGACGAAGTTTGCCGTTTGAGGGGTTTTCGAATTTAACTTTACTCCACTCAGACCTGTATAACACCTACATTATACCGGTCTAAGATAGGTTTTTCGTTGGCAGCTTCAATTCCCATGCTGATAACTTTTCGTGTTTCTTCAGGTGCTATAATTCCATCAACCCATAGTCTCGCAGCAGCGTAATATGGGCTCAATTGCTCGTTGTACCGGTCTTCGATGGATTTAAGGAGGTCGTTTTTCTCTTCTTCATTAATTTCTTGACCTTTGGCCTTTAAAGCTGATTCTTGGATTTGAAACAGTGTTTTGCCTGCTGCGGCACCGCTCATGACTGCCATTTGGGCGGTAGGCCAAGCGTAGATTAGTCGTGGGTCATACGCTTTTCCACACATTGCATAATTTCCTGCGCCATAACTGTTTCCGACAATAAATGTAAATTTTGGGACTACGGAGTTGGCCATTGCATTGACCATTTTTGCGCCGTCTTTGATAATCCCCCCTTGTTCAGATCGGCTCCCTACCATAAAACCAGTGACGTCCTGAAAAAAAACAAGTGGAATGCGCTGCTGGTTGCAATTCATGATGAAGCGCGCCGCCTTATCTGCTGAATCACTATAGATAACCCCGCCCATCTGCATTTCCATGGTGTTGCCAGGTTTTTTGGCTTTAATGATCTCGCGTTGATTAGCAACGATCCCGACAGCCCAGCCATCTATGCGGGCGAGGCCGCATACAATGGTTTTTCCATAATCTGGCTTGTATTCTTCTAAAGTCTCTGCGTCTACAATTGCATTCAGGATATCCTGCATGCGATAAGGTTTTGTCCTGTCTTCGGGAAGAATCTCTACTATTTTACTCGGATCAGTTTTTGGGGGTAGGCTTATCTTTCTGTCGAAATTAGCTTTTAGATTTCCACCGATTTTATCGATAACATTTTTTATAGCATCTAAACAACTTTGGTCGTCGGGAAATTTATTGTCTGTTACGCCGGATATCTCCGAATGGGTAGAAGCTCCGCCGAGTGTTTCTGCATCTACAGTTTCACCTATCGCAGATTTGACCAAGTAAGGGCCTGCTAAAAATACAGATCCCGTTCCTTCGACGATAAAGGCGTAGTCGGACATAATAGGTAAATAAGCGCCACCTGCTACGCAACTTCCCATAATTGCTGCAATTTGAGGTATTCCCATGGAGGACATTCGGGCATTGTTACGGAATATACGTCCAAAATGTTCTTTGTCCGGAAAGATTTCATCTTGTAGCGGTAAAAATACACCGGCGGAATCTACTAAATAGATAATTGGCAAGTTGTTTTCCATAGCAATTTCTTGTGCGCGTAGATTTTTCTTGGCAGAAATTGGGAACCATGCCCCAGCTTTGACAGTCGCGTCGTTGGAGACAATGACGCATAGTTTGGATTTTACATAACCCAGTACCGCTGCGCATCCTGCGTTTATGCATCCACCATGTTCTTTGTACATTCCTTCGCCGGCAAACATGCCTATTTCAAGATACTCACGGTCTGGGTCCAGTAGATATTCTATTCTTTCCCAGGCTGACATTTTGCCTTTTTCTTTCAGTTTTTTTATTTTATCGATGCCGCCACCGAATTTTAAATTTTCTCTTTTTTGGCGAAGTAATGCGAGTAGCTCCTTCATAATTTATAATCTTGGTTTTAAAAACTGTTAAATTAAGAATTTCTTATTTTTAGATAAATTTAAAATAAAATTTTAAAATATTTGCAATTTTATTCCTAAATATTTTGATATATTTGAATTGAATTACCGATTGTAAATTTAATATTCATGCTTATGTTTATTGAAAATAAACAACAAATGGATATGATCAGACAAAGTGCACGAGATTTTGCACAGTATCATATCAAACCTTATGTGATGGAATGGGACGAAGCCCAAATATTTCCAATAGAAGTTTTTAAAAAGTTAGGCGAACACGGTTTTATGGGAGTAATCGTTCCTGAAGAATATGGCGGATCAGGGCTCGGGTATCAGGAATACATTACCGTTTTGGATGAAATCTCCAAGGTATGTGGTTCAATCGGACTTTCTGTGGCGGCGCATAATTCCTTGTGCACAAATCATATATTAAGCTTTGCCAGTGAAGAACAGAAGAAACGTTATCTTCCAAAGTTGGCGACAGCTGAATGGATCGGTGCCTGGGGGCTTACAGAAACCGGTTCCGGTTCTGACGCCGGTGGAATGACGACATTTGCGGAGAGAGATGGTGATCATTACGTGTTAAATGGTTCTAAAAATTTTATCACGCATGCCATCAGTTCTAGTGTTGCTGTCGTTATTGCACGAACTGGGGCTAAGGGGGATAAAAAAGGGATGTCGGCTTTCATTGTTGAGAAAGGTACACCTGGATTTACTGCGGGAAAGAAAGAAAATAAATTGGGGATGCGTGCCTCAGAAACTGCCTGTCTTTTTTTTGATAATTGTCGGATTCATCGGGATCAACTCATCGGTGAGGAAGGACAGGGCTTTGTACAGGCTTTAAAATTATTGGATGGCGGACGTATTTCGATTGCGGCACTTTCTTTGGGTATTGCCCGCGGAGCTTACGAGTGTGCGCTGAAATATGCACACGAGCGTGAGCAATTTGGGAAAAAGATTTACGAATTTCAGGCAGTTTCTTTTGCACTTGCAGATATGGCTACACAAGTAGAGGCAAGCGAATTGTTAACGAGGCAGGCGGGCTATTTAAAGGATCATGGGGACCGTGTTTCTAAAATTGGAGCGATGGCTAAACTTTATGCGTCGGAGGCTGCTGTTAGTGTCTCGAATGAATCTGTGCAGATCTTTGGTGGTTATGGATTTACAAAGGACTATCCTGCCGAGAAGTTTTTTAGAGATGCTAAACTATGTACCATAGGTGAAGGGACTTCAAGTATTCAGAAAATGGTGATCGCCAGAGAGATTGAGAAAGATATTTTATAGCATATGATGAGGGATCAAGTTGTATTGGTTGATTGCCCAAGAGACGCTGTTCAAGGGCTTCATAACTTTATTGAGACAGATAAGAAAATTAAACATATCAATACGTTAATCGAAAGTGAGCTGTTTGATGTTATTGATTTTGGATCTTTCGTTTCGCCGAAAGCAGTTCCGCAGTTGGCGGATACAAAAGCAGTCCTGGAAGGAATCAGAAAGAATGAAAAAGTGAAGTTATTGGCGATTGTCGCCAATCTTCGGGGAGTAGAAGAAGCCGTTCTAGAGGAAAAAATCGACTTTTTAGGGTATCCATTTTCAATATCGGAAACATTTCAACGTCGAAATACCAATATGGGCTTGGCGGCTTCTTATCAGCAAGTAAAAGAAATGAAACTTTTGGCAGACGCTAATCATAAATCTTTAGTTATTTATATTAGCATGGCTTTTGGGAACCCATACAAGGATCCGTGGTCCCCACTTTTGGTAGAAGAATGGATTGGGAAATTATACGATCTGGGTATCCGGGAATTTTCTTTGGCAGACACAACTTCAGAAGCCGATGCGAATCAGATTTCAGCATTATTCACTTTTGTTAAAGCCAGTTTTCCAAAACTGGAAATAGGTGCACATTTTCATGCGAGGCAAGCGGAGAGTCTTGCTAAGATTGAAGCCGCTTATCTCGCAGGTTGCCGTAAATTTGAAGGCGCATTGCTTGGTTATGGCGGTTGTCCATTTGCAAAAGATGATTTGGTTGGCAATATACCTTCAGAACTCTTGTTGCGTTATTTTGGACGAGGAACTGATGCTGAAATACTCGGATTGGAGCATAGCTTCAGGCAAATGATTTTGTAGGGATTTTTGAGATGGAAAAACTGAATTTTATAAAGGTGCACGTTGAGCAGCATGTGTTCAATTTGACGCTAGCTCGTTCGGATAAAAGAAATGCTTTTAGTCCGACTATGGTGAACGAAATTGCCTATGCATTGAATCTGGCGAATAGCAATCCCGATATTCGTTTAGTACAAATAGAGGCTGAAGGTCCGGTGTTCTGTGCGGGTATGGATCTTAAAGCTTTTGAGGATCCTACAGTAGATATTGGTAATCCGGCAATTCCAAAGGTTGAAAAGTCTTTGGCAGAAATATTTGCCTGTTTAGATAAGCCTTCAATCTGTGTTGTTAGGGGAGATGTTATTGCAGGTGGTTTTTTGATTGCATTATCTTGCACTTATTTGTTTGCACTGCCACATGTACGTTTTTCTTTGCCAGAAGTAAAAATCGGACTCTTTCCATTTCAGGTGTTGGCCTTGCTAATGGAATATATGCCTGAAAGAAAAGCGATGGATCTTTGTATCAGGGGAGATTCTTTTTCTGCGGGAGATGCGCTGGATAAGGGTATTCTGTCCGGAATTTTGGATGTTGAAGAAACTGCCTTGGTTGAATTGAGAGAAACTATTCTTAAAAATGCTCCTTTGGCTATATCGAGAGGTTTTGTTGCACTGCGAAGGCTAAAAGAGCAAGATTATGATGATAAGTATAACTTTCTCTTAGAGAGCTTGGCAGATTTGCGTAAAACCAATGATTTCAAGGAGGGAATGGATGCCATGCGTAATAAAAGAAAAGCCAACTGGAAAAATAGCTAATTAAAATGATCGAAAACTCGGTCTGCTTGTCAAGGGAGAGAATTCCCAAGGAATAGAACTAAGGATAATCAGTAAAGCTAGTCCAAACCAGATTAATAATGTTTTAAAACGTCGATCGTTTGTATCGGCGTTTTTGCTTTTATGGGCACCCAATGTCAGGCAAATTGCAGCCATAATCATCATGCTACTGTGCTCCATACTGAAGAAGCGAATTTGCCTCAGGTGGACTGCTTCGTCGAAATGTCGTAGGAAGTACTGTGTGATGGGGCTCAGTATATAGAGATTAATACCTAAAACTAGCTGAATATAGAAAGAAATAACCGTGGTTTTTACAAGAAATTGATCGATAGGGGAGAATAGAAGCTGCTGTTTTTTCTTATAAAAAAAGGTTGAAAGACTAATTGCTAGTATAATCAGTACTTCCCATCTCCATAAAGAATGCATCGCTAGAATGAAGGGATAAATGTAATTCATCATGAAAACAAAGATGGTAATAAAATAGATTTAAAGCTATTTTAAACTATACCAGCTTATAGAATAGATGCTGGTTTTTCATTAATTGTCTACGTCTTCTGATCAAAGGACTTGTATTTATATGTATTTTTACTTTATATAAGTACTTTATTGTTTTGGTTATTAGGTTGCTTTGTGTTGTTTTTAACTCTTGGTTAATGCTGTTGTTATGTGTAATTTGCCGTTTATCTATCAGGCGGAGAATAACGATTAGCTGGACCAAATAGGCCGTCCAAATGATCGAGAACGAAGGTATTCGCTTGTGAATAACTAATGATCGTCTGTATGCTTTATTTTTAGTTGTTTTTAGCCTCTCTGAGGTGATGTTTGTCATTCCCGAAGGGTTTGTGTGGTTTTGATTTGTTTTAGCTGAGAATGCGGCTATTTCGGGTTTTTGAAGGTGGTTGCGATTTGCGTGTTGTTTTTAAGGATAATGCACATCGATAAAAATGATGTTTTATTCGATTACGAATTTCATAATTTATTATAATAACAATTTGTTTATCATTGCATTATGTTTATTACATAGATTGAGTGTTTATGTTGTCCTATGCCCGATTGGCGCTATTAAAATAAAGTAATGCCTGAGCGTAAGCAAAGCCCTGCCTGTATTTTTTTAAAATATTTTTGGAATTATATAAAATTCGTTTCTATATTAGTGTATTAATTAAATAATACAGTAGTATGGTTACTATCCAAAATCTAAATTTCAGCTATAGTAAATCAAGGCCACTCTTTCTTCATATGGATCTTGAATTGAAGCAGGGGCATATCTATGGCTTGTTGGGGAAGAATGGTGCTGGTAAATCAACTTTGCTTAAGAATATTGCCGGTTTGGTATATCCTGTTTCGGGGCGAGTTGATGTGCTGGGGCATAACCCTAATCGAAGGGAACCTTCCTTGTTAAGAGAGATTAGTTTTATTCCGGAAGAGTTTTATCTCCCTGCCGTAAAATCGGAACAGTTTCTGAAGGCTAATGCAGGGTTCTACCCCAACTTCGATCAGGTATATTTCGATCAGCTTATTCGTGAGTTCGATATTCCTATTGAGCAAAAATTAGCAAACATGAGTTATGGACAGAAAAAGAAATATATTATTTCTTTCGGTTTAGCGTCTAACACGAAAGTGATCATCATGGATGAGCCAACGAATGGTTTGGATATTCCTTCTAAGGTTCAGTTTCGAAAGATCATGGCTTCTGCCATTACTGACGATCGATGTGTAATTATCTCCACACATCAGGTGCGTGATCTGGATAATCTTATTGATGCTGTTATTCTGCTTGATGATCATAAGGTTGCACTCAATGCTCCGATGCATGTGATTACTGATCGTTTATGCTTTAAAAAAGTAAGAGAATTGCCTTTGGATACACTCTATTCCGAAGAAGGAGTAGGCGGTTTTAATGTTATTCTCCCAAACTCGGTGGTAGAAGATTCGAAACTGGATTTGGAGTTGTTATTTAATGCTGTGTTACAGTGCAAGGAAAAAATTACGGACCTTATTAAACTTGATGAATATGTCAAATCTATTTAATGCTACGCGTTTTTTTGGACTGATTCGAAGACAATGGATTGGTTTTGGACGAATTTATCTGATGTCAATAGGGATTATTGCCGGGGTAATTTTTGGTTTTTATGCGGTTAATTTGGGGTCAAATTATGATGACATCAAAAAGAATACTGTTTATTCGTTGCTAAATTTCAGAGCACCGTTGTTTTGTATCTTGGGACTCTTTTTTGTAACGGTTATCTCGAGCAGTTATTTTGCTGATTTAGGGAAAAAGACCCGGGCGATTTTTGAGCTGATGATTCCGGCGTCACAATTGGAAAAGTTTCTGGTCAGCTTATTCTATACGGTTGTCGTGAGTATTGGTTCATACTTATTGGTCTTTTATTTGATCGATCTGGCATTTGTTTCTTATTTGAGGAGCGTTGGTTCTGTGGTTGTAAATGAAGTGCAGCCATCAGGGGAGACGGTCAGTGTGGATCTATGGCAGTACTTTTTCAAGATTCAATACCCTGAACCGGCTTATTATTTTTGTTTTATACCAATTCTTCTAAATGCAATTTTCTTACTTGGTGGGATCGTCTACCAAAACTATCAATATGTAAAGACGGCTATTTTTCTTGTGCTTTACTGTGTTGTTTGGATGTGTCTTTTTGTTTACTTAATGAAGACTCAGACCCAGGATACCGTAGGTACAATGGATAATAACTATTGGTCTGATTCAAATCATATTTTTGCATTGATCGGCGCTGTAGGAGTGTTACTTACCATAATGATTTGGGCGGTTGCTTTTTTAAGGTTAAAAGAAAAGGAGATTTAATATGGAGTTCAATGCAAATAAAGCCATTTACCTTCAGATTGCTGAGTATGTATGTGATCATATTTTGCTAGCGACCTGGAAAGTGGATGAAAAACTCCCCTCAGTAAGGGAATTGGCAGTTCAGATGGAGGTTAACCCCAATACTGTTATGCGGACCTACGATATGTTGCAGCAGAAAGAAATTATAGCCAATAAGCGCGGGATCGGTTTTTTTCTGACACAAGAATCGGTGAAGAATGTGAAGTTATATAGAAAGGCAATTTTTCTAGAAGAAGATCTTCCCTTGTTTTTTCGTAATATTTATTTATTGGAAATCGGTCTGGATGAGTTAGAGCAACGTTATAGACGGTTTGTAAGTCAGAATTTTAATCAAAATGAGTCATGAAATTAAGTACAAAAATAATAATGGGATTAGCAATAGGCTTATTCGCGGTTCCGATGCTTGTCGCGTCCTACCTTGTTCGTATAAATCGAGTGGATGCGAAAAAATATAATGCTGATGTTGAGCAGGAGGTATCTAAGCCAGGTGCGAAGGATGTTTATTACCGGTCGTTCCCCTTGGCAGCTTTCGATAAGCTTTATATTGTAGGTGCCAATGCAAGCGGTGTAGGGTTGTACTGGGTGAAAAGCGATAAGTTTATGGTTAAAGTTAATAAAAGTCAAGCCGACTTTGTGAAAGCGAATGTTGATCAATCTGGCAATCTTACCTTAGATCTTTTATCAGGAGGAGAGGGGTTTTATAAGTCAATCTATATTTTTTCACCTGATCTTAAGGTTTTAAAATTAAAAAATGCGGGTATTAACGAGTTGTCGGCCAAGTTGAACGAGTTGACTGTTGTAGGTGATAGCGTTGAGGTATTTTCCCTTGCGGAGAAATCCGTTATAAATACGTTGAACCTGAACCTGACAAATTCCACTATTGATGATCTTGGCGGGACGGACAGTAAGGGGAATTCTCTTGTTGGTCGTTTATTTGTTAACACGACGAATAGTGTTTTGGGACTTCCGCGTACGAATTATCAAAGTGCAGATATTGTGGCAAACAATTCAGAAGTTTATTTCAATAGGAAAGGACCTGAAGCCAAAGTTGGTCTTCTGAATATCAAAACTGAAGGGAAATCATCTGTCCGTTTAGATAGTTTGCAATGGGGAACATTGAACGGGAATCTATCCAATGATACTAAAATAGATTTGCCTGTCCATGCATTGCGATCATTGATTAAGTAAGGTTTAATTGGTGGATGTTGCGGTCGATCGTTAATAGTAGAGATCGGTATTTTCTGAAAAGGTCAAAATTCCGCTATGGAATTTTGACCTTTTCTTTAAAGGGATGATGTGGATTTTCGGTGTTCGATACTGCAGTCCAAAAAATACGTCTCGAATTCGAAATAATTCTTTTTGTTCTTTTTCTTTAACATCTGCAAGAGGAGTTCTACCGATTTTTCTGCCATAAGCTGTGTTGGTTGGGTGATTGTTGTTAGAGATGGATTGAGACTGTTGGCAAAAGGGGTGTTGCTAAAGCCAATTAAGTTCATGTCATCAGGAATTTTCACCTTCAATTTATTTAATATGTGCAAAACTTTTAGTGACAAGGTGTCTGTCGTTGAGAGGAGCGCATTTGGTGCTAGTGGCCCGTTTATTAGTGTGCTTATTTTGCTTTCCAGTTCATCATCGATATTGTCCTTGGGACTGGAATAAGAAATTTCTATAATATTTTCTTCTTTAAAGGGTACGCCGGCGTTGAAGAGTGCATCTTTATATCCTTTTATTCGGCTTACATTGCCACCGATATCTTTACATAGTAGAAGGATGATATTTTCTCTTCGGTTTCTGATCATTTCTTCTGTTGCCTGGTAGATGACCTTATTGTTTTGGATTCCGATTTTGAATGTGTCGAGCTGATGGTTTATTCGGTCGAAGATAATAACAGGACAAATCTGTTCCATCATATAAAACAAGAGTGATAAACTTGAATCATTTTTTACAGGAGAAATGATTACACCTTCGATATTGCTTTGTATACAAAGTTCTAGGGCTTCTTTTTCTTTTTTCTCATCGTTAAAAGTCTGTAATAGGATCAGTTTATAATTCGTCTGCGACAGGATGTGGGAAATCTCTTCATAGAAATCAAAGAAAAATGAGCTTGAGATAAACGGAACAATGATCGCTAATGTGTTTGAGCGCCCCGTCTTTAGGCTTTTTGCAGAGAAATTTGGTATATAATTGATTTTTTTTGTAAAATCTAAAATTAGTTTTTTTGTTTCTGCACTTATTTCATGGCTGTCGTTTAATGCTTTGGAAATGGTTCCTGGAGATAGGTTTAGCTGTTGGCCAATCTCTTTTAACGTAAATCTCTTCATGTGCTCGATCCTCTTTCATTGATTTCAAATGTTCTAGCGTTACTTTGATGGTGAAATAGCGCCAGAATTATTTTTGAATTATCGGTTGCTTTTTTGCTGTACTTAGTCCGTAAATTCTTGAAATTATAAAGATAAGATAAAAAACATGTTTTCAAATGGAGATCAAGAAAAGCGTTGTTGATGAAAAAGAAGTTTTCCGCAAGTGTTAAACAAAAAAAAGCTAATCCTGCGATTAGCTTTTCTTTAGTGATCCCGCTGGGATTCGAACCCAGGACCCATACATTAAAAGTGTATTGCTCTACCAGCTGAGCTACGGAATCCTTTCTGTTTTTGAAAGTGATGCAAAGGTAGAATTTCTTTTGATATATGCCAAATTATAGCATGCAAATTTTGACGAAAAGGCCTTAACTGTTAATAAATAAACGGATTATTTTTTTATCGCGCTTTTTTTGCATGGATTATTCGGTCTGCTCCATTGATATCTTTTATGAGTTTGACCTGTTCAAATCCTTTTTTGACCATAAGTTCCTTCATTTCTGGACCGAGATATTGATTGATTTCAAAATATAGATCTCCATCTGGGGTTAAATGTTTCAAAGCAAAGGATGAAATAACATCATAAAAAATCAATGGAGCGCTTTCTTCAATGAATAATGCGAGCTCAGGTTCATAAGCCAATACGTTTTGATTCATGTGCTGCTTTTCTCCCGGGGTTATATAGGGCGGATTGGATACAATGATATTATAGTGTTGGTCGGAGAAAATGTATTCCCATTCAAATATATCCGCATTGATAAATTGAACCTGAGTTTTTAAATTCTTAGCATTTTCTTGTGCTGTTTTTATCGCCTCTTTTGAGATGTCTATCGTTGTTACTAGGGCATTATTGAGATGCTTTGATAAGGTGATCGGGATGCAGCCAGAGCCAGTTCCGATATCTATAATTTTTAGGTTTTGAGAAGATTTGTGGTTTTTGATGATCAGATCGACAAGTTCTTCAGTTTCCTGGCGTGGAATGAGGACCGATTCATTGACCTGGAAAACTTCACCATAAAAATCTGCTTTATTGAGTATGTACTGTATAGGTCTGTGCTTTTTTAGATTCTGAAGGATGCTAAGTACTTCAGCCTTATCCGCCTCCTTGACGATATCTGTTTTTCTCAATTGATAATTGGTTCTATTTAACCCAAACTTTTCGGCAACAACCACTAAGAATATTGCTTTTATTTCATCCTCATCATATAACCCCTGAAGCTCATGTTGAAATAATAATTCGAAATCTTGAAGTATTTTCATGTGTCAAAGGTACGATTTTCATAGATTTGTATCCATGGATATGCACAAGCAATATATGCATCGTTGTTTGGAACTGGCCCAAATGGGCGCGGGTTCAGTGAGTCCCAATCCAATGGTTGGGGCTGTCATTGTTTTGGACGGTAAAATTATCGGTGAAGGATATACTTCTCCATATGGTGGACCACACGCTGAGGTCAATGCGGTACAGCAGGTTGTACAAAAGTATGGGGAAGAAGCAAAACGGCTTATCGAGGGAAGTATTTTTTATGTTAGCCTTGAACCTTGCGCGCATTATGGAAAGACACCGCCATGTGCCAATATGATTGCAGAGCTAAAACCCTTAAAAGTCTATATCGCTTGTTTGGACCCTTTCGCCAAGGTGAATGGCAAGGGAGTTGAGATACTGCGCGAAGCAGGTATTGAAGTTGAAATTGGTTTACTGGAAAAAGAGGCTGTATGGCTCAACCGTCGGTTTTTTACACGTATTGGTCAATTCCGCCCCTATGTTATTCTAAAATGGGCGCAGTCGAAGGACGGTTTTATGGGGATGCAAAATAAACAAATTTGGTTAAGCAATGCTGCTAGCCGACAGTTGGTTCACCGCTGGAGATCAGAGGAAGATGCTATTTTGGTCGGTACAAATACCGCAGTTGTAGATAATCCCAGTCTGACCGTAAGAGAATGGCAGGGTAACAACCCATTGCGTATTCTTTTAGATAGAGATCTTGCCATTCCACTAGATGCCAATATTCTAGATGATCAAGCTGATACAATCGTCTTCAATGCTAAAAAGACAGATTGGACATCAAATGTTAAGTATATTGAGCTTGAAAATTACGGGTTGTATCTGCCGCAGAATATTCTTTATCAACTATATTTAATGGATGTTCAGTCAATCATCATTGAAGGAGGGCGTGCTACGCTGCACATGTTTATCGATGCGGATCTCTGGGATGAGGCGAGGGTGTTTGAAACCGAAACAAAGCTATTTAATGGAATTACGGCTCCACAATTTAGTGGACAATTGCTTGAAAGTAAATTGGTTTCCAATGATCTTTTAAAGATCTATAAGAAACAGTGATTATTAAATTGTATATTTAGGGAATTAAGCCATAGCCGGTTAATTTAATTCTTAAATTACAATTATGTTAGTTACAGAAAACTTAATGCAGTTTATCTGGAAACTTCGGCTATTCCGTGCAAATGGGTTGCATTCTACGGATGGTGAACCCTTGGCCGTTGTTCATGTGGGGCAATACAATACAGATTCAGGCCCCGATTTCCTCATGTCACATATTAGGTGTAAAGATAATGATTGGTTTGGTCATGTCGAGATGCATATCCAATCTTCGGATTGGGATCGACATTGTCATCAAGAAGATACCGTTTATAATAACGTTATCTTACATGTGGTTTGGAGAAACGATAAAGTTATTTACCGAAATGACGGTACATCAATACCGACATTGGTGCTTTCGGAATATGTCGAACAGCATCTGTTGGAACGGTATTCAACGATGATGAACGCAAAAAGTTCGATACCTTGTGAGTTTCAGCTTGGTTCAATTGATCTTTTTAAAAAATCCATGTGGCTGAGTACTTTAGCTGTTGAACGCCTAGAAATGAAGGTTCAACAAGTTTTGTTGATTTTAGATCAATTTAATACGGATTGGGAAAAAACGTTATGGGTATGGATTTGCAGATGTATAGGATTAAAAGTTAATGCCGATACATTTCAGGAGCTTGGGGAGAAATTACCTTGGAACATTTTACAAAAATATCGTTCAAACCTATTTAAAATAGAAGCTCTTTTCTTTGGGGTTAGTGGGTTGTTAATTCAGGAGTCAGGAAGCGAGTATATGAAGCAGTTAGCCGGTGAATTTGAGTATCAAAAGCATATACACGGTATAGAGGTTGTTTATGGGGTTTGGAAGAGGATGAGAATGAGACCATATAATTTTCCCGAACGGCGAATTGCTCAATTAGCTGTCTTGTTTAGCAAGAACGAGTTGGGCGTTGCCAAGATTTTGGCTGTCGATGATTTGGAAAGAGCTCGAAAATTATTTAAGATAGCGTCTCTAAGTGATTATTTTGACGGACATTTTTCCTTTGGTACAAAAACGAAGATAAAAGAAACACTTCGGTTGGGTAATGAAACTATTGACACGCTTGTTATTAATGTGATTATTGTTTTTCTTTTTTCATACGGTAAATATTTCAGTATTCAGACCTATATTGATAGGGCCCTAACTCTTTTGGAGCAGCTTCCTTCAGAAAAAAATATGGTTGTGAGACAGTTTGCCCAATATGATTGGCAAGTTCAAAGCGCATTGCAAAGTCAGGGGATTTTACAATTAAAGAGATTTTACTGTGATCGGAAACGCTGCCTTCATTGCAGAATCGGATGCGAAATTTTAAAAAGAAATTAATTTTTTAAGATCTCTGCGATCTCTTTATGGCCTTTTTCAAAGGCCAGGTCCATTGGAGCTAACCCTGAAATATTGATGATTCTGGTGTCGGCTCCATTTTCGAGTAAGGCAACAATAAAATCGATATTACCATATTGGGCAGCGAAATGAAGTGGAGTTTCGCCAGTCGCTTGAATGGCATTGACATTAGCATTGGCCTCGATTAGCAACTTACCGATCTCTTCATTGTTGTTTGCAGCGGCAATATGTAGCGCAGTGGTGAGTTGTTCATTTTTGGTTACGACATTCGGATTGACTTTTTTGGACAGTAAAAGACGTACAATGTCTGTTTTGTTGAAATATGTTGCTAAAGTTAATGGCGTAAAGCCCTGTGACGACCATTCATTGACAACAGATGGTGCTTGCGAAATAATGGCCTCCAAGTATGAAGTTAACCCAGCCGCGCAAGCCTCATGGATAGTCATGGATTTGGTGTGTTGTAAAAGTATCCGTATGATCTGGGGTTTGTTGTAATAGCAAGCCAATAGTAGGGGAGAAATTCCATGACTCGTTGTTTCTTGTAAAAGTTCGGGATTCCCAATCAATAATAAGTCGATATCATGGCTTTTGCCTTCTTCAATATATTGTTCTAAAACGGAAAGGTTCATGTCTTAACAAATTGTCTAACGTTGTTACTAAAATAGACTTTATTGATGAGAATAAGCGTTTGATTTGCGAAAATATTTGTATTTAATTTTCCTTTGGATTGAACTGAAATTTGGAAGAAGTTTTTTTTTGCGGGGTGAATTGGATCTTAAAATCTGGGAAAAAGGAATTTTTAGGGTATTTTATATACACAAATGTGTAGTAATGCGCATAATGTTTTTGTAAATTAAAAAGTAGATGTACTTTTGTTAAGCCCCTCCCAAGGGCATGTTTTTCATAGGTAGATGTAGGGTCGGGTGTTTCTCACTACGACCCTTTTTTTATAGCTTTGTTTTTATTATTTTAAAAGAGATGTCTAAGAGAAAAATTGTTGTTGCCATTACTGGAGCTAGCGGCTCAATCTATGCTAAAGTTTTACTTAAAAAACTATTGGTATTAAAAACACAGATCGCAGAGGTTGGGATTGTGATGTCGAATAATGCGAAGGATGTATGGCGTGCGGAGTTGGGCGATGAGAGTTATCAGGATGTGCCGTTCAAGTTTTATGACAAGGGTGATTTCTTTGCTCCTTTTGCATCAGGATCGGCTCGCTATGATACGATGATTGTCTGTCCGTGTTCAATGGGGACATTATCAAGGATAGCCCACGGTGTGTCTTCTGATTTGACAACCCGAGCGGCCGATGTCGTGCTAAAAGAACGACGAAGATTGATTTTGGTTACCCGTGAGACACCACTAAGTATTATACATATCCAGAACATGAAATTGGTGACAGAGGCCGGAGGTATCATTTGTCCGGCATCACCTTCATTCTATAGCTTACCAAAGACTTTGGACGAAGTCGCAGAAACCGTGGTTGATCGGATTTTGAGTCTTGCTGGGTTTGAATTTAAACATTATCAGTGGGGAGAAAATGCCTAGTTATTCCTCGTTGAAATCTATTTTTAATGTTCTATAATAAATTTGTATTTTGTAACTTTGTTTCTCGAAATGAAGCAATCACGAGCATCACGCGAAAAAGTTATTTATAGCTATATGATTTATAGTGATAAAGCCACTGTCTGTCCATTCTTACTGCGCACGCTACCCGCTTCGATAAATAAGTTGTATCCTTTTAATTTCAATCACATTCATATATGAAAAGCTTATTGATTACTTCTGTTAAAGTAATTTTACCTGGTAACGAATTTCATCAGCAGCAAGTTGATGTATTTATCGAAAAGGGAAAGATTGCACAGATTGGAAAATCTGTCAAAGTAGCTGATAAAAACATAGAAACCTTAGATGGTGCCGGAAAAGTTTTAGCGCCAGGTTTTTTTGACCTACATGCCAATTTTGGAGAACCTGGATTAGAAACCAAAGAAGACATCGTTAGTGGAAGCGCAGCAGCTGCTGCTGGAGGATTTACTGGAGTAGCCGTAATGCCTAATACCGAACCGGCGATTCAAAGCCGTTCCGAGGTTGCACTTATTGTCAATACAGCGAAAGGAAATATTGTTGATGTACATCCAATTGGAGCGATCAGTAAAAAGAGAGAAGGGAAAGAACTGGCCGAGCTATTTGATATGAAGCAAACGGGTGCTGTCGCTTTTAGTGATGGAAACAGGAGTGTACAGCAGGCGGGATTAATGAGCAGAGCGTTGTTATACGCTAAGGGATTCGATGGATTGATTTTTTCACATGCTGAAGATGAGTCTATGGCAGGTGGAAACAAAATGAATGAAGGTGCGATGAGTACTTATTTGGGAATGAAAGGTATTCCTAACCTGGCCGAATCGTTAATGGTTTCTCGTGATCTGTATTTAGCGGAATATACTGGAGCTCCAATTCATTTTGCATCCATCAGCACTCCAGAAGCTGTCGATCTGATAAAAAAAGCGAAAGCAAAAGGTCTTCCAGTAACATGTGATGTTGCTGCACATCAATTGGTGTTTACTGACGATGATATTGTCGGTTTTGATAGTAATTATAAGGTAAGCCCCCCATTACGCACAAAGGCAGATCTGAAGGTATTACTTAAAGGCGTTAAGGACGGTACTATCGATGCTGTCGTTTCGCAACACACACCGCATGAAATAGAATTTAAGAATGTTGAATTCCATATTGCAAAAAATGGAATTATTGGACTGCAGACCGTATTACCACTCTTGGTTCGTGCTGGATTAAATGAAGAACAAATTGTCAATAGTCTTTCAGTTAGACCCCGGCAGATTCTAGGACTTGAAGTTCCTCTTATTGAGGAGGGAGCAATAGCCAATCTTGTCGTATTTGACCCTGTGAAGACTTGGAACTTCGATGAAACAACAAATAGATCTAAATCTAAAAATTCTCCATTATTTGGACAGACTTTAAAAGGTGCTGTCGAATTGATCATCAATAATAATCAAATCATAAAAAACGATTAAAACCATGGAAGCAAATATTAAAGCAGCCGTTGAGGCAGGTATATTAAATTATGGCAAGGTTGATGGGATCTCGACTGCCCCGGAATTTCTTGAAAAGATTATTGCCGTATTCAATACGGAAGCAAGTTATTTAGAGAAATTAGAACTGTTGGATCAATCTTTTGATGATTATCCACTTTTTGATGAGTTGCGTGAGGTTTATGTAGACCTTTTACTCATGAACTTTTTCTCCAATGATGTTTTAAAGCTTGAAGATGACTATTTGGATTCCGAGGAATGGGAGGCTATAGAAGATGAAACTATAGATAGGGGAACAGAATTGTTGAATATTTTTCTTTATTTAGGGGAATGCAAGGACGATGAGATTGAACCTGAATTGGATGATTTCTTAAAGGAATTTTTATTAGTTGATGAAGATGAATTTCAGGATGAGCATGAAATTTATGAAGATATCATTGCCAATCAAATTGTAGTAGATAGCCCGTATGCTGAAATTGCAAAAGTAGGAAAAGGATTAAATCCGAGAAGTGAAGTCTACGAACTTTTTTATCCTATCATGAGCTTCTTTAGTGAGTTGAAACCATCTGAAAAACAATTTGAAGAGTATGCAGAAGCGTCTTCCAATAAGGCATTTGATATTGCACTTTACCAAATAATTAGTACTTACTATAACAAATAATTTTTATGGCAGATTCAATCAACCAAAGTAATGTAGGATTTGATGCGGTAATTGACAAAAAGAAAAGTATTATTTACGGTGTTATCCTGGGAATAATTTCTTTCATTCTCGGATTAGTCGTCTTGTTTGTTGTCAAAGACTTAAATTCCTTTTGGGGGGTAATGTCGATGTCATTTATTGTTAATACTGGTCTTTTTGTTATTATTTCTGCGCTTTTCGCTTTCTCTCTTAGGAAAGCAAATGGCGGATACTGGAATTTTTCTATAGCATTAAAATCCATATTTATGATGCTTGCTATTTCCACTATTATTTCAACAATTGGGACACAGGCGTATGTTAATTTCATTAATCCAACTTTACAAGAAAAGGTGGAGACACATACAATTAATGTTACAATTGAGTATATGGAAAAGAACAATGTGCCGGATGAGGTTATCGATTCAAAAATCGCGGAACTTGAAAAGCAAGTTGATGCTATTGGAAAGATAACGTTAGGGCAGGTGCTCAAAGGGTTGGCTATCACGCTGATGTTTCAATTTGTTTTTGCATTACTATTATCAGCCTTGACAAAACGAGAAAAATTGGTGATCAAACAAGAGACCAATTAGTGTTTAATAAAATAAAATTGACCCTATAAGGTATTACTGAAAAAGTAATACCTTTGTTGGTATTATAATACTACATTTTTAGCATGATTAACATTCACATGGATATTTCTGTTGTTGTTCCTTTATTTAATGAAGAAGAATCCTTACCCGAATTGACAGCTTGGATCGACCGCGTTATGGCGGCCAATCATTTTTCCTATGAAATTATTTTAGTTGATGATGGGAGTAAAGATAATTCTTGGAAAGTTATCGAAGAGTTGAAGTTAAAGAACACGAATATTTCTGCGATAAAGTTCCGACGCAATTACGGAAAATCTGCGGCTTTAAATGTAGGCTTTGCTGCTGCACAGGGCGATGTGGTTATTACAATGGATGCAGATCTACAGGATAGTCCAGATGAGATTCCTGAACTGTATGATCGGATCGTGAATAAGGGAGCGGATTTAGTATCGGGTTGGAAGCAAAAACGCTATGACCCATTGACCAAAACAATCCCAACCAAATTATTCAATGGGGTGACAAGATCGATGTCTGGAATTTATAACCTGCATGATTTTAATTGTGGTCTTAAAGCTTATAAGAAAGATGTTGTCAAAAACATCGAAGTTTATGGCGAGATGCATCGTTACATCCCTGTTATTGCAAAATGGGCAGGATTTACCAATATACAGGAACAGGTAGTACAGCATTACCCACGTAAATATGGTACCACCAAATTTGGCCCGGGTCGTTTTGTGAAAGGTTTCTTAGATTTATTATCCATATTTTTTGTCGGGAAATTTTCGAAAAGACCGATGCACTTTTTTGGTGTTATGGGCGTGATTAGTTTTCTTGCAGGTTTATTTATCTCCATTTATTTAATTTGCCACAAATTGATGAGTATCGCCAGCGGCACACCATTTAGAGATATAACAGATCAACCTTTATTTTTCTTTGCGCTGACAGCGATTATTTTGGGAACACAATTATTTCTGACTGGTTTTTTGGCTGAATTAGTGTCTAGAAGCAGCTCCGATCGGAATGATTATCAAATTGAGAAAGTCATTTAATTAATTATGCGAATTGTGATTTTAGGGTCCGCTTATCCGTTAAGGGGCGGTGGGATAGCATCTTTTAATGAACGATTGGCATTTCACTTTCAGGAAGCAGGGCATGAAGTGGACATCTATTCTTTCAGCTTACAGTATCCTAATTTCCTTTTTCCCGGAAAGTCTCAATATTCGGATGAGCCAGCACCAACTGGCCTTCATATTAAGACCACGGTCAATTCCATTAATCCATTTAATTGGATTAAGGTAGGTAAAGAACTAAAAAAGGCAAATTATGATTTGCTTATTGTACGATTTTGGATGCCGTTTTTTGGACCTTGTTTGGGAACAATTCAACGACAAGTTCGAAAAAATAAACATACTAAGATTGTATGCATCGCTGATAATATCATTCCTCATGAACAACGGATAGGGGATAGCTTATTGATTCGTTATTTTTTAAAGTCTGTTGATGCTTGTCTCACCATGAGTAAAAGTGTGCTGGCAGATCTGAAAATGTTAAGCCCGAAAATGCCAGCGGTATATACGCCGCATCCACTCTATGATAACTATGGTGTACATCAGAGTAAAAAGGAAGCACGTCGATTACTTAAGATTGCCGAGGGGGATAAAGTCGTATTGTTTTTTGGTTTTATTCGTCAATACAAGGGTTTGGATATCCTCCTGGAGGCATTGGCTGATCCCAGAATACGTACCCTTGGGGTGAAATTGCTGCTCGCAGGCGAATTTTATGGTGACCCTGCTCCTTATTTGAACCTTATAAAAAAGTATAAACTGGAAGAGTTTATTTTTATGCATACTGATTTTATTCCTAATCAGGAGGTCGGAAGGTATTTTTCAGCGGCAGATTGTGTGGTCTTGCCCTATCGGAGTGCTACACAGAGTGGAATTACGCAGGTTGCTTATCATTTTGATTTACCGATGATTGTCAGTAACGTTGGGGGATTGCCTGAATTAGTTCAGCATGAGTATGTTGGTTATGTCGTGGAACCTGATGCCCGTCAAATGGCCGACGGTATTTTTTCATTTTACCACTACAATAAAGAAGAGCAATTTAGAACAAATATTATTGACGAGAAAAAGAAATATAGCTGGGATACTTTTGGCAATGAACTCCTTAAGTTGGTCGATTGATTGACATTCGTGATTTTATTTGTATATAAAATCAAATTTATCTAAGTTTGGGAGACTGAGGTAGAAATTTAAAAGGAGGAGAGATTTTGTTACCGTTTACACAAAGCAGTTTAACGAAAATAGAGGAGTTTTTCAAAGAGCAGGGGTATAAAGTGAGGTACGAGAAAGGTTCCTTTCGTACCGGTGCCTGTATGTTGCAGACGACAAAAGTGGTCGTAGTCAATAAGTTTTCGAATCTTGAAATAAAAATCCAGTCACTGTGGAATATATTACTGGATATTGATATTGATTCGGAGGTTATTTCTGAAAAATTTCTTCCACTATATGAAGATGTGTTGAAATCAAAAATTGTAGCTTGAGAATAACATTTTTAGGAACCGGAACATCACAAGGGGTGCCAGTAATAGCATGCCAATGTCAGGTCTGTCAATCTGAAGACAAACGTGATAAGAGATTACGTTCTTCTATTCTTATTGAATACAATCAGCATACATTGGTTGTCGATACCGGTCCTGATTTTAGATACCAGATGCTGCGCGAGAAAGTTATGCATTTGGACGCCGTATTAATGACGCACTCACATAAAGATCATATTGCGGGACTGGACGATGTTAGAGCGTTTAATTATCAGCAGCATAGTTCTATTTCAATTTACGGCACCGAAGCACTTCATGAAGCACTAAAGCGTGAATTTTATTATGCATTTACGGAAATTAAATACCCAGGAGCGCCTAGACTGGATTTGGAAGAGATAAAGGCTGGTGTGCCATTGTCTTTATTCGGAAAGGAAATTATGCCTATCGAAGTCCTGCATTATAAAATGCCTGTGTTGGGCTTTAGAATTGGAGATTTCGCCTATATTACTGATGCGAAGTTCATTTCTGACGAATCAAGAAAATTATTGGAAGGAGTAAAGATTCTTGTCGTAAATGCTTTACAGAAGGAATCTCATATTTCACATTTAACGTTGGAAGAGGCGATTGAATTTGCCGATGATATTCATGCCGACAAAACCTATTTTACACATATTGGGCATCGAATGGGATTGCATGAAGTTGTTTCAGGAGAATTGCCCGAAAATATGTTTCTAGCCTATGACAGATTACAGTTGGATATAACCTAATCTATTTAATATAAAACTATAGTCCTTTTTTCGTTGTTATACCTATAAAAAATAAATTAGGTATTAAATTATAAGGAAATGGGAAATTTACTGTACATCATCGCCGTTATTTTAGTTATCATTTGGGCGATAAGCTTTTTTGGAGGTTATGCGGCTGGAAATAATATCATCCACATTCTTTTGGTGATTGCAATTATCGTTGTATTACTACGTGTTATTCGTGGCAATGCTTAACCATTTAAATTAGTTTTAAATAAAGTTGGGCAATTTGTAAGTCTTGGGGATAGGTGATTTTTATATTCTTAGAATCACCTTCAACAATATAAATACTTTTGCCCGTTTTTTCGACCACTGAAGCATCATCTGTAAAAAGTGGATCTTCATCTTGTTGGTAGGATTTTAACAACAATGCTCCGAGGAAGACTTGTGGAGTTTGTATCAGCCAAATCTGATTTCTATCTGTGGCGGTATTTGTGGATATATTTCCTAAACGCACCGATTCAACACTCTTTTGTGCCAATACAATTGCTTGGTGTTCGTAAGCTCCCTGAAAAGCCTTTCTAATTAAATGGTCCGAAATAATCGGACGAGCTCCATCGTGTACGGCGATGTAATCTTTAGGACCAATGTCGAAGTTTTGTTTAATGTAGTCTATACCGTTCTTTACGCTTTCGAAACGAGTTTTTCCGCCAAATGCAATATGTATTGGTCTGTCAAACTGATACTTTACACATAACTGGTTCCAATAGCTTTCCATTGCTTCACTGATTACCAAGATAACTTCTGAAATGGTGTTGGATTGATAGAAGCGATCAATAGTATGCATCACGATCGGCAGCCCATCCAAGTTAAGAAACTGCTTTGGAAGATCGCTTTTCATCCTGTTTCCGATTCCTGCAGCAACGATTATGGCAAAATTCATGGTATTATTGAAGGGTTTTTATTTAAAAAAAACGTGGATAGTTATGAAGCCATCCACGTTTTCTGTTTTTGTTATATCAAATCATTAGATAATTAACATGGCATCACCATAGCTATAGAATCTGTATTTTTCTTTTACTGCAACTTCGTATGCATTCATGACGTTTTCGTAACCAGCGAAAGCAGCAATCATCACCAAAAGTGTAGATTCTGGCGTGTGGAAGTTTGTAATCATCGAGTTTGCAATACTGAAATCGTAAGGAGGGTAGATGAACTTACTGGTCCAGTCAGAAGCCGCTTTTAAGTGATGGTCTGCAGAAACAGAAGATTCTATTGCACGCATAGAAGTCGTTCCTACAGCACACACACGACGTTTGTTATCGATAGCTTTATTAACAACGCGCGCAGCCTCATCAGTGATGATAAACTGTTCGGAATCCATCTTATGTTTGGTTAAATCTTCGACTTCAACGGTACGGAAAGTTCCAAGCCCAACGTGAAGAGTAACTTCTGCAAAATCAACGCCTTTTAGTTCCAAGCGTTTCATTAACTCTCTGGAGAAGTGAAGTCCCGCTGTAGGTGCAGCGACAGCCCCTTCATTTTTTGCATAGATTGTTTGATAACGGAATTTATCTTCCGGTGTAGCTTTACGCTTGATATATTTAGGAAGCGGAGTTTCACCTAAGATTTCGATATTACGGCGGAACTCTTCATCGGTACCGTCAAATAAAAATCTAATTGTACGACCACGAGAAGTTGTATTGTCAACCACTTCGGCAACCAATAAATCATCATCACCGAAATATAATTTGTTGCCTACACGGATTTTACGCGCAGGGTCTACCAATACATCCCAAAGACGAAGTTCATTGTTCAATTCACGCAACAAGAAAACTTCAATCGTCGCTCCAGTTTTTTCTTTATTACCGTAAAGGCGCGCTGGAAAAACTTTAGTATTGTTTAAGATCATGACATCCTTGTCATCGAAATAATCCAATACATCTTTGAAAATTTTGTGTTCAATTTTACCAGTATCTCTATGTAGGACCATCAAGCGTGATTCGTCACGATTTTCAGAAGGTTCAGAAGCAAGTAATGATTCTGGTAAGTTGAATTTAAATTGAGATAACTTCATCTTTAATAATAGTATATATTAATATCTGCCTTTCAGTGCATTACAGTGCACCAAATACCAGGCTGCCAAAAGCATACAAAGTTATAACTTTTTCGGGTATGGAAGAGCCATATTTCTAATTAATGTATATATTTTTGGGGATTTTGACATTAAATCAAAACTATATTGTATTTTAGAATACAATTATGCTATTTTTTAGATTGATATTGGAGAGTTGTCAGTTTGCTTTTTCGGCATTGAAAGACAATCGTACTCGCACCTTACTTTCGCTGCTGGGTGTGACCATCGGTATTTTTACGATTATTGGTGTATTTTCTGCAGTAGATACCCTACGGAATAATATAGAGGAATCAGTCAAGAAGATTGGCAGCAAAACACTGTATATCGAAAAATGGCCCTGGGATGGCGGCCCAAATTTCCCTTGGTGGAAATACTTGAATAGACCCGAACCCACATACAATAATTACCTGGATTTAAAAAGCCGGATGACGACGGCTGAGTATATGGCGTATATGATCAATATCGGCAATACGACTATTAAATATAAAAATAATTCGGCCCAAGGCTCATCGGTTAATGCTGCGACTTACGAAAATCTTTACATTCAAAATTTGAATATTATAGATGGTCGTTACTTTGCTGAAAGTGAGTCGAGGGGTGGAGCTCTTGTAACTGTGTTGGGCGCAAATATTGCAGAGGGGCTTTTTCCTAATGAGGAACCAGTTGGCAAATATATCAATATGTTAGGCCGAAAAATTCAGGTTATTGGTGTATTAAAGAAAGAAGGAAATGGTGTATTGATTAATACCTCTCCGGATGATACAGCCTTTATTCCGTTTGAGCTGGCTAGAAATTTGGTCAACTATGATAATTTCTCACCGAGTATAGCGATGGTTATTAAATCGAACTACACGCTTGGCGAGGCTGAGAGCGAAGCGAAAACACTTATGCGGTCGATTCGTCGTATATCACCACAACGGGAGGAGAATTTTTCCATTAACCAGACAACAATGATCACAGGTGCATTGGATCAGCTTTTTGGTATCATTAATCTGGCGGGTTTTTCAATTGGTATTTTTTCAATTTTAGTCGGCGGTTTTGGCATTGCCAATATTATGTTTGTAAGTGTCAAAGAACGTACACATATCATCGGAATTCAGAAAGCGCTAGGAGCTAAAAATTTCTTTATTCTTTCACAATTTTTAGTAGAGTCTATTGTACTTTGTTTGTTGGGTGGAGGGATTGGTCTCGTTGTCGTCTATTTTTTGGCTTTTGTGGTACAAGCTGCGACTGGCGTTGCTATTGTGGTCAGTTTGAAAATGGTAATGCTTACTGTTTCACTTTCTACTTTTATTGGGTTAATATCGGGCATTGTTCCAGCTTTAATGGCTTCTCGACTGGATCCGGTAGAAGCGATTCGGAGTAAATAAAAAAGGTATGTTTAAAAGGGCTCAATTTTCGATATTACATGGATTTTGGCTTTTAATCTTTGCTTACAGCTGCCTGTTGATGGCTGAAATTACTTTTCGCTATCGCGGCTTCTCTCTCGATGCTAATTTCTTGATGATTAAGCAGACCGAAATAGAATCACTTTGGTGGTATCGCTACGTTTTTTATATCCATGTTTGCACGGCTATCTTTGCCTTGCCTGCCGGCTTTACGCAGTTTAATACTTATCTATTGAATAAATATCCGCGAGTCCATCGAAGTATCGGGTATTTATATGTATTCGCCATTTTGGTTTTTGCCGCTCCTTCAGGTTTGCTTATTGGATCCGTGGCGAATGGCGGGTTAACCGCTATTATTGCCTTTGAATTATTGGGGCTTGGATGGTGCTATTTTACATGGCGGGCAGTTCGTTTGGCGAGTCAGCGAAAATTTGATAAACACCGTGATTTTATGATCCGTAGTTTTGCATTAACCTGCTCGGCATTGACCCTACGTTTTTGGAAGGTTGCTTTAGTATACTTCTTTCAGCCCAATCCCATGGATGTTTATCAAATTATTACATGGCTGGGATGGATACCTAATTTGTTGCTGGCGGAATTTATTATTTATCAAAAAAATCATAAATTATGAAGAAAAACCTTTGTTTACTGTTATTGCTTGGAGCAGTCCTTGGTTGTAAGGATGGGAAAAGTAAAAAGAATGAAACTGCCGAAATAAAAGATACTGTTGCCGTCGAGCGTGAGGCCCATCAGGAACTTTACGGTAATTGGGTTGGCGACTTTGTCGTTGATGAAAGAACACTTGGAGAAGATGAGGGTTTGCCAACAACGGATTACGCTCCGAAGATAAATCTGACGATAAAGAAAATTACCGATAAAGGAGGTGTTTATGGACAGAATGTTGTAAAGGGGAATCTGCGCTCTTTTGTGGGGAAGTTGGAAGAAAACGGTGCTGATATTCGCTTATTATTGGATGAACCTGGAGACAGAAAATCCGACGGGCGTTTTGAAATTAAGCTTAATCATGACACGCTAATTGGTAACTGGTCTGCGTATGACCAGGGTGTAAAGATCAAAAAGCGAAACTTTAAATTGTTGAAAAAACAATTTGCCTATAATCCAAATCTGATGCTTAAAAATCAGGATGGAGAGGAGGGGACGTTGGTTGACTGGATTAATGAAAAAAGAAAAGAGGAAACTGACGTGGATGGTGACTCAACGTATACATACATTATACAATATTATAGATCTGCATCTCCCGCAGTCTTTACTGTAAATGCGTCTAAGCAAAAGTTGACAGAGAAAGATCTGAAAAACCTCAAGAAATTAGATTTGGAAATTATTCGGAATACCATTTTCGCCCGACATGGCTATGCGTTTACTAAACCCAGCATTCGCCAATTTTTTGAGCCTGTAGATTGGTATGTACCTATTTCAAAAGATGTGAGTGCAGACTTAAGTCAACTGGAAAAAGATAATATAGCCTTGCTGACTAGGTTTGAAAGATATGCAACAGATAATTATGACACCTTTGGAAGATAATTCAGTTGGCATTACGAGACAATATTTATGCGATCAATCACACAAAAAAGGCTTTACATTGTAAAGCCTTTTTTGTGTTTTCAATAGGGATTTTTATCCATTCTTCCGAATGGAAATCGCATTTTTATGCGCCTGTAGTCCCTCGAGTTCAGCGAGTATTTCAACCACTGATCCGATTTGTTGAAGCCCGGTTTCGTTTATATGTTGAAAGGTAACTTTTTTAACAAAAGAATCTACCGATACGCCTGAATAGGAGCGTGCATAACCTGATGTCGGTAGTGTGTGATTTGTACCTGAGGCATAATCTCCTGCGCTTTCAGGTGTTAAGTGTCCTAAAAAAACAGAACCAGCATTGCTGATATAGCGTGTTAAGGATTCCCATTGGTCCGTCTCCAAAATAAGGTGTTCTGGTGCATAATCGTTTGAAAACTGTATGGCCTCCTGAAGCGTCTCAACAGTTACTGCATAGGAATTTTCAATCGCTTTTGAAGCGAGTTCCTTGCGTGGCAAAACCGCTAACTGGGCTACAAGGGCTGTGTTGACTGCATCAACTAGCGCATTGGATGTTGCAACCAGGACTGCTTGACTGTCGGCTCCATGTTCAGCCTGTGCCAAAAGATCTGCTGCCACAAATGCTGGGCTTGCCGATTCATCCGCGACGACCAGCACTTCGGATGGTCCTGCAGGCATATCAATACTGACATTTGCTAGCCCCTGTATGATGGATTTTGCTTTTGTGACAAACTGATTGCCCGGGCCAAAGATCTTATCCACTTTTGGTATGGTCTCCGTTCCAAAACCCATCGCTGCAACAGCCTGAGCACCTCCAACTAAGTATATTCTGTTTATCTTAAGTAATTTTAAACAAAAAGCGATAAAGCCATTGATTTTTCCATTGGATTGAGGTGGAGAACAAACGACGATCTCTTTGCATCCAGCTATCCTTGCCGGGACACCAAGCATTAAAAGCGTGCTTGGTAAAACTGCTGACCCGCCAGGGATGTAAAGTCCAACTTTTTCAATCGGACGGACTTCTCGCCAGCATTTTACACCGGGCATTGTTTCAACCGTACGCTCTCTTTTTAGCTGTGTACTATGGAATTTATGGATATTTTGAAAAGCGATTTCAAGTGCTCTCTGTTGATCACGGCCTATGGTAGACGCCAAAGCGTCGATATCTTCCTCGTCTAAATATAATCTGTCAAGTTCAACTTTATCAAATTTGGCGGCATATTCGCGCAGAACCACATCACCTTGTTGACGTACTTGTTGAATAATCTCCTGAACAACATCCTGAATTGCATTGTTGGGGTCCATATTTCGGGCAACTAATTGTTGTATTTCCTCTTTCCCTAGGGTCTTGTAATCATATTTTTTTAACATAGTCGTACCTCGCGTGTCAAGTTTAAAGGATGATTTTTTCAATTGGCATTACAACGATACCTTGGGCACCTTCAGCTTTTAACTTATTGATCTTATCCCAAAAGTCATCTTCCGTGATAACAGTGTGTACAGCAACCCAACCTTCTTCTGCCAGTGGAACAACCGTAGGACTCTTAACACCGTGTAATAAAGAAGTAATAGCCGGCAAATTTTTCTTTTCGACATTCAATACCACATATTTAGTTTCTTTTGCTAAAAGAACAGATTCGATACGTTGCACTAATTCCGCCAAAACTTCATTGCCTTCCAATCCCTTTCTTCCGACCAATATGGCTTCTGAATTTTTAACATCAGCAAAAGGCTTCAAACCATTACTTTTTAGTGTTCCACCGGTCGATACGATATCACAGATCGCATCACTAAGACCCAAACCGGGAGAAATTTCAACTGAGCCAGATATCAAACGGATATCTGCATTGATCTTATACTCGTCTAGAAAATTCTTTAGGATATTTGGATAAGAGGTTGCGATTGCTTTGCCGTTAAGGTCTTTAACGTCTTGGATGGTGCTATCTTTGGGAATAGCCAGTTTCAACGTACATTTTCCAAAACCAAGCCTCTTGATGTATTCTACTTTGGATTCGGTCTCATCAATGATGTTTTCACCGACGATGCCCAGGTCGGCTATACCTTGTTCCACATATCCCGGAATATCATCATCTCTCAGAAATAATATTTCGAGTGGGAAATTCCCAACCGTGGTGATTAAAGAACTTTTGTAGTTCTCGAAGTCTAAACCACAATTTTTCAGTAATTGAACAGATTTTTCGTTTAACCTACCCGATTTTTGGATAGCAATTTTAAGATTTTTCAACGCTTTATAAATGTTAGCAGTAAATTATTAATAATAAGAAATCAAACAAGAGGGAAGGTATTCTACGTAAGAACACATTAAATTAACATATCGCCACAATGGCGATGATGAAAATGAAAATGATGTACGCAAGTATAGACCATGTTTGTATTAATAACTGCAAGCAAATGTATAGTAAATTAATGGGAAATGCAAGACTATCATTTTAAAATTCTTATCCTAATGGACTTGTTGTTGAAATGAATTCAATTTTCTTGAAAAAATTGTAAAAACTAGGTCATTGATTGGGGAATACACTATAATTTAGACAAAAGACAATGCTGATTTCCTATCCTATAGTAAGCTGTTTGAATTACGCCAATAGTGAGCTGTGAAATTTTGTCCAATCGAAATGTTTCTTGATAGGGTGACAACTCTCATAAATTTCCTTATTTTTAAGGATTGGGGAGTGACTTATTAAGTTAATAACGGATAAAAGTGACAATAGTGGGGGGAGAAGTTGTTGTTTAATAAATTGGAGTAGTGTGTTTAGTGGTACCTAATTCAAGGGAATGGTAAATTAGATCAATTATTTGTTAGATGAAAAGATTAGCTTTTATTTTTATTTGTTGGGTTAACTGTCTTTATGGCCCTGTTCTAGGACAAGAAAGTCCAGCGTCTACGTTAGATATCCGGATATTGGAGTCCATAGCTGAGACTCGGACAGCGCCACAAACACAAACATTTAAAGTGCTTTCTGATATCAATAACTATGTTCAGATAGCCGTTCCTGTTGGTTTACTGGTGGCAGGTGCGGTCAACGATGATAAGGCAATGCGTCAGAATGCCCTGTATGTCGCCAGTAGTACGGCTGTAACAGCGCTAGTGAATGTTGGTTTAAAACATATCTTTAAGCGAAGTAGGCCATTTAAAAAATATCCTAATTTCATATCGGTTCGTACAGCCGGTGGGTATTCCTTTCCCTCTGGTCATACGTCATCTGCTTTTGCTACGGCTTCTGCTTTGTCTCGAGCCTACTCGAAGTGGTACGTCGTTGCGCCATCCCTTTTATGGGCGAGTAGCGTGGGATATTCAAGGATGTATTTGGGCGTACATTTTCCCTCCGATGTATTAGCAGGAGCTGTACTAGGAACGGGAGCGGCCTTTGCTTTGGATGGATTAAAGAAATAATATAGCAATAGAAAAAAAATGATACAAGAGGTTATTAAAATATTGGTTGTTGGATGTGGAAATATGGGCGCATCTCATGCGAAGGCATATCACGATTTAGATGGCTTTCAAATTGTGGGTCTAGTAGCTCGCGGGGAGAGCAAAAGTAAACTGAATGAGCAATTGGGAGGTAACTATAAACTGTTTGAATCTTATGAGGATGCACTTCAGGAAACGAAACCGGATGCCGTTTGTATTGCGACCTATCCAGATACACATAAAGCGTATGCTATAAAAGCCTTTCAGGCTGGCGCTCATGTTTTTATTGAAAAGCCTTTAGCTGAAGACGTGATTTCGGCGCAGGAAGTCGTCGATGCAGCGCTGCAATACGATAAAAAATTGGTTGTTGGATATATTTTGAGGTATCATCCCTCCTGGATCAAATTTATTGAAATATCCAAAACAATGGGAAAGCCACTTGTTATGCGTATGAACCTGAATCAGCAGAGCCATGGGTATATGTGGGATGTGCATAAAAATCTGATGTCTAGTTTAAGTCCCATTGTTGACTGCGGAGTTCATTATATTGATGTCATGTGTCAAATGGTGGGGGCGAAGCCATTGTATGTATCTGCAATAGGTGCACGGTTAACCGATGAGATTCCTGCCTGGAACTACAACTACGGACAATTGCAGCTGCATTTTGAAGATGGGTCCGTAGGATGGTATGAAGCCGGATGGGGACCAATGGTCAGTCAAAACGCTTTTTTTGTAAAGGACGTTTTTGGACCTAAGGGCGCCGTTTCCATTATCGCAAACAAAGCAAGCGATGAAGGTAAATCGGATTCGGTAGCATCCCATACACAAACAGAAAGCCTTCGCGTACATTACGCCGATTTAGATTCGGCAAACGAATTTACGAAGGTCGATGAGTGGGTCAACTTATCTGATGAGCCTGATCATCAAGAATTATGTAATCGGGAGCAATTATTCTTTCTGCAGGCGATTGTAGATAATTTGGACCTTTCTGATTCGATGGAAGATGCTGTTAATAGTCTACGGATTGCTTTGGCATGTGACGAAGCGGTGAAAACAAAACAGATGATAAAATTGTAGTTCATTTTGCTTAGCGATCACGTTTTTACATTTTATGGAAATATGAAGAGAAAAAAGTAAATAAATAAAAAAATAGAGCAAAAGATAGGCTTTTTGGTCTGTCTTTTGTTATTTAGCTACATATTTATCATTCTTATGAATAATTTACTCAGCGTTGCACTATTATTTGGATTATCAATTTCGACAACTTATGCGCAAGATAAGCAATGGCAGATGGAGTTGGTGTTTAAAGGCGAAGTTTCACCTGAAAAATTTGAAAATGAAGTTCCGGAATTTGCAAAAGAGTTTTATGAGCCATTTTTGAAAGGAAAAATGGCTTATCGGAATGTGGAAATTTTAACAGATGCCGATTATTCTTCCACTGTCGTGAATCAAAAAGCACATGCTATTTTAAATCGAAAATTAGCAAAAACATATTCGTATTCGGTCGGTGATGATATTGTTACTGCCGAAGCATACAATCCAGCCTATAAGATTGTCAGTGCGAAGTTAGGGGAGTCGGAAGGTCCCTATGTGCAGCTGCAAGATATGGGCGAGATCGAATCGATAGCGGGAATTACCTGTAAGAAAGCAAAGTTATTTATAAAAAACAATGCCGATTCTGCAGTAGCAACGGTATGGTATTCGGAAGCGGTGCCTACTTATTATTTGACGGCATTTTCATTTATCAATGATTTGCCTGGAGGTGTGCTCAAATTGTCTTTGGGTGAGAACAATGATCTTGGTTTTGAAACAACGAAAGTCACCAATGTATCTTCTGCGGCAGATTTCGAGCTTCCCAAAAATGCAAAGGTGATTGATATCTCGGGGGGAGGTAATACGAGTGAGGGGGAAGATGTGAGTTTATTTGAAGATACTTTCCCATTGGATAAGTCACTTAAATGGACCATGGTCAAGGATAAAGATACCAATGATGAATATTATGGTATAAAAAACATGGCGGGAGAAGATGTGCTGCCTTGCTCTCTTTTCTCTTTAGCGTATTTTAATGAGCAGACTGCTATTGTTTCAGATAAGGATAATTATTTTTGGTTGTTGGATAAGAAGGGGGGGAAGGTAAATAAGGAAGGGTTTGACTGGCTTACGCCAGCAAATCAAAAACTTGCTATTTTTCAGAAGGATGGTAATTTTGGATTGGTTACACAGGAAGGGAAAGTTCTGCTTGACAAGAAGGAAAATATCAGTAAATTTTTAGACAATTATTTGATGTTCTCTGAAAATGGTAAAGTTGGATTGTTGGATGAAAATGGAAAGATTTTATTAAAGGCGACCTTATTATTTCTAGATGCTGATAATGCTGGAAATGTGCTGGTCCGGGAGAAGGAAGGTGAAGAAACGAAGACGCTAGACCTGGACACTTTTTTAAAAACCTATGTGAAGTGATTTAAATGACATGCATTAATATAGATTGATAAAAAAAGAGGCTGTCTCAAA